>JBGCDR010000001.1:0-4151 GCA_045105515.1 Oligoflexales bacterium
CGCAGCTTCTTCAAAGTTAAGAGTCAGAATTGATAAGCTTCGTGATGAAATAGGTTACGCAGCAGCAGGTCTTTGGAACTATAAAATAACATAAATTAAGCTACCAAAGGGTTTTATCAATTGTTAGACAACTCTACTGTAGGCAAATTAATCTCTGCTAATTGAGTGTACTGTAACGACTCAATAAAAATAGTTATGGTTTCCCCGTCTCCTAATGACTGAATTGTGGTCGACAAATGATCATAGATGGCTAACTGAGAGTTATATACCTCTAATACCCTCGCTAAAAGGTTAACCTCCAATGGACCAGCTGCTAAGATTTTCCTGTGAATAAAGTCTCCAAAATTAGAACCTTTATCTAGCTCAAATTCGGCAGCAAGCTTATCGACCAATGGTCCAAAGGATTCAATAAAATGGACCTGGGGGAGAAAAGTAACTCTATGCCTTGCAGCTGAATGTAAAGAAACCATAGATTCGAAGTTTTTTGATGATTCATTTACTGTATCGACAATTTTTTCGAATTGGTCTGTATTGTAAACTGAGCTTAGCAAAGCAGTCCAATGTACAGATTTAAGAGGAGCCGTATTAAGCAGACTCTGATTTGGTGTCTGATTGACAAAAGCAAGTAGAGACCCTGTCAAAAGCATCGTACAAGTAGTCAAAATGAACTTTGCATAAGTAATAGAAGATTCCATTCCACACCTTTGTGAAAAACAACTAAGTTTAATTATAAGGCCTTCGCCAAAATGCTTAGTAACAGGATACTTTTAGAAAGTAACAGGATACTTGAATAAAGCCTCTAGATGGCAGAATTTTGAAACACCTGCCGCAGTTTTCGTATCGGTATAATGACCAAAAACTTTAATTCCCGTATTTAAGGGATCTAAAATACAGATAAAAATAAATCGCTAATAAGATTACATTAGGATTACTGCAACATTAAATGAGATGCTATTTTTTCGGCTTCAGCCAACAAAGATAAGCCGAATAGACTAAGAGCCTTTGTATCATTGAATTGATTCCAAACTTGTTTGCGCTCATATAAGTTTGCTAAAGGGACTAGCTCTTCGTCTAATTGATCAAATTCAAAAAAAATAGGTTCCTGAGCAATCTTTTGGAGAATGGTCCCATAAAAAGTGAGGGAAACGAGCCGCATTTGTGCAAACCGCTTTAACTGCTGCTGAGATGATTCACCACCAAGATATGCTTTAAGGAATTCCTTTTGTTGAGTCGGATTCAGAGCCATAAAATTTGCCAGGGTAGCCAGATCATAAAATGGATCATTGAGTCCAGCCATTTCCCAATCTATAAGCCAGAGTTTACCATGAGACTCTAAAATATTATTTGGATTGAGATCATTATGACAAGGTACTTGCGGCCATAGGCTTGGTTCCTGCTCTATTTTTTTTACAACATCGACAAGCTTTACTAGCCTTTTTGGCACACTTATACCCATGCTCCGCAGTGTATCATAGATACGAGAATAGATATTATACTGAGCAAGCTGGAATGCAGGAATACTATGGGACTGTTTCAGTAATTTAGCCAGTTCAAAGATTTTATTATGGGTATCCTCATAAACACTGTCTCTAAGAACCTGCCCACCAAGATGTTCCATCACTAAGATACCATTAATAGAATCAGAATAAAAAATCTTAGGTCCAGTTTTCTTTTTTGCATTTGCGATGGCAGCATAGATCTCTTTAGAAAATTCCTGAGAACTATCACGTTTTGGCAAGACTCTTAAAACAAACTTGCGTTGACTTATAGTGATAAGGCTAAAAACTCTGGTAGAATACCCTCCCTGCATTGGCTTCACATTCATAATTTTATAGATACTATCTAATCTAGCTAATGCTGATAAAACTGGAGGCAATTCTTCATTTTCAAAATAATTTGCTAGGAACGCTTCAGAAGAAACCTGTACACTGGTGTGTTGTAGGAAAGTCTTCGCCGCAATGGTAGGAGAGCTTCTCCATGAAACCATAATACCACCTATGAGAAGTGTTACCTGATACCAAATACCTAATCGCTTCATTTATAGAGCCTCTTATTGAATCCAATATTACAGCTAATTTCAAGTTCTGTTTATATTGAATCTTTGGTAATTCTGCTAGGCTTGTAGGGTAACTAACTGGATTTACAATCTAAAAAATATAGTTAACTTATTGATTTTATGCCTCTATTCCTCAAAAAACCATTTTTAATTAGTTGCTGAAGGTTTTCCATCAAATGACCTGGAGTTTGTGTTCCTTGAAACTGAACTACTACTTATCGAAAGCGAGAGATCGCCGGCCATCCAAGTTGAACTGCGGTTTAAACAAAAAAATGGTCCCCACCTCTTAGCGGTCATTGCCCATCAATTCACACAAACTAAAAAGATTCCAAACCAAACATTTCTCATCGTGAAAAAAATATTTGATATTGCTTCTCAATCTTGTTTATTCCATCCATAATTATAAAATATTTGTTCATTGGGACTGTCATCCATTTTTTTGTAATCTCTAGCCTCTTAGCTATGCACCACTCTCCGAAATTCCCACAAGATATGGACTGTAAGCTTTCAACATTTTTGTAGGAATTTTTAATTAAGGTGTGAAATAATCAAAGCACTTATTCTTGCTCCAATCTAACTAGTTAAATTCACATAATTTTATTAAGTTTAGCTATCATATCTTTCGTAATATGTTACACTTACTGCCTTTTGTTGGTCGGAAATGCAACGATAATTTGTAAGGTAGAGAAATGGTACAGCAAGATCAGGATACAGTTGTTAGTTTTTATAAATTTGTAAAGATACAAGATCCTAAAGAGTTGCAAACTAAACTCAGTGAATTAACGAAAAAATTAGACATGAAGGGAACCATTATTCTTGCTCATGAAGGTGTGAATGCGATGGTTTCAGGGTCATATAAGAACATTCAAAAATTTAAAAAATTCCTATGGGCCGACAAACATTTTGCTGATTTGGAATTTAAAGATAGTTATTATGATAAAGAATCATTTAGGCGAATGCTTGTAAAAGTTAAAAAATATATTATTACCATGCGTAAAGAAGTTGATCCTTTGGAGGAAACTGGTGAATATATAACTGCAGAGGAATTTAAAAAATGGCAGGATGAACAAACAGATATGCTGATTGTCGACACTCGTAATGACTACGAGTATCAAATGGGTACTTTTAGAAATGCTATCGACCCAGATATAAAATCTTTTGATGAATTTCCAGATTGGGTTGAAAAAGAACTTGGTGATCAAAAAGAAAAAACGATAGTAACCTTTTGTACAGGTGGTATTCGTTGCGAAAAAGCTACTGCCTATATGAAGAAGATTGGGTTCAAAAAAGTTTACCAACTTGAAGGTGGTATCATCAAATACCTCGAAAAAACAATGGATCAGAAGGATAAAAACCATTGGGATGGTGAGTGCATCGTATTCGATAAAAGAAAAGCAATCGACAAGTCTCTTGAGCCATCTCAGAAAAATATCTGTTACGTGTGTTTAGAAGAAATAAAAGAAGGAGATAATGCTCACAGCTACCCTGCAGGTGAAGCCTGTACTAGCTGTGAGAGCAAGATGAGTCATCATCACCAAAAACGTTTCGTTCGTGGCATTGAGCAGCATAAAAAAAATCTTGCAGCAAGAGAAAAATTCTTAGCATCAGAACGGGAAAAATATAAAGAGTTTATAAAGCCTGGCAAGGAAACTCCTACAGTAGATGCAAGCCAATAGTGAAGATTTTCACCTAGATTTTATGGGACAGATTTAACGTTACCGAATGGATTTATATACCCTGGAAACACAATAAATACCATCGATGTCCAAGCGAAATGAGAACAAAACTGATAAAGGGTCCAAGATACTTATCATGACTTTCACCCCTTAGAAAGTATGTACATGTACAATCAATACAATCTCCAGCAGGATTAGACGGATGTTTGTAGAATGGTTCCAAATAGATAAGAACTTAGATCAAGAAGAATATTCACTTAAAATTAAGAATATTAGTGATAGATAGTGCCTGATTGGAAACACACCGCCGCCTTTGTATGTAAGGCTTAGAGCACTATAATCTTTAGCGAATTTCCCCAGTTTCTCTAAAAAGGCTATAATTGTCGGAAAATCAAAAGATCTTGGGGGTGCCCATGCGC
>JBGCDR010000002.1:0-5687 GCA_045105515.1 Oligoflexales bacterium
ATTATTAAGCCTAATCCAATTATACGGGGAATCTCGCAGGTGGTTAAAATTCAGGCAAAGCCTTTAATTCTAGGCACAGCCAAGGTTGAACCATTAGATGCACCCCGCCCACAGGACGGGGTTTTTTTGAGCTTCAATAAAAGTGAGCCATTTTTTTTAAGTTTTTTCTTCCTATATTTTTTTTATCTAGTCACTTTTGGTACTGCGGCTTAGAATTTTTCTGACCTATTTAATGAAAAATTGGAAAAAATCTTATTTGAATCAGCCCTGGGACCTGATGATGAAGCACTACTAAGAAAACATAAACCTAGTTATTTATTGATTAATCCTTCCAAGCTCAATTTTTGCCAGTGATATAACAGACTAGAATTATGGTCCTCTTGATTTACGCCCCCATTTTTGTCTCAAATCCAAATGATGTAAAAGTGAGCTTATTTTTGTATATTTTTTTACCAATTGCTTCAAATCTCCTTGCAATGACTCAATATTATCCACTGCAAGCTTGAAATTGCCAAATTTATCTTGAAATTTATCCGCAATATCTTCATGGAAAATGATGGAGGTAGGAACTCCGATAGCCAATAAACCAATAAAAGCTAAAAGGTTTCTCCCACGGTTTAGTTTATCCTTGGCAAATTTATCAGAAATACGAATGGAAACACCGCCTTTTACTTGCCTGACAATAAAAATATCAACATTCTTATTTTGTTTAATAATTTGAGAATTGACTCGATCTGGAATCCAATATCCTTTAACTTCTGGCACAGTTCCTCCCAAATTTTTTACAATTTGACATGCATCCGCGAAACAGTTTTTTCCATTAAAAGCAAACAAAATATCATTTTTTCCTTAAACCCTCTAAAATTACAGGTTTTTAATTCAACTTTTTTAGCTTGATTTATATTCTATCAAAATATTCAAATTCTAATAAAACAGGATAAATGCACTTTAAACATCTTAAAATTCGCATATTTCAATCAAAATATTTTCAGAAATGAAAATGCTTAGGTCATCAATGTTAGAATATATATATGGACCAACATACTCACATATTGCAACTTATTGCCAAGAAACTTAAAGGCCAGCCAACTAGTTTAATGCCAGAATCACTAGTGAAAGTCTTAGTTGAGCTAGAAGAAGAGGGTCACAAGGAGGTAATTGGTTTTTCTAATATGCTCAGTGATCAAACTCTGATGGATCTTTTTGATGATGATGAACCAAAGTATGAAGCCGAGGAATAAAGATCATATTAAGAACTCCAATGGCAAGTTCATGAGAGGTTGAAAGATGTCAAAAATATTAATTGTTGATGACAATCAAGGCACGATAGATCTTATCGAATCCTGTATTGTAGACTTGGGAACAGCCATTTTCAAAGCCAAAAATGGCGAAATAGGTTGGGATACTTTTCAAGAAGTTAAGCCGGATCTTGTTATCACAGACTATAAAATGCCAGGCCTAGATGGATATGAACTTGCACTCTTGATCGAAAAAGATAGTCCTGACTGCCCGGTGATCTTGCTAACTGGCTATGATGATATGGATGAAAAGGTAAAAACTCATTTCACTAAAATATTTGAAAAGCCATTTCCGATTAGGATTTTTCACTTTACTATTAAACAATTGCTAGAGTCTAAATCAACCTTAACGGGATGCACATAATCGAAAACCCACTACATGGCTTTTTGTATCTGCTCCTATCTGCCCACGCATTGCTGACCTCACTTGTTCAGCAGATAGACACCAATTTCCGCTTTTCCATACCTTAGGGCCTTCACCCGTTACAAGAGGATCCAATTTTTCATCGTTATCATATAAATTCCAAGTATCCGCAACTAATTCGCGCATGTTTCCATGCATATCGAAAAGCCCCCAAGCATTTGGCTGCTTTTGCTTTATTTTATAACCAATCTGCCCAGGATTATTAAACCAAGCAAAGTCCTCTAGAGACTCTGGGTCATTACCGCTGTGCCATTTGGTGTCAGAACCAGCTCTCGCTGCATATTCCCATTCAGATTCACTGCATAAGCGATATTTATAATCATCTTCTAACGATTTTTTCTCGTTAAGCCAGGCTATGTAGGAGTTTGCATCATTCCAACTCACAAAAGCAACCGGACAATCTGAATCACTAGCGCAATCGACATCTCCTTTGGCAATGGGATCAAATTGTTGATATTCACCTAAGGTAACCTCAGACTCATGAATATAAAAGGCTTTGCTGATAGCAACGTCGTGAGAAGGTATAGCGTTGGTTAAAGATAGACCATTATGGTCACCTTGAGTAAAATTTCCAGGTCCCAAATAGACAAAGCCAAGAGACTTCAATTCCTCATTATCTTGATCTGCACCAGCATTAGGATTCTGTGCCATCTTAGCATTTTGGTTTTGCTCATGGTCCATGTTTTCTGAGTGACTTGATTTGCTAGAGCTATCACTTTGATCGGAAACAGGATTCTCTTTGCTTTTTTCATCCTTTTGAGCGCAAGCTCCTAAAGTTACACAAAAATATAAAATTAATTGATATTTCATAATACTTCCAACATTTTAGATAAGATTCTCAGGACACCTATTTAATTATTCGTTTTGAATAGGAATAAGGTTACAGATAAATTTTGCAATGCTTTCAAATTTTTAGAAAAGTGGAGCTATTTTTATCTTAAATATATAATTCATATGATATTAGATGGTTGTAGAAGTAAATATATTGAAATTGTGAACATCTGAAGATTTACTCTGCTTTAGGCAAGTCTTTCTCTTTCAACACAACTAAGTAAGCTCCATCACCAGGTAAAAGTTCATATTTTAAGCTACGTTGCCGTAGAATTTTTTCAATTGCAGGCCTAATTACAGGTTGATTTTTAATCGTACTGTTATTTCCAGCACCAGTAATAATCTCCAAAAAGTTCTTTTTTTGACTGCCAAGGTGGTGGTCTAGAAAACCTCTTACCGCTACTTCGGCTTCTTTTACAAAAAGGCCATGCAAGTCAATTATTCCAGTTTTTATCGATTGCTGAGGTTCGAGAATGCTTTTAACCACAAGAGCATTCATTTCTTCTAGTTTCATACCCCATTCTTTACCTTCTTGCGAAAGAGCAAAAGCCTTAGCTTTATCGCCTGACTTAAATGCTTCTTGGGACTCTTGAAAACACTCATGCCGCTTGGCAGTAAATTGATTTGCTAATTCTCGCGAAACTTTTTGATTACGTTGTTTGGTGCTATTTTTAGTATCTACCTGAAATTTAGATTTATTTCTAAATAAATTGGTAATTAATTTAAATATATTTGAAATCAAAGATTTTCCCTTCATGTTTTCCATGGATTACTGTCCCTAGGTTCCAAAAAATTTCCAGAAACTAGCTTACTAATTTGAATTAGCATTTTTCATACCAAAATATCATTTATGATTATTTTAATAAATACAGGCATAAACATTGTATTATCTAAACTCTGTCTGGGTAGCTGTTAAGTACCTTAACACTATTAAGCAATCCTTTAGTCACTTATTCTTTGTTTCGATGAAATCGACTTGAATCGCACAAGGAATTTGGTTGACGAATAGATTTACTGTTTTAGACTAATTCATTGAAACAATTTTCTAATCCTACCGCTAGTGCAACGCAAGTAGATCCGGGAATCTGAATGTAATTGGTGGAGAATGTTCGTCAGACCCAAGCAAAATATTAAACAAGCTGTACTAGTAATTGTGATCAACCATTCCATTTATGAGGTAATTTATGAATGCACTCACGTTTTTCATTATGATGTTAATTAGCTTAAATGCTTACTCCGAAGGTTCAATTGATGCTCCTGGAAAGGTTTTCTATAAGTTGCCGGACCAATCCATTGTAAAGCGCGATGTCGTATTATCTGTGCCGTCAAGAGGAGAAGGCAAAGTTTTTCTCAAACAGGGAAGAATTCATGTTGAAGCTGAAAAGTTTTTCTCCAGGGAAATAAATGGCAGGACCGTATTTTACGTAATTTTTGATCAATATCCTGGTCAAAGTTCTGAAGATGAATCCCTTGTTTATCGAGGAACATACACCCGCGGAACAAACCTAGCACTCTATTATGGTGACGTTTTTAAGATAAATAGGGCTCTTTCCTCAGAAAATGAAGTTCACTTTGAGTTGTCCGCTACGGATAATAATTTTTCATCAAAGCATGTAGCTGGATTTTATTTCAAATATGAAATAGAGTGAGAACACTTTCCGACAAAGAATCTTAGCACTCCTTTCCATTTGACAATTTTCTTTAGCTAGCGAACTAAATACTTATTTGTTATTAGCATCGCAATTGATGTTAAAATCATCGCAGGTAAAAAGTGGAAGAGCAGATTGTGAATTGGGTCGTACATACAGGCGATGTACATGATATTTGCTGCAGGCATAAAAGAGGCAAGAGCAAGATAAAGTCCTAACCATCCTCTATGCCATGGGTAGCCTTTTTTGATTTGAAACCACATGACCACAAAAGGAACAATACCATATGCTCCTGTTTCTAAGTAACAAAATGGTCGATGACCTTCCTCTGATGGTGTCAATGCTGGCTGAAAAAAGCTTATGATCATGAATAGAACTTGCAGTAATATAGGCATAAGCGCGACAATAATCCGTGACCTTTTCAAGCCTCCTTCAGAAGGAATTGCTAGATAGAAAGCAGTCAAACTTGCTGCAGGACCAATCGACATACCAATCAAAAACTCAATCATAAACTGTGGTTCAGATACAAGCTGTGAAACAAAGCCATTGCGAAAAGGAGCTATCAAAATAGCAAGTATAATCACGAAAAAATGAGACAGCAAAGACCATGCTAATGCTCTTTGCCAATGCGGTTGAAGGGGTTTCACTGGCTCTAGTTTTTTTGCCAAGGAGTCGATCAAGCTTTCAGAATCCATCGTCCGTGCCTTTCAATTATTGGTCTTAGTCCTATTAGTTTATACTAAGCTATATCCTTTAGTAATAATTACTAAATATAATAAAAACTAAAGATTTACTCTCTTTTGGCCGATAATGCCTTTACAGAAAAATAAGTTTGGGAATAAATAGAGATGCGTATCTCAACAGTCCGTAGTACATCTGAATTTGAACGTGAAATCGGCCTTGTATCACAAGCTGAAATTAAGGGGTATGTCCCTGAAGAACTTACAGCAAGTGATGATGTCGATTTAATTTATGAAAATATTTCTCAAGGTGATTTAATCAAAAATGTTGAAAATGCAGGTCAACATTTTTCTAAGATCATCCTTTTTCTGTCCGCATTCTTAGTTTACAGCCTAATTTTCAATTTTTTCACGGTTGAAAGTCAGAATTTCAATGATCTAAGCGTAGCGAACTTAAATGGATTTCTTATCGATTTTCTAAAAAATTTCTCACAAATATTTAAAGAATTGGCTGTTACCTTTTATCTTCCTTTCTAGGCCTGTTCATTCTTCAAAAATAAAATTTTCGAACAGTAATTCCCTATTCCTTCTTACGCTTGACTAATTAGTGCCTGATTGGAAACACACCGCCGCCTTTGTATGTAAGGCTTAGATCACTATAATCTTTAGCGAATTTCCCCAGTTTCTCTAAAAAGGCTATAATTGTCGGAAAATCAAAAGATCTTGGGGGTGCCCATGCGCGCAACATGTAAAGAGTCTTATAGTTATGTTATAAGGAAAATCGAGGTAGATTTAGGTTCTAGGG
>JBGCDR010000003.1:0-45646 GCA_045105515.1 Oligoflexales bacterium
GAGATTCTTATCGTAAATCATTCAATAATGTTGCTGATTCAATATTAAGCTGATAGGAGATTTTTAAGGTCGTCGCCTATGGCTCCGTGGTGGGTCAGTTTTACATGACTGGGTGGGTCAAATTGGACATGACCGAGCAAGGACATCAACTATGGGTTTGAGCATGTGATACAATGAAACTAAACTTTCATCTCAAGCAATGGGAGCATCATGAGTTGTTTAGTAAAGATTGCAGCTGGTCTCATGCTACTAAGCTCTTTCTGGGGATGTAGAACTCAAAGAAAAATAAGCGAATATCGCCCGCCAGCTTGCATCCGTGGAAAAAGGATCCTTAAGTGTTCAGGCCTCGATGATTTTAATGGTTTGAATGTGATTGAAGGGGAACTTGGAGATGAGCCAAAGTTTGAAGGTGTCAAACTTTTTTTAAATCAAAGCCTTAAAAAGTTTTGTACTGGAGTTTTTGTAAAGAAGAATATTATGGTAGCGCCTGCCCAGTGCTTTTTAGCAAAACCCTCATATCAAAATGAGATTTTTCTCGTCAAAATAAAAAGCCTCTCTAAAGAAAGAGATGTCAGATTAAAAATAGTTTCAGTGCCTATTAAGGTTGTTATTAATCCGGCATACAAACAAGCAGTTAACCAGTTTGGTGCAAGAAGTATAAAGGCATTGGCCTTTGATTTGGCTATTGTTGTCTTTCGAGAGTCGATTGTAAGTAAAAGTAAGACTTTTGATCTGATAAATAGGCCAATTCAGAAGTCTTCCACATTGACTTGGATAGGGCATGGATTGCCAGGGGTTTGGGCAAGTAGTGAACTGTGGAGAAGGCGTACGCAGGTGACAGTAGCAGATTCGAAATATGATTCGAGTCTTATTGAAGTGGATTATTCTGTGCGTGTTACAGATCAAATGCAGGCAGATAAAGCAAACCTTCCTGCTACTCCAGGAAGCATCCTTCTTTCCGGCAATAAAGCAGTCGGTCTTTTTGTAGGATTTAGCTTTCAAAAGTATGCATTTATTATTGAAACTAATAAGAGGCTTTTATTTGCTAGCTTCAATAATGCGATCAATCAGGAATTCTTGAAAGAAGCGATAGCTGAAAATCTCTTGCTTTTGCGTTCATCTTAAATTCTAATTAGCATTTGTAATAGTTGTGATAAAATCCTGCGCTTTTGCATTGTCACTTGCACCTTCAGATTGATCTAGTTCGTTTTTTAAGTCCGTTATTGCTGAAGCTGAGCGAGAGCCTGCAGACTCCACACCTCCGCTTTCACCTGAACTCAATGAAGCCTGGTAAGCTAGTTCAACAAGTTGAAGCAGTTCAGTAGCATCTGTAGTATCAAGGGTGAGGATCTCATTAGCGGTAATTTGCCCATCCTCTGGTGCGATATCTAAGGACTTGGTAATTAATGAGATATTGGATACGAACAAGAGAGACTGCTTAAAATAGTCAGCATTTGTATAATATAGGGTGTCCAAGGCATTGAGAATCGCTATAGCTTCATTGAGTCCACGCTTATTCTCATCAGTGGGTTCGGGAAGGACAGGGTATAAAGCAGTGATAGAAGAGCTGTCCTCAGAATTTGAACCAGTGTTTCCCGTCGCTAGTGCAAGGGCTATATCGAAGGGGTCGATACCGAATTTTTGCCCATGAGCAGCTGACAAAACAGAAATCATAGCTGGAATGTTTTCTTTATCTTGATTGATGAGCTGGTTTATCAAGCTACGCAGTTGGTCACTAAACTCAGTGGGTGTGTAGGTATAATTACCGTCTGCCGCTAGAGAGCTTACAGATCTGTATAAAAGCTTGATTTCAGTTCCTAACGCATCAATTAAAATGTCGATGGCAGCATCTGGGTTTTTTGCTTCAAGTTGCTTTACGGCATCTTCAGCAGGGTTAGTGCTATAAACACCTTTCAAAGCATTGTCGCCACAACTAAATAGGATTAGTATCATCACGAAAAGTACATATTTGCAATAATTCATGGTTATAACCCTGCGTGAAGCTTAAAGTAGTATCTCGTATCTGATCTGCTGCCAGCTTGCTCACCTATTTCTTCGCCATAAAGGCCCAAATCTATTCTTAAAAAACGAATGTCTATAAATGTTCCAAATGTCGGATATCCTTGATTCATCCCACCCGTGAACCCGATAAAATCCTTCAAACTAAGTTCAGTTCCGAGGTGTAAACGTTTAGTAGCGTCCTGTCCAGTTGCGGAAAGGAGGTCTCTGGCATCGAGGAGGATTCTAAATTTGCTGCTTTGTGCACCAGTTTCTATAGCAATCCCGGCATTAACTGTTTGTTTGATATCTTTTAAAGCTCTTTCAGATTTTGGCAACGAGGTTTCAATGTCTGGAATAAATTTTGTATTGCCTACATCAGCAATTGTTAAACCGACACTAAAATTTGTTCTTTTACCGCCTGTCTTATAAATAAAACCTAAATCTGCTCCTGTTCCTGTTCCAGACATGGATATCTGATCACTTGAATTGAGATTTGTTAGTTTCTCGCTGTCAGTTGCATTGGCTTGAAAGTAAGCTTGGTTTCTGCGTAAAAATTTGGAGGTTATTCCAATAAAAATAGACTTGCCAAAATTTTGGGCAAGTGTGAATACTGCTCCTGTATCAACAACAGATTCCGCAAGTATTGACTCCAATGCACCTTTATCAGGATCTTTGTACAATAATGCAGTATTTGAGCTGTGTCCAAATGCGCCAATTGCGGCCCTGCGTAGAATGATCCCGGAGAATGCATTTAGGCCTAAATGCTGAGGTCTACCCTGGTGCTCCCTCAGGGTTTCTGTTGGATCTTCTTCTTGAACTGACACTTTTCGGACTACATCTCTGGTATCCTGAGATACTTCGACCATAGGAGCTGCTATTACAATTTCTTTGTAAATGCCCTTTCCTAAGGCGATGCCTGCTGGGTTGTAAAAAATAGCATCTTCATTATCTGCTGAAGCAATCCCTGTGTCCCCTCGACCTAAAAAATAGGCGCTACGGTATAAATAGGGGTACTCATCTCCCATAGCTTCGATGCTCAAAATAAGGAAGCTTATGAACGGTATGAACATTTGTCTTAGGGGGGGCATTGTCTCTTCCTTTGGTACCTGTTCATACCTTGGATCGGGAAGAGAGTCTGAATATTGATTTTTTTTAAAAAATGTTTTGAAATTTAGGCTGTTAGTTAAAATTAGATATAAATAGTTGAAGTAATTGCCCCCCGGAGGGGACTCTAAGCTCTTGCCACCTAAAGTGATTAGTTGGGAAGTGATGATCTTAAGGAAAAGTCAGTACTTGCAGTTTACAGACACGGGAAGGTAAAAAAGTAAAATGCAGCGGCTGAGCTCAAAGCTATATTCATATCAGAAGCTATATCAAGTCAATTAGGGTCAAAACACATAAGTAAGAACATATCTAAAGTTAGGTATGCTCGTACCAAACAGGTTTCTCTCCTGATCTCGACAACATATCTTGAACCAAAACCCTAATGGGGATTCTTGTATCTCTCGAGGACTAGCTTCCGAGAACCTATGTACTTTAGTGGGAGGGGTTTGTCAATATATAAAACATTTATTTATAATGTCTTATTAAATTTTTATGAAAATAATTTAAGAGGATGCTTAAATTATTAAAATTAATAAGTTAAAGGACTATTTGTAGAGGTGACTTTAGTATCGATTCTCGTAAATCTCTTGCAGCAAAAGAAAGCTCTCCTTGGCCTCCTTGGGATAAAGACTGAAGATATGAGGCAGTTCGGTATAAAAGCCCTGTGATATCTCCTGCTCCAAATTGAGCATTAGAGCAACTTGTTAATAAATCGTTCCACTCACATCCCTGAGTCCATAGGTCTACGATGTAGCCTCCAAGGGGGTTAAACTCTTTAAAAACTTGGGGCGCTGATTTTCTTTGCCCTTTCATAGTTTCGTAAAGCTCGGGAAAGAGAAAGCTCGGATAAAAAAAGTTTATATCCTTTTCAGTTGGCTCTGTTTTAAATGGAAAACGGTAAGACATTGGTACGTTAGGTGATTTGAATCTTGCAAGAGAAAAAGCACCCATTAATTGGGCTGCTTCGATTAAGTTATTTGTATTAATCTCACCTTGCAGAACCATATTTGCAATAACAAACCCACCTGACTGAGGAAAATATCGAGCAATTTCTCCTAGGGGATTTAAGGTGTCAACGTTATTCAATGCTCCAATGTAATGCAAGTGAAGTTGCAAACTAGCAAGTGAAATATTACTTGTACTATCAGCAATAAATCTGTGACAGTTTTTCCTTAGCTTACAATCATAGCAGATGGAATTTTGTTCAGAATGATAGAGCACATACTCTGAAGCAGGTGATTGACAGGGGATAGGGTGGGCGTTTAGGGTTTTTTCTACCCTGTTAGCGCGAATAAGTTTTGCACTTTTGTCCGATGTGCGAAAATTAAGGAAGCTTTTTCGATAAAACTGCTCAATTTTTCCCAAAGAAAAACTTCGGCTTACTAGTCCTAAAAAAGTGATAGGGTCATTACGTAATCGTGATTCACAGCGATCTCTATTAGTTTGGCCAAATCGATTGTAGTAATTTATGTTTAACCAACAACTAAAGCCAACTACATCTTTTCCTCTACGTCCAGCTCTACCAGTCATTTGCAAAACTTCGGATGAAGAATAAGGGGTAAATCCAGATTCCCCAGGCCTTACTGCATCACTTATGACTGTAGATTTTACCGAAAAATTAATACCTAAACTTAGGCCCATGGTTGCTGTGCAAAAACGCATAACACCTTGTTTGACTAAACTTTCAATTAGTAGTCTTGCAAGGGGGGCAAGACCTGAATGATGGTAAGCTACCCCATATACCTGTATCATTTTACGTAACGAAGGTTTTAAAAAAGAAAGAGCTTGATATTCTTTATCTGCTGTCAATAGAATTGCACCAATTTTTTCTCTTGAGTCACGATCAAGGGGTGGAAGACTGCGTGCTATAGTGCCAGCTAATAATTCACAAGAAAGTCGTTTTCCAGAGTATACAATGCAGGGTGTCAGTTTTAATGGAATTAGTTGGGCTAAACGAGGTGATATTTCTTCATGAGTTAGGGGTTCTAGGTAATTCCCTCTTTTTTTCGGAAGTACCTTCTTAGGTAAGGACTCAGCAAGAACCCATTCACCCTGAAACCAAACCAAATTAGCTAAGGGTACAGGACGTTTTGATACTTCAACTAGTACGGATGGACGTTTTGTAAGATATTCCAGCCATTCCGCAAATTCTCCGGCATTAGATAAAGAAGCGGATAACATCAGGATTTGGCTTTCAAAAGGAGTCAGTATGATTGCTTCTTCCCACGCACTTCCCCTACTTCCATCTTGGAGAAAATGGTATTCATCAAAAATTACCAAACTACGATCTAAGTCAGGTTCAACCCCTAATAGAGAATTACGGTACGACTCAAGGGTTGCTATGACCACTGGAGCATCTAGATTTTCTTTAATATCTCCCGTAGCAATCCCTATGGATTCTTTGCCATATTTTTCCCGAAACTCTCTAAGTTTATCATTTGATAGACTCTTGACTGGGCAAGTGTAACAAGCTCGGAAACCTGCGTCGTTAATGTGAGCTTCAATATAGGCTTCTACCACTCTTGTTTTTCCAGCAGTAGTAGGAGCATCTACAATAACATTAGCACCTGCTAATAAGGCTTGTACTGCATCATCTTGCCAGGGGTCTAGGTGAAAGGGCTTAACATCTTGGCTTTGTTCCTGTGCTGCTCGACCTTCATCTTGCCATTGCTCAATTTTATAGTGTGTTTCATGCACAGCTTTTTCAAAGGTCTTGTTATCGAGTTGTGGGTCGTTGGTGCGGTCTGATTGCCAATTTTTTTTACCCTCAAACTTTCGCTTCCTTTCCGTCTTGTTGTTCGATTTATTGTGCTTGGAGTCATCGAAGAACCGTGATCTTTTCTTTTTTGTCGATGACTTCCGGCCTTTTTTGTTTCTGCTTAGAAAAGACAATATTTTCGCCTCAATGTTTAAGATCTTTGTTTGTAGCGCTGCTGTTTGCGGGGAGAGATCTCATAGTAGCAACGCAGAATATGTTTGGCAAATAGAGCGTCAGGCTAAGGTCTTTTTCCCAGAATTCAAACCATGCTTGCTCCAGAAAACCATACCGAGTTGCTAAGTGAACCAGCTCTTGAGGTCTCCTGCTTTGGAGCCCTTCTCCGCTAAACCATATAGGATATGGTCTGGTACTGCAATGTTTATGGGTTTTAGGGCGTGATAACATGTTTAGCTTATTTAAATGCTATAAAAGAATATGGCTACATGATGCGCCCTGATATTGATTGAAAGCATTTAGACTAAAATTCAAGTTTAAGGTCTACTAATAGACCAAGGTAGTCATGGCTATTTGAATAATTAGAGCCCCAATTGGGTTTGACGTCCAAGCTAAGTGAGGGTTTGACAATATAGCTCCGTTGTTTGAAAAATCTAGCTTGCCTTTCTCTATCATAACTATTGTAGCCCAAGCCCGGTGGGGTTCGAGCTTTTTTAACCTTAATATAAGAATGGATAATACTAGTAGCCCAGACAGTTCCTGCTAGAAGATTGAGTATTAATGATTGATTGTAAATAGCGTCCAGTTCTTGATTTTTCTGGTCAGAGTATGCAGTTATTTCCTCATTTCTTTGGTACCATGCATCACTTTCAAAATCTGGGAATTCTTCGTCTCTTAGCCTTTCCATATTGACTATGTCATCATTGGCTTTTTGCTGATGTGATGTAGCTGAAAAAAACCAGAGGTAGCTACCGTAGCCAAAACCTAAAACTTGAAGTGCGGAAAAAGTAAGTCCAAGACTAGTATCTCCATTAATAAATTGACCTACTCCAAAAGGTAGATAATGTGCGAACTTCATACCTGTTGGCCTAGTTGTAGCCTTAACTGGTCTTCTGCGTTTTTTTCTTATTTTCTTAGGTTGTTTCGGTTTCGCTACCCTACGTTTCTTTACTTTTTTAACTTTTACCTTGCGATCTTTCTTAACTGCAGGAGGCTCAGCTTGTTTAACCGCGGGTGGCTTTGCAATTGAAGTATCGGTAACCTTTGCAAGGTTGATAGAAATGTTATTGACTTGATTCTCTTTCACATCGATTGGTTGTGAGTGGGTTTTATAGCCCTTAGCTGAAATTTCGATATTATGAAAGCCAGGCTTAACTTTTATTAAGCCACCTGCGCGTCCAAGATTGACTCCATCAACAGCAACCTGAGAATATGATGGATTCGCATATACTTTAAGAAAGGTTCCTTGAGCATTATTTTGTGTCCCAGTAGATGGGAATTTCGGACCTTTTGGAGCTTCGATCGTGTTAAAGAACGTCACTACCGATTCATCGAGGACCTCTGAAGGACTTATATTCATAAAAGGGTTTAATCCCTTTGCAGTTTGGAAGCTTGCTTCTGCCGCAATACGCTTGCCTTGCATATATTGAGTGATTCCTAACATTTTATAAATACGAGCTTTTTCAGCGGTGGTGAGTCTCTTGTTGAGTGTTACTTGAAAAGATTTTTCAGCACCTTCAAAGTCTCCTTGGACATATTTGTTGTAACCGGCTGAATAGGACTGAGATAAGCAATTAGATGCCATTAAACTCAATACAATTACATTGAAATAGAATAATTTATTCCATTTATTCAGGATATTGGTACTTGAGACCCAAAAATCGTACACAAATATGTCCTCCAACTCATGGTGTATCGGAAAAAACTAAAACAATTTTAGGAAGCTTATGGAGAATCTAAGATAAATGTAGTTTTTATTTTGGAATTATGACAGCTAACCGAATTTTTATCATTGATATTGAGCTGATATTGTTTTTTTCCAAATTTATTATATTATTCGCAGCTAAGTGGCAGTCAGCTCTTCTCTTTTTTCTTCTTTTTGAAGTAGACTAAATCTTTTTCTTCACCTGGGATGATTTGTCGACAGATTGGGCACGAGAATTGAATAGGTTCTTTATTCATGGCAATATTATTCTTAGAATTATTTTTTGTACGCTCTATCCAATCTAGTAAAGACTGTTGACAAAAAAAATGATAACAGGGGGTTCTAGCAATAATAGTATTCAAAGGAAGCTGGTCAAACTCTTCAGATGAGATAGGACATTCACCCGCTTCATCTAATTTATCCTCTAAGGTCTTTTCCTCATCTTTAGGGAGGCTGACAGTTGTTTTTATAAACCTTGTTGACCAAGAACGTTTTACAACTCTTTTCCACCTATATTCAGATCCATAGCTTGTACTGGACCGGTAGATTGCAAAGCTGGTAAAAAAAAATATTAATAAAGTCTTTTTCACCTAAATACCTCCTTTTTGTCTAGCAGGTGTCCTAGTAAATATCAATTCAATTTATTGCATATGCTTTAGAAAAACTAGATAAAAAATCAACAATCAAGTATGAACCGGTCTATTCTTCGTGAGGGAGGCGTTCGTGAAATGAAATGAATTTTTTGTATGGATTGTAAAAGCGCAGATTGGTCACTTGTGAACTATAGATGCATGCATAGTTACTCACTTGGTTTGCGAATCGAGAACGTTTTAAACCCACCTTCATTAATTCTCCCCAAATTGGATGGAACTTTGAATCCCGTTCATCAATAAGATCTTTTATAGATTTTTCTAGCTGTTTAAGTTGATTTTTTTTGCTCTCTAGTTTTTCGGTCAGTTTAATATTTGCTAATTCCATGCTCTGAACTTTCTTCTCATCATTTTTTAAGTTGGCTTTCTGAGATTGCCTTTTGTTAGCAGCAAAGATTGATCTAATTTTCTGCAATTCTTCATCCAATTTTTCTCGATCATCGAGTTTAAGGTTGATCTCTCTGGTAAACCTTTTGACTTCATCATACTTTGGCAACTCTAGATTGAGCTCTTCTACTACTAGCATGGTCCTCCAATTAAACAATCCTTTCGATTGGATAATGTCCCCATATATATGATCGCCAACATATAATATTTCATCACCATTATATCCGGTTAGCTGTTCAAAAGTCTTAGCATTTCCACCGTAATAAATTTTAGATGGATCTAGATCTCCACTGTGGATTTTTAATAGCCCGGACTCTTCGATGACTTCAAAGAAAGGTTGGCTACCATTAAAAAATCCTGGCTTGCCTGCTCCAACTATTGTGTACTGCCAATAATCTTTCCAATTCAGGAATTCGTTATGTTCATCAGTAAGCAAATAGCTCATGATTACATTGGTATAGCTATAATGAGAATTAGTTAGTAAGAAAAGTTTTTTTCCAGCATCTAGCAAGCGTACGAGGGTAGTCGCTAGGTAGCGATCGCGGTAAATATACTTTTCAGGGTCATTGAGAACCTTACTTTTGATTGTCCCATCCCTATGACTGAGGTCTATAAACTTCCTTAAGTCTGAATAAACCTGTGCATATGATTTATCAATTTTACCGGGGTTTTTGTTCATGTAATCGACTATTTCGATAAATAGTTGAACTTCGCTAAGTGCGAAAAAAGTATCTACTGAAAGAAAGTCTTGGGCCCTAATACTATGTTTATTATATAGTGAGTATCGTTCATTTTTAGTTAGTCTTGTATGACCATGATATGCATCTTTGACGTACTTGTGACCATCAACTCTAAGAATATTTCCCCGTTCCCGATCTACTATAAGACCTCTAATTGCATAGTCTTTTTTGAACGTAAGAGAAGATAGCTCTTCTGGGTAACCATCAGCGATAAACTTTTTCAAAGTTTCCTGAAAAGCTAAGCTCTCAAAAGTTTGATGATATGGCGCAAGAGTATGGTCCATATCAAATCCAATGAGTTTAATATGGCCAAAATTTAGTGATCGGTTAACAAATATTCTATTTTTGTTCTGGATGCCTGTCTTGGGGTGTGATTCTTTCACGTGGTTTTTTCTCCGGGAAGATTAAAAGAATTTGATACCAACTTGAATAGATTTTTCGCGTTTTAAATTCATTAATTTACGAATGTAAATAATCTCTCCGCTATGACTAGTATGCTCTGCATTATCTATGAGTATCTTAATTTCTGGAAGATGAGTTTTGGCCTTAAAAAGTTCTGATTCAAAGTAATTGCGAATTGAAACCCCAGAAGCAGACAAATCAATGACAGGTTTACGTAAAATGGTTTGCATATCATAGGGATTTAAAATCTCACAAAAAACTTTTTGGTCGTCCGAAAAAGAGAATCTCTGCTCCTGCCTTATATCTTTTAAAAGGCTAGCATGTTTGATTGGAAAAAGAATATGTTCTCCGTCAGATTCTATTTTTTCACAGTGAAACCTGTGGGTTGAGATCTGTAAGAAATAGTTTTTTGAATCCATGATTGCTTTGATGTATTCAGGTGAAACGGCGTTAAACACCGTGAAATGATTTTTGGTTTGTGCAATTATTCGGGTCTGAAATGTGATAGGAACGTTTTTTGTAGTAAAGTAAACGGAATCCTTTTTTTGGATTGCTTTTTTTACAAGCATAAAAGTTTTTTCATCTAATTCCATGATATTCTATCCTTTTTGGTATGGACCTCTTGGCTAATTTAGTAGTATTTAATAGCGATTTTTTATAATTAGGTACCGAATAAGTCCAATTTAACCTTCCTTCAAGGTGTTTCAATGTTTTTGAAGGTATGTTGGGGTTGTGATTACGAGAGAGAAAAATAGAAACATTTATTTGGTTATTATTGTCTAGTTGATATCTTGGAGTAAATCCAAAGAAATTAATTGTTTCATGTCGAGTACGTGTAGCCAATGCATTTTGATGTTCTGAAAAAAATATACTTTTTTGCAGATATAGGTCTTTTAAGATTCCAATTGATGCGTGTATGCTTATTCGTTTATTGATTCTTGAAATACCTGAAAAAGTAAAACCGATACGCTTAAAGTCTTCTAAAGGATCATTAAGTCTTTGATCTTCTCTAAATAGGTCAATTTCAACATAGTTATATGGAAGTGGTTTATACTGATAAACAAGTCCATAACTTACCCTGGGAACCTTAGTACTGAAATAATAAGATTGATAGGATTGTTCAGGTTGAAGATTGTAATATTTCTTGAAAAAGTCAAAATAAATTTTCAAACTATAAGCATAGTTAATAGACCATAAAAATTGTGGCTTTATTTCTGCCCAATCGTTAAGCAAATAGGCTTTATTTGTGTGGAAATCGTCGTTATTTTTAATAATATAGCTACTTCCAGCTAATCTGATCTTTTTAGTAATCCAAAGTAAAAATGAAATATTTGGATGCAATGATGTTTTAGAGTTTAGGAACACCCTATGCTCTCTCTCTAGCAGATCTGCATTCTTCAAGAGTTGGCCAAAAGCACTAAAAGGCCTGCGAATATAATCTGTTAAACTATCATTATCAGTATACCACTCTTGCGAGTATTGGTAAGCTCCAGCAGCGGTCGTTCTATAAAAGTTAAAAGGTCCAAACTCAATTCCAACTTGTGAATGTAAAGCTTCCTGTTCTTTAATGTGGCCTCGAAATTGATCTTTTGCTGTAGGTAAACTACCTTGAAACTTAGAATATATCATTCCTAAGCCTACTTCGACGTTGCTTATGGGAATGAGCTCTTGGAGTGAACAGCATGCTGCGGTACCCTTTTTAGGAGGTTTGATTGCTATATAAGGGTCCTCTAGTGAAAGTCGCGATGATTTACTGTCTTCAATTTGAGCATATAATGGAAGACAAGTATGGAAAAACAAAAATCCAATCAAAGCGGATATGTTTGTAAACATTTTAACTTGAGAAATTGGTTGATATGGCACTGCTTTTATCCAATAAGCTTGATTCAATAGATTGCCTCAATACCCCGGCAAGTTTCTTTTTGGGCTTACATTTATCTGGCTCAAATTCCCAAAGGACCGCTGCAGTTATTCTAAATCTTGATAAAACTCAGAAGATCCCTGAGATAGGAGGAGTATATGAGAAGATTGGCTCGATTGGCAGTATATTTTCTGATGAGCGTCTGCTCACGATTATTGTCAATACCGACTTAGAGCGAGAAATATTCACCGATGTACCTTTGAGTCTACCACCTTGCGGGCTTTGTGAGCGGCCTGTTTGCCCTGGAGTTATTGAATGCCATGATTTAGCTGTTGCATACATGTTGAAGCTAAGTCAATCTAATCGGACGTTAAAGAAGGGGCGAAAGAAACGACCGATCAACCCACAGAGTCAGAGGCTTTGGGATGTAGCACATTTAGATGATGACAGATTTAGAGGGATTGATTTGTCTTATAATTCCGGAAAATCCTCCCCCAATATTCGGATAAAAGCTTTTAAAAAACGATTGCTTGCCCTTCAGAAACAACATGAACTTTTAGAGACATCGGTGCCGCATGTTTTGGCAGTGTTAGCCTCAAACTTTGGGCTTTCTAAGGAAAGTTGTTTGAATTATCGATGCTTCGAAAATGGATCTTTGCACCGAGAAAAAATTTTTGCTGAATTAGTAGCGAGATCTTGGATTAAACCCAGTACTGGTGAACTGGAGGAACGAATTTCGCATTCAGTGGATGTTTTTCATGCATTTATCTGTTCTTTAGTAAACACATTTTATCATCAAAAAATGCTAACGAAGCCACCTGATGAAGTTTATACTTCGCAAGGATGGATCTATCTTCCTCATATAGATGCAATACCTCAGTACTCAGGTTAGGATTTTTGCCTACTTTTAAACATTCTTATTCAAAAGTTATTTCAACTTATTTCTAAAAATTCCAAAATCTAGGTAAGCATTTCCTTCACTATAGGTATTTTAAGGTCACGTTCTCATGGCCGATGAGACGTAGTGAAACAGAGGAGGAAGACTTGCGTATACTTATGGCCGGAGCAACCAATAAAGGCCGCACGAGGAAAACGAATCAAGATAGCATTTTCTATGATCAACAAATGGGAGTAGGAATCGTTGCAGATGGGATAGGTGGGCGCAAAGGTGGAGAGATTGCTTCAAGCATGGCTGTTAGTCATGTTAGAAATGCCATTAAAGATTCCCGCTTGATAAAGCACGATGAAGTAAGACCTTTTATGATCAATGCTATTGATAATGCAAACCTAGCTATTATTGCTAGAGGAGAGCATGATCCCACTTTTGCTGGAATGGGAACTACCTTAGAAAGCTTATTATTCTTAAATGATAGGTTATACCTCGCTCATGTAGGTGATTCCCGTACTTATTTGTATTTTAAGGCAAATTTATGGCAAATGACTCTAGACCATAATGTGCAGAACTTTCTCGAACGAGGTTGGTTAAAGACAGGGAGTTTACCACAAGACTGGAAAGGACATGCTTTAGTAAGAGCTCTAGGTTTGGCTGGGCATTGCGATATTGATGTTTATCATAAAACCATCAAGCCTGGTGAAATCTATATAACAGCTTCTGATGGACTTTTTGACATGGTATCTGATCATGAAATTTGTCACTTGGTCAAAAGCTATTATAATGACTTAAAAAAATTACCGGAAATTTTAATTAATGAAGCAAATCGTAAAGGTGGGAAAGACAATATTACTGTACTGATTTGCAAGGTTGTAGAGGGATAATGGCAAAGAAACTCTATTTAGTGCGGAGAAATCTAGAAACCATTTTTGGGCCTATGAACTTTGAACAGTTTAAAGATGGTTTTGAACATATGGAGTTTGGGCTCCAGGATGAGATTGCGAGTCATTGCTCAAAATGGGTTTTTTTGGAAAACACCAGAGTCTTAAAAAGAAAATACCCAGAAATTCATGAATATGTGTACCAAAATTTGCGCACTTGGAGTGATGGACTCCAGAATAAGATATACGATACACGTAATAATCGGCCACCTCCTGTGAAGAAAACCAATAAGATGTGGATTCCCGTTGTTTTGTTGCTGCTTGTGTTTGGTGGGTATTTTATTCACAAGGAAGGCTTACTAAATAATATCCAAGTAGGTAGGTCTAAAAATTTTACGGTTATCGATGCAAATAAGCTCCTGAAGGAAGACAAGATTTCATTGTTGGAAGAAAAAATGAAATCTAATATCCAAAATATACTAACTAGAAATAAGGGATCAGATATTTACGAATGGCTTCCAATCATTCGCTGGTATGCTTATCACAAAGATGGAGAGGTAACAGGCGTACCTCCACAGTTTTTGAAGGGCACAGTCGATGAAATCTCTCCGGATAACTGTTCTATAAAATCTTTAAGGGATATGTTTTTTGATAGTATCCCACAATGGCGAGAATTCATAATTCGCAGGCAACTAGTAGATGGAAATTGGGCTAAAATACTTGCATGGGATCCTCATTGGGTTAAGAGGAGAACCCAAGCCGGCTGGGTCAAACCTGAAAGCTATTTTGGTGCATGCGTCTACATGGGGTTAAAGGTTTTTTACAGTATTTCAAGTGATCAAGAGTTCATGGCACGGGTAAACAGTGTTTACAAGGACAGTAGTAATTTTTTCATACATACTATTAAAAACAGGCTTGCATGGCTTTCATATATTATAAATGGAACGACAAAACCAAATCTCAATTTTGATAGAAAACAAACTGATTTGATTTCGATTTGGTCTTGTATGGAGAATTCTTTAGGTGTTGGAGAATTAAATAGATGTTATGAATTTGATGGAAGTCGTGGAGTTGAATGGAAAGCATATACTGACTATCGTTATTTGTTTAATTTAGTGAAACCTCTGATGTTCGATGAACAAACTGGACCGACGTTACTAAATCAATTTGATGAGCGGATTCTGAGTTTGATTAAAAATTCAGATCCTTTTACTAAGCTTGATATCCGAGCAGAGCTTAGTTTTCTTAGGCATTACTTAAAAGAGAAAGGTGACGTTTATAAAAGCCTGCAAAGAGTAAGAGTTGAGTTTATAGATGTGGATCTAACCCGTTCCTACCAATGGTAAGCTTTAGCTTCATAAACTATTCATATTTTTGAGATCTAAACTTTTTTTAGTAACTTTGTCTGCAAATACCTCTCCGCAGTGGCTTGGCAACAGCTCAATTTCTTTAGCTTCTTTATAGAGGTTGTGCAAAGCTCCAAGCGATTCAAGATAAGCTCTCCTTGAGTCCATGATTAGATAGCTAGGCAATGCTGGTAGCTTAAATTCCCTGATAGATCTACTCATCCAACATGCATCACCAACTAAAAAATGCTTTTTTGATCCGGAATCTACCAGCAAGCCAGAGTGGCCGCACGTGTGACCAGGAATTGGGACTGCAAACATGCTGCGGTCTGAAAAAAGATCCCAGGATCGAAACCCATGTAGATTGGTAGTCTCTTCATCTAATTTTTCGCCCATTTCTTCATAAAAAAGCACTCGTTGCTCAAAATTTTTAGGAATCAGGCTTGGGAGTACACCTCTGACTAGAGTGCTGAAACGACTGCGATTTTTGATGTCAAGCCAAGCTTCTTTAGAAACGATGAACTGGGCCCCTGGAAAGTCTTTTAGAGCTGCGATGTGATCAGCATGAAAATGAGATATAAAAATGTAATCGATTTCTTTTGGCTTCACACCTAAACTATTTAGTTTATTTATTGCAAGATCTTGTTCTGTCACCTCAACTGGTGTCAAAAGAGCATATAGGCGCTCAGGAAAATTTTTGGTTGCATCATGAAACCTTTGAGAGTAACCAGTATCAAACAGTATGTGACCTTGTTTTGGATGGTAGATATAGAAAAACAATGAAGGAAATTTAACCGTTTTAAATCGCCCATCATTTATAACCATTCGTTCAAGGTGTAGGCAGTACCCACCATCTAAGGTTACCACATCAATTTTCATAGTTTATCCTTGCTGTAGTGAGGTATACCATTTTGCATACCTATATGCGCCTTCTTCAACACTGACAGAAGGGGCATAACCAAGAAGATCTCGAGCTTTTGCTATATTTAAGGTTTGACTAAATGAAAATAGTCCGACCGTATAGCAGGTTAATGGTGGCTCAGATTGTTTAAATAAATTGCGATACAATACCTCCAAAAATTTTGCGCCAGTATAACCAAAGGAGAATGGGATATATTTGGGTTTAAAAGTCAGATTCAAGTTTTTAAACAACTTACTTAAATAGGCACTCAGTGCCACTGGCTCACCATTGGTGATATTATAGATTTGATTGCACGCCCTCGACTCTGCTTCTAGGCTGTTAAAAATAGCAGAAACAACATTGTCTACATAGGTGAGATCTATCTCGATATCGTGCTTAAAAAAAACAGGAAAAAACCCAAGTGAGTTAGCTCTAATGATCCTTGGAATGATGGCTTGGTCTCCAGGTCCAAAAATAGCCCGAGGTCTTAGGGTTATGATTTCTAACCCATTGGCAGAAAAGGACTCTAGCTCTTTTTCTGCCAAAAGTTTTGTGTGCGCGTAATGATTGACAGGCCTTGACGGTAAATCGGAGTTTTCTTTTAAGTCAAATTGATGCTTGTATTGGAAGTAAATGCTTGGTGAGGATATATGGACAAAGCGTTTGATTTTATGTTCTAGGGCTAGTTTTGCCAGGAATTTGGTGCCCAGTACATTGGCGCTATAATGGTCCTCAAAGCTGCCCCAGGGTGAAGAGTATGCTGCACAATGGCATATCATATCAACTTTAGGAAATACCTCCTTGAGGTCTTTTTCATCACTTATGTTAGTGGCAATAAATCGACCACCTGCAGCAGTTATTTTTTTGCCAATCTCTTTATTGCGTCCAATACCAATAACATCATAACCTTTTGCTTTTGCCTGTTTAAATAAACGTAGTCCCAAGAAGCCAGTAATTCCGGTTATCAGTAAGCGCATGTTGTTTGCTTCCTTTCAGTGAGCTTTAGTTTGGTAAAACTCTATTCCCTTCACTCAAGCACAAATTAACTGAATTCAAATAAAAAAAATATAAAGTTTTATTGATGGCATAATGGCCACTAAGCCTATAATAATCGGATGCATACTGACCGAATAGCCAGTTTTCAATTTGCTGGGATCAGAATTTCGTTGTTTGTAATGACGATAGCTGCTATCACTGCATTTTTGCTGCCAAAAAAATTACCAGTGTAACTCTTTGGTGGGTTGAAATTTTTATTAAGAGAAAGAAACCTCAGTATGAACGAAGATAGTGGAGACGGAAAGGTAAATATAGCTTCAATAGGAATGGCTATGTTTTCGATGTTTTTTGGGTCTGGAAATATCGTATTTCCAGTTCTGATTGGGCAGTATGCACAAAGTATGTCCCTTTTTGCTATTTTCGGATTGTTAATAACAGCAGTTTTGGTGCCTTTTTGTGGTTTATTTGCTTTGTCTCTCTATGATGGTGACTATATAAAATTTTTCTCGAGACTTGGGGTGATTCCTGGTTGGGTCGTTGTTTCCATGATCATGGCGTTGATTGGACCTTTTGCAGTTATTCCCAGATGCATTGTAATCTCATATGGTGCTGTAGATAGCTTAGTTCCCGGGCTTGATCTTGTGACTTTTAGTGGGCTTAGTGTGATCATAGTTTTCTTGTGCACTATTAATCGGAGCAAAATATTGGATATTTTGGGTCTAGTCCTTACCCCAATTTTGCTGCTTTCCTTGGTAACGATTATTATCAAAGGTTTATTTTTCCCTGGTGGCATTCCAGATCAATCTTCTTTGTCAGGATCAGAGGCTTTTTTCCATGGCCTCATTGAAGGCTATAATACTATGGATCTATTTGCTGCGTTCATGTTTTCTAGTGTTGTTTTGAGTGGAATTAAAAAAATACGTCCCAATATCGAAAAACAGCCCAAGGAACTTCTTGGAGTCTATCTCAAAGCCAGCTCAATTGGTATGGGACTGTTGGCTGCTATCTACATTGGGATGTGTTTTGTTGCAGCAATCCATGGTAGTGGTTTGAAGCTTAGTTCACCAGACAAGGCTTTAGGTGAGCTTGTATTGCAGATTCTTGGCTCCTATGCAGGTTTGGTTGTATGTGCAGCCGTTTCCTTGGCGTGTTTGACTACTGCTATCTCCCTTACGGTTGTTTTTTCTGAGTTTATGGCGAAGCATGTTTCAAGGGATCGAATATCTTATCGTTGGATGTTGGTTGGAACCTTGATTATCTCTTTTGTGGTTTCAACCCTGAGATTCGAAGGGATTCAAGGGATCGTAGTTCCTATCTTAAAGCTGAGTTTGCCTTCATTGATGGTGTTTACAGGCTTGAACTTAGCTAATAGATTCTATGGTTTTAAGCCTGTGAAGTCTATTGTTTTAGGAACTTTGTTAACTACTGCCTTATACCAACTCTACTTTTGATTCTCGATGTTACTTTTAGAATGAGATGAGCATAACAGCTATACTAAGTCCAGCAGATGTGCCAATAAAAAGAATTTTTGACCCTCTTGATGGTGCATGAGACATTATCGTTTCATGCAGTGCCATCGGGATCGAAGCTGAGATTATATTGCCGCAATCAGCAACAATATTTGCAAGTTTGTGATCTGGAATATTTAGTTTTTTTTGTAAGATTCGGATACTGGGCATGCTAGCTTGATGAGGGATCACATGTGAAACATCTTTCATACTGAGGCCTAGAGGGGCGAGCGCTCCTTCTACCATTCTAGGTAAAAAACGTGAAGAGAGCTTAAAGAGTTTGGTGCCATCCATTTGAAAAAGATAATCTTCATGATTTTCCTGGGTGTGCAGACTTGCATGGGAATTTGAAAGTCCCCCTTTTATATTGCAGATATCATGATACTGGCCCAAGCTGATCATATTATAAGAATCTATATGGGATTTTTCTGAAATTTTGGGGTCGTTTGGGCCAACTACAACAGCAGCAGCACCATCTCCAAAAAGGCAAGCACTTTCTTTGTGCTCCCAGTTGATACCAACTGATGCTATGTCAGAGGATACGATTAGAATATTTGTATGTTCTCCTGAAGAGATCAAATGAGATGCTAGATTAAATGCAGGCATAAAGCTAAGGCAGGTACAATTAATATCAAAAGCAGGAATTTCAAACTGGGAAAGTCCTAGCTTGTCCTGAATAAAAACCGCATTACACGGGATTGGTTGCTGTGCAACTCCTGATGCTGATATGATTAACGAAAGATCATTTGGAAGAATCCCTGCATTTTTTAGTGCTTGTTTTGCAGCTTCTGCACCCATGTAAGTGGTGGTTTCAGTTTCACCATCTGCAAAGTATCGTTTTGCAACTCCCGTACGGTTCAAGACCCAGTCCGTGCTTATGCCTGCCTTTTTCGCAATTTCTGGTGCTCCTACCATGCGTTTCGGAAGGTATTTTCCTGTGCCAAGTATTCTGATTTGCTTGTTCACATAGCCCCCTACCCTTTATATATATGCCATTCCTATTAAGGTTAATTAATTAAGGTAACAGCAAGCTTTTTATCTATTTTTTTGTCGTGAATTGAAAGTATAAAATTTTTTATGGAGTCTAATAAGCTATAAATCGTATTTTTTATACAATCTATTACTCTTATAATTAGTAATTTAAAGTAATCTATTTTAATGAATAAAACGGACTTGCTTAATGTTATGATGAACTGTTTCAGGTCTTCTCAGTTTAAATTCCTAATAAATATTTGAGAATTTATAGGTATTGATAAAATACGTCTTTGACGCGGGGCGATCCATTTATTGAAATTCTAATCTCCAAATTAAATTAAACTACACAAATTTATCCGTTTATAACAAACTGTGATTTTAGTATGGTGCAAGTACTCCGCATAATATATTGGCACTTAAAACAAATTAAATTCAAAGATCAATTTAAGAGAGGATTTTATTTTGAAGGTCATTCGATGAACCGGTAAAGTTTAGAGTCTTAATGATATTCCACCCCTGGGTTTGCAATGAGTCTTAGTAGATTTGGATTTAAGACTGTATTAGGCGGCTGGGACTCCTAAAGGCCCTGCGACAGCTCTTAGTTTTATTCGACCAAGAGGGCAGGTTGTTTTGCAGCTGTAGACCTTACGATTAAGCCCAAGCTTTACTTAAAATGGAGGGCATTGATCTAAGCCCTTTCATTTCGAAGAGCATCCTCTTGAGCAAGGGGTTAAGGTTATAAATAAAGTATTGGAGCCTGCAAACCTAAAGAAACTACTTCAAATATAAGTTCAAATTCTATTCAACCGAAATTTTTTATCGAAAATTGCATCAGCTGTGATAGTTAAGAAGTCATCAATGAATTGATATGCGAATTGGTAGGAAACTATGTCAGAAAATATTTTTGAAGATGCAATTTCACGTTTAGATAAAGCTTGTAAAGAATCAGATATTTACCCTGAGGCGATTGAGCAGCTTAAGCATCCGAAGCAAGTCCTTGAAGTATCGGTTCCAGTACGTATGGACGATGGTTCACTGAAGGTGTTTAAAGGTTTTCGGGTCAGGCACATGGATTTCAGAGGGCCTACGAAAGGAGGCATCCGCTTCCATCCTAATGTTAATAGAGAAGAAGTGCTAGCTCTTGCTTTTTGGATGTCATTCAAGTGTGCTGTTGTGGGTATACCTTATGGAGGAGCGAAGGGGGGAGTGTGTGTAGATCCTAAAAGCTTGTCGCGCCTTGAACTTGAACGTCTAGCTCGGTCCTATGTGGAGAGAATTGCAGACTTTATCGGTCCTGATGTTGATATTCCAGCACCTGATGTTTATACGAATGCGATGATCATGGGGTGGATGATGGATGAGTATTCGATGATAAGACGCAAGCATACTCCTGCTGTCATTACCGGGAAACCCATTCCATTAGGTGGCAGTCTTGGTCGAGAAGATGCCACAGGCCGAGGAGCTTACTACTGCATCAAGGAAATGGAGAAAGAAAATGCCTGGAACCCTAGAGAAATAACTGTAGCTGTGCAAGGCTTTGGAAATGCTGGTCAGCATGTCGCCCGGCTTTTATTTGCCGATGGATATAAAGTTGTTGCTATTAGTGATTCCCAAGGAGGTATTTTTCTTGAAGACGGCTTTGATGTTCCGTCCATTGTTCACATGAAGGAGGAAAGTAAGCTCGTCAAGGCTGTTTACTGCAAAGGCTCAGTATGCGAAGCAATTGAAGCTAAAAAAATTAGTAATCGTGAACTCCTTGAATTAGATGTGGATATCCTAATCCCTTCTGCACTCGAGAACCAAATCACTGCCGAGAATGCTCCGCGCGTTAAAGCAAAAACTATTGTGGAAGTAGCGAATGGTCCTATTAATTCAGAAGCAGACGCTATCTTGTTGGAACGAGGCATAGAAATTATTCCCGATATTCTGGCAAATGCTGGTGGTGTTGTGGTGAGTTATTATGAGTGGGTACAAAATCGTAATGGTCTCTACTGGGAAGAAGATCAAGTGCACACAAAGCTTAGAGAAACTATGAGCAATTCATTCCAGAAGGTGCTGACTACTCAGAAAAGAAAACATATTGATATGAGGACAGCTGCATATGTTTGCGCACTCGATTCTATCGGTGAGTCTATTGCTGCAGGTGGGACCATGGAATATTTTACCCATATGGCCTAAAAGACATTCCAAGGATATTGGAAAATTAGCACTGGCTGTTTGCCCTCTGGCCCACTTGCAAGATCCATGCGTACAATAAAGCCAGAGGCTAATATAAACCTAATCCCTCCTCCGAAGGATGGTTTATATTGATCAAGCTGCAGCAATTCTTCTTTCTTATCTGTAGCAATACCTTTTTCATAGAAAAAAGCAAACTGCACTCCAGTGCGTATTCCACTTAAAATTCCAATATTAAATGGTGAAACCTCTTGAGTAAGGTTAATACGTGCTTCTGTGCCAAAGGTTTGCGTGTGCGCCCCTACAAATCGATTCGTTGGATATGCCTGTAGTCTTTGTGTCCCACCGATAGGTACAGAAGTGCCGTGTCGGTTTGCAGCTAATTGATCAGCAAGGAGCTTGGCTTCGTGATATATGCATCTTTCAGCTTCTGATCCATTTAAATCAGAGCATCTTAGGCCGAGGGTCGCACGCACTTCATCTGGATTAAGCTCTCCTTCTCGATACAAAATAGAATCTGAGCGATAGAAATTAAATACCCAGGTGCTGTGGGAAAGAAAAGGGATGTGATAGAGTAAGTTATAATCCATATTATAGTGGTATGCTTCTTGTTTACCGGGGTCTTGTTTGTCATAACGAAATAATTCTAAAACTGCTCCATTTCTAGGATCTGCTCGGTCATCAGCAAAATCAGCGACAATTCCGTAGCTAAGGCTAAAACTTTCATTGTGAGAAGACGAAAAGGGTGAAATTTTTTCTCCATCGAGATCGTATAAGCCATCGATATTTTGTCTTTGGCGATTTATACCAACATTTAATTGTAAGCGCCTTTCGAATAAACGGTAATTTACCTGAGCTAGAGAAACTTCGAAAAAATCAAAATGTTGGTATAAGGCATCATCTGGATTAGAGTGAATGGTGCGTCTATGAGTTTCAACAGCTGCTTGATTAAAAATGTTGTAAAACAGATTTAGAGTCATTTTATGGTCTAAAATCGGGGTGTCCACAACTCCTAAACCCCCTCCAGAAATTTCCCCCCAAAATCTATATGAAAAGATGTCAGACTCTGAACCGAAAACATTAAACAAACCCCCTATGATTCCATAGAAAAAACCGAATCCGGGAATATTTGCTGCGGCAGGTGTGAGGATGTGTCCATTGCTTGTCCTGTTTTGATCTTGGCGTCTATTTGGCAGCCAGGAAGACTCAGGAGTATGTGGCAGATTTTCGGCTATAATTTGAGAACTATCTAGAGCTAGAAATATGACGATTGATAGCACTTTAAACTTTGGCTTTAGGTCTTTCACGTTAATTTTAGCTCTTTATTAAGGTGATAGGAATAGGAGTGGGATCGGTATTTGCGAAAAAATGTTTAATTTGGAATGATTAAGTGATCTATTTGGCCTTTTTTAAGGTAATTAAACTTACTTCTCCCTTACAATTAATTCTTAAAGGAATCGTACTAGTTCCAGCTCCTTTACTTGTGTAGCCGAGCATATTTTTATATCGCCATAGACCTGCAGCAAATTTTCTTTCAACACCATGGGTAAATATAGGAAAAGGTAGGCAGACCTGGCCCCCATGGGTATGTCCTGTTAGATACAAATTAAACCCATTATTTTCTGCTAATTCAAAAACTTCGGGAGAATGCACGGCAATAATTTTAAAGGCATTTGGAGACCTCTTTAGAGCTGGCAATACCCATGGTGTATAAAAATAGTGTACATCATCAAGTCCGGTAATATATATTTCTTGTTCTTTTTCGGAAATTGCGATGGTCTCGTTTACTAGGACTTTAATCCCCAAATTTTCTAATAACTCATAAGCTTCATAGGTATCATGGTTTCCTAATACACAAATGATCCCATTTTTGGAGTTTATATTCTTTTTAAGGAACTTAATTTGGGGAATTATTTGTGAAAAAGGCAGTTTATAGTGATCCCTTAGGTCTCCAGTGATGATTGCTAAATCAACTTTTTCATCTTTTGTGTGTTTAGAAATCATTTCTTCAACTTTAGGCAAACAATCTAGGTGGAGATCACTAAGGTGTAGGATTTTGAAGTTATCAAATGCCGAGGGAAGGTCGACAAATTGGAGCTTGATATCTTTTTTTTCAAGATTTTTTGCTCTCTCTTGCCACCTTGATCGTCCGGTTAGTCCAATAATAAAATTAGCAAGTGCAATAATCCATGAAAGGAATTTAACTTTTTTAGGTTTTTTCCCATGAGAGTCTTGTTTAAAAACAGAATGCTCAATAGCATGTCTTCTATTCTTCCAATCAATTAGTGAACAAGACCTGGCAATATGGGTTCTTAGGGTCATTGTGGTCCTACTGAGCTCAAAGAAATTCTCTAATTATGAGGCAGATTTGGAAATATGGGTGCTGTATCTGCGAACAAAATCCTCTAAAGTTTTGCGGTCGTTTGCATCAAATGCTTCGAATTGTATTCCCATCCCTGGGGTTAAATCCTGTCTTCCATCTATTGGATCCTGAACCCATATTACCTTACCTTTTGTACTTAAAGTTTGCTTGCTATCTGGAATGGTAAAGGTAAGCTCCAGCTCACTACCCTGTTTTTTAGGGTTTTTTGTTTCTATAAAAACCCCACCTTCTCCAAGGTCTTTGCAAAAATCAAAAAGGTAGGTACCATCGGATTTATAGTCAACTAGAAGTTGAATTGGTATCCGGGTACCTGACGCTCTGTTGTCCTTTGAGCCTCCCTTCTCGGAAGCAGTTGCCTTGGTTGTCGTTTTTTTGTTTTTGCTTTTAGATGCCATGATTGACTCCTTGATCTTGGGGAGTAAACTTTAATGTTAGCGACGATTTCTTTGAGCTTTTACTAATTTTTTGACATATCTATTGTGCTCTTGCAATGTTTTTGAGAAATGATGCCGGCTTTCTCCTCCGGGGAGAAGAACATAAAAATAGTATCCCTCATTTGCGGGTTTTAAAACAGCCATTAAGGATGAAATGCTAGGAGCGCCAATTGGTCCGGGTGGTAGACCTTGTCTAACCCGACTATTATAAGGATTTTTTTTATCTTTTAGGTGTTTAAAAGTTAGATTGCCATCAAAATTCTTGATTCCATAGATGATCGATGCGTCAATCCCAAGTGGCATCCGTTTTTTTAAACGATTCCAAATGACTTCAGAAACCAGAGGTTTCTCTTCTTCAAGCATAGTTTCTTTTTCAATTAACGAAGCGATAATTATAGCTTTATAAAGAGAAATTCCTAGTTCATTGCAATTTTTAATGTAGGTTTTAGGTAACCTTGAAAAAAATTCTTTAGTCATTTTTTTAAAAGCTTCCTTTTCGGAAGGTTTTTTATGATGATATCTATATGTAGCTGGGTAGATAAATCCTTCAAGGGAGCTAGCCTCAATGCCAAGAGACTTAATAAAAGCTTTGTTTCTGCTCAGTTTTTCAAGCTTGTCTAGGGTTCCAATTTCTAGCCTTACAAGCCGATTAAGAACTTGGCTTAAGGTGAATCCTTCCGGAATCGTATATTCGAGGACGACAGGCATATATGTGTCACCTGAGATAAACTTATCCATAATGCCTGCTGGCGAGACAGATCCTTTAAACTCATATTGTCCTGCCTGCACACGTTCAAATTTTCCTCCAGAGCGTACCCATAGTTTGAAGGTCCATGCATGATCTATTAGTCCGTTTTCCTCTAAATTTGCTGCTAAATCGTTTAACCTAACTCCCTTTTCTACTTTGAGCAAAACTAGTGAACCATCGCTTAACTGCTCTTTGTGGCTCCAATTTTTAAGATAGAAAAATGTAGCAAAAACACCAGATACTACTAAAAAAACAAGTGCCAGTGATGTTCTTAGAACTAATTTTGAATGTTTAAAACTTGCCAACTTATAGAACCTTAGCTAAAGCTTGACTTACCTTCATCACGCCCTCTCATTGATGGAAGAGATCTTATCTTCCGGAGAAATATTTTTTGGGGGGGGGCCTCCACGAACATGTAATAAGATATCACACCTGATTCTTGATTTTTTTTCAAGTAACATTCTGAGAATTATATATAATTTATATTTTTTTGTTTTTGATAGAATTTTTTTTTGCTATGTATTATGCTGTGCCCGTGAAAGTTCCTCAAGCTCGGTTAGTCTCTGTTTATAGAAGATAATTCTTTTTAAAATCAGTATCATATATTGCTTTTGCGACCGGCAAGCTTTCATTTTTGGGCAATAGAGAATGGTCACAAAAGGTAACTATTGCTGGAGTTTACCAGGAAAAATTTTTCTATTTAATTTTTATGTAAGGCTTAGGTTCGTCATGAAACTTGACCAGAGGATAAACGAAGAAAAATATGCTATGGCTTGGGCGCAGCTTTGGTCTCAGTATCCTCTTGAACACAAGACATTAAATTGCCTACAAGAGCGCATAGGATATAACTTCTTAAATCCTCCATTACTTTTTGAGGCCTTGAGTCATAGATCTGCAGTGGCTTCATTGAATACACGCGGTCCCCAGGGTACAGCTTCAAAAATAAGCTTGCCGTGGAATGAAAGGGTAGAGTTCCTCGGGGATGCCGTTTTGAATTTGGTCATAAGTACTTATCTGTGGAATTTAGAAGAAATTTATTCTGAGGGAGATCTATCGAGGATTAGGTCTTCGCTCGTCAATGAAAAAAGCTTGGCGCAAATTGCTCGAGAGTTTCACTTAGCCGATTCAATATTGCTTGGCAAGGGAGAAGAAAAAGCAGGGGGTCGTAAACGTGATGCACTGCTTGCTGATACTTTGGAAGCAGTTATTGGTGCAGTGTATCAAGATGGAGGCTTTGTAGCAGCTAGCAAGGTCATTCATAAACTATTTGAGAACACCCTTGCGCGACCTTTTATCCATGCAGTTTGTGACTATAAAACCAGGCTACAAGAGTGGGCACAAGACGTGTTTCGTAAGACTCCAAATTACAAGCTGATGTCGCAGTCTGGGCCTGACCACTCAAAGGATTTTGTGGTTGCAGTTTGCCTTGATGAATTAGAGTTAGCTCAAGGTGAAGGGCAAAGTAAAAAACGAGCATCACAAAGTGCTGCAGAAAATGCTCTTAAAAAAATAAATATTAGAAGTGATACAACGAATGCAAGTCTCGAGGATATTTTTGCAGACTCGTTGAACGAGAAATAGGAAGAACTGGTATATGATCTTTGGAACTGTAGCAATTATTGGTAGGCCAAATGTTGGCAAATCCACTCTATTTAACCGTTTAACCCGATCTTCAGCCTCTATTGTTGACGATACTCCAGGGGTGACCCGAGACCGCATTTATGGAACGGTTCAATATGATAAAAAGAAACCTGAAGGTGGTTTTACTTTGATAGACACTGGAGGCTTTGAAACTGATGATTTTAAGTTTCAGCCTTTTAGTGAGAATTTGGTGTGGCAACAAACCGAACAAGCTGTTGCAGAAGCTGATCTAATTATTTTTCTTTTAGATGGTAAGCATGGTTTACATCAACATGATAGACTGATGCTACAGCAATTAGCTAATATAGATAAGCAAGTTTTGTTTGTGGTCAATAAAATAGATGGCCTCGAGCAGGAAACCTTGGTGTGGGAATTTTATGGCTTAGGGGTTGAAAAGCTACATGCAGTCAGTGCTGCTCATAGTAAGGGTCTTTTTGATCTTTTAGGAGAAATTAAGCAGTACCTTAGCCAAATTCCTAGTGCACGCATGCAAGCTGATTTGCAAGAAGGTACCAAAATTGCACTGATTGGTAAGCCTAACGCTGGTAAGTCTTCCATCCTCAACCGCTTGATCGGTGAAGATAGGAGCCTTGTTAGCCCTGTTGCAGGAACCACTCGTGACAGTATTGATACCTCTTTTACCTACAATAAAAAGCCATATGTTTTAATTGATACAGCCGGTATTAGACGACGGACCAAGGTAACAGAATATTTGGAAGTTCAAAGCGTTGTACGAAGTTTAAGGGCAATTGATCGTGCAGATGTTGTTGTAATTGTCATTGAAGCAACCGAAGGGATCACAGATCAAGATGCAAGGCTCATCAATTTAGCTGCGGACCGTTTTAAACCCATGTTGCTTGTGGTCAATAAATGGGATCTTGTTGAAGAAAAAACTAGTCAGACCGCTCAAAACTATTTGAATAATATTAGGGAAATGTACCTAAAAGACTTGGCTTATCTTCCAGTTCACTTTACCTCCTGTCTCGAGAATAAAAGAGTGCATCAGATTATGAGTAAAATTGAAACTCTGGTTGCTGAAAGCAGTCGTCAAGTTCCAACTTCCAAGGTAAACGAATCTTTGCAGAGTATGGTTGCTAGACATAGCCCACAAATTATTAAAAAATATTCCAAAAGACTTAAGTTTTATTATGCAACCCAGGTAAGGCATCAGCCTCCTACAATAGTCGTGATGTGCAACGTAGCGAATGAGATCCAAGACTCTTATAAACGCTATATGTTGAAAAGCTTCCGCAAAGATCTATCTTTCGAGCATGTGCCTGTACGGATGTTTCTGAGAGGTAAAAAAGAGGTAAAATCTAGAAAAGAGCGAGTTGAGAGTTGACAAAGCGACTCATCCAGGTGAAGAACTATAGGTGTTTTAATTTGGATGAGGTAAGCGCATGCATCAGCTTAAAGTTGAGTCCAATCAGGGCTTTATTCCTATTCCAGAAGATCCCATAGACGCTGTATCTTTATCAGCAAGAACCAAAACTTTTTTATCTCGAAGTATAAAAAAAGACTCAAAATTAGCAGGGTTGTACCTAGCAATTCGCATGACAGACCTTACGACTCTGGAGGGCTGTGACAGTGTGCAAAAAATAAGGGCTTTGTGTACCAAAGCATTGCTTCCTGTTTCCCAAGCGCTTCAAGATAGCTTCCAAGTCGCAAGACCCGATCTTCCTCCAATTCCTCAAGTTGCCGCTGTTTGCGTGTACCCTAATTTTGTAGCTGATGCTAAAAAGATGTTAGCTGGAAGAGGGGTGAAGGTCGCATCAGTTGCGAGTGGTTTTCCTGCCGGTCAGGTGCCCATTGCGATTAAAGAATCTGATGTAAAAGCCGCTATTTTATCCGGTGCTGATGAAATCGATATGGTGATTGATCGGGGGGCTTTTTTGTCCGGTGATTATCAAAAAGTCTTTGATGAAATCCGTAGGCTCAAAGATTTATGTGGCAGCATACACTTAAAAGTGATTCTAGAAACAGGAGAGCTAGGCACTTATGATAATATCCGCCTAGCTTCTTGGATAGCTATGGAAGCTGGCGCTGACTTCATCAAAACATCCACTGGGAAGATAAGTCAGGCTGCAACCATGGAGTCTACCCTAGTAATGCTACAAGCAATTGCTGATTTCTATCGAGCGTATGGAAAAAAAGTAGGAATGAAGCCAGCAGGTGGAATCCGCACAGCTAAACAAGCCATACAATATTTGGTCATGCTTAAAGAAACCCTAGGTGGGGACTGGCTTAATCCAGACTTGTTCCGCTTCGGTGCAAGCAGCCTTCTTAACGACATACTGAGGCAAATTTCTGCCCAAGTTTTTGGCCAGTATATTGATCAGGATCAATTTTCCGCAGATTAACTTGGCTTGTTCAAGCCTCATTTTAGGGATTAAGGTATGCTGACAAAACACGAAAGGGAGCAAGACAAGGCTCATGTTGCAGACGCTATTCTTTCCGATCAAAATAAAAAGTCCCAGGTGAATGGTCCAAATAAGCTGAATTTTGCCGACGATTATGCTCCAGCTTTGGAAAGTACCAATATGGTCTCTATTAGTAGTCAGTATGAATTGTTTATTGATGGTAAGAAGCAAACTCCTCATAGCAAAACTTATTTTCCCACTATTAACCCTGCAACTGGTGAAGTCTTAGCAGAGCTTGCGGAGGCTGATCAAAACGATGTGGACAAAGCAGTCAAATCTGCACAGAGCGCATACGACAAGGTTTGGGCAAAAATGAGTCCCCTCAGGCGGGGAAGGTATTTATTCAGGATTGCTCGTATTCTTCAAGAGAGGGCCAAAGAGTTTGCAGTCCTAGAAACCTTGGATGGTGGTAAGCCCATTAAAGAATCTAGAGACGTGGATATTCCTTTAGCTGCAGCGCATTTTTTTTACTATGCAGGTTGGGCTGATAAGTTGGAATATGCTTATCCGGGTAAATCTGTAAGATCCTTGGGGGTTTGTGGACAAATAATCCCCTGGAATTTTCCCTTACTAATGGCAGCTTGGAAGTTAGCTCCTGCATTAGCATGTGGCAATACATGCGTCCTCAAACCTGCCGAGACTACCCCTTTGACTGCCATGCTGTTGACAGAAGTATTGCAAGAGGCAGAGCTGCCTCCCGGTGTGGTAAATGTGGTTTGTGGGGCAGGTGAAACGGGCTCGCATCTAATTCAGAATGGTGGGGTCGATAAGTTTGCTTTTACTGGTTCCACTGAGGTTGGGAAAGCGATCGCCAGAAGCTTAGCTGCGAGAGGCACCAAACTTAGCTTAGAATTGGGTGGTAAATCAGCTCACATTATATTTAGGGATGCTGCTATTGATCAGGCAGTTGAAGGAGTTATAAATGGCATTTACTTTAACCAAGGCCATGTTTGTTCTGCCGGTTCCCGTTTGCTAGTAGAAGAATCGATCGCAGAGCTCTTTATAGAGAAGCTAAAAACACGCATGCAGCAATTACGGGTTGGCAATCCCCTCGATAAAAATACTGATATTGGCGCCATAAATTCTAAAGCTCAATGGGAGAGGATCCAAGCTTTGATTGCTCTTGGCAAGAAGGAACCAGGGTCATTTTTTCAACTTGGTACCAAGCTTCCCGATAAGGGTTACTTCATAGCCCCATGTTTTTTTGCAGATCAAAGTTCTTCAAACTCTTTAAGTCAGATTGAGGTATTTGGTCCTGTCCTTAGCATCATGACTTTTAGAACTCCCGAAGAAGCTATTTCAAAGGCAAATAATAGTAAATACGCGCTTGCTGCTGGTATTTGGTCGGCAAAGGGTGACAAAGTTAGAAAAGTTGCTTCGCAGCTTGATGCTGGAGTGATCTGGATCAATACCTATAACAAATTCGACCCCAGTGCCCCTTTTGGAGGTTTTAAAGAGAGTGGTTATGGACGTGAAGGGGGGCTTCAGGGCCTTTACCCATATCTGGAGGTAATGCATTGAAAGTCACAAAAACAGTCAAATTGTTTATGGGTGGTGCCTTTGTCCGTTCGGAGTCTGGGCGGAGTCTTGTGCTTAAAGGAACCAACGGTGCTGATACAAGAATATGCATGGCCTCGCGGAAGGATTTTCGTAACAGTGTGGATCGGGCTAAGAAAGGCTTAAAGTCATGGCAGAAATTGACTCCCTATAATCGTAGCCAAATTTTGTACCGAATGGCAGAAATGTTAGAAGGAAAGCGTCAGGAGTTTTTTGAGATTGTCAGAATTCATGATGTTGACTCTAATAAGGCCCAATCTGATATAGAACAGGCTATTGAATTGTTAGTTTATTACGCTGGGTTTTGTGATAAGTTTCAACAACTTGGTGGAACCGTCAATGCTGTAAATGGCCCTTACCAGAACGTTTCTACTCCGGAGGCTTTGGGGGTCTGTGGGGTCTTAACTGCTGCAGATTCGACAATGTCTGAGCTTTGCGGGTGTATAGCGGCATTACTTGCTGGGGGAAATAGTCTAATTTGCCTACTTGGTCCGTCCCTTTCTCCAATCCTGTCTGTTTTGGGTGAGGTATTTCACACCTCAGATTTACCAGCTGGTGCTGTGAACCTATTGAGTGGGCAAACTGACGAACTGAGCGAGGTTATTGCAGGTCATCGGGAGCTGCGAGCAATTGCATGCCTTGAGAAAGGGAAGCAAATTGGAATCAAAATGCGTGAACTTGCGGCAGATAACCTCAAGCAGGTTCTTCCTTATCACAATACTAGGTCCCTTGAAAATATTCTCAACTATGTGGCGTATAAATCTGTCTGGCATCCGCAAGGATATTAGCCTTAGGGAGGAGTGAAGTGAGCATACACATTGGAGCGAAGCCCGGTGATATTGCTGAAACGGTCTTTATTTCTGGAGATCCATTGCGGGCTAAGTATATGGCCAACAAGTACCTCACCGAGGTTAATTGCTATAACGAAGTGCGTGGTATGTTTGGATACACAGGGAATTGTCAAGGTAAGCGTGTTTCCTTTCAGGGAACCGGAATGGGAATTCCGTCAACCGCAATCTATGTAAATGAGCTGATTCAGGATTATCAAGTTAAAACTATCGTCCGTATTGGTTCTTGCGGGTCGTTGCAGCCGCAGGTAAAGATCTACGACTTAATTATTGCTATGAGCGCTTCTACCGATTCTTCGATTAACAAACAGCTTTTCCAGGGAATGGACTTTGCACCCTGTGCTGATTTTAAACTTTTGCATAAAGCCTATAGTTTTGCTGAGCAGCAAAACTATCCAGTTAAAGTTGGGAACATACTATCGACTGATGTTTTCTATGGTGAGGACCCTGAGGCATGGAAACTATGGTCCTGTTTTGGAGTATTGGCCGTGGAAATGGAGGCCAATTGCTTATATACTCTCGCCGCAAAGCATGGGGTTCAAGCTTTGACTTTGTTGACAGTGAGTGACAGTTTGGTGACCAAAGAAGCTATTAGTTCTAGCGAGCGGGAGCAATCCTTTGACCAAATGCTACAAACTGCATTGTCTTTGTTAGCTTGATTAGCCTGTATTTTGAGAAATCTCGGCATTGCTCGAGATGACAAAGAAGTCACCTCGGTTGCCCATAATGCCACCTCGGTTGTCCATAATGTCACCTCGACTTTAATGGAGAGGTCTCATTGATAATTATAGAGGTCCCTAGGCTCACCCAAGTTGTCCGAGATGACTAAAACTAAAGAGGAAAAAAACAGACTTACAAAGGTGGGTTACTTGAAAGCCCACTTACTTTTTCTTTGGGGCTGGCTTAGCAGCAGGAGTCTCTGGCTTTTTGTCTTTCATGATTTCTACTAACTCAACGGTGAAGTTGAGGACAGAGTTTGCAGGAATGCCTGGTCTTCCGCGGCTACCGTAGGCAAGGTCACTTGGAATGGTTAATTCCCATTTTGCACCAGGCTTCATTAACTTAAGTGCTTCAGTCCAACCAGCTATCACACCACCTACTGGGAATACTGCAGGCTCATTGCGCTTGTAAGAGCTATCAAACTCAGAACCATCGATCAAAGTTCCGCGATAATGGACTTTTACCTTTGACTCTGCTTTAGGAGAGTCACCCTTTCCAGCTGTAATCACCTTATACTGGAGGCCACTCTTAGTAGATTTTACCCCAGATTTTTTCTTGTTTTCTTCTAGGTATTTTGCACCTACTTCCTTATTTTTTTCAGCTTGTTCAGCCATTTTTTTCTGCATATCTTCTTGCAGTTTTGTAAGCGCTGTTTGAATCTCTTGGTCTGACAAGCGGCTAGGTCGGCCTTCAAGGACATCTTTAATAGAGCCAGCCATGATATCTACATTTACTGCTACTCCCTGGCTTTTTAGGCCACGACCAATCTGCTGGCCAATTCCATAGCTAGCTTTCTCAGCATCTGTCTTAAGAGGAGCACCTTTGCCTTCTGCTAAAACTTGGCTAGAAGTTCCTAAAACAGCTGCGCTTACCAAAATTGCCTTAATTGTTTGACTCATCGTCTGTAATCCTAGCGATTAGGGTTTATTGAACTTAGCACAGTAGCCAAATGCTAATTATCAGGCGAGCTGCACCAAAACAGGACTCCCAAATCTAAAATGAATTAGCTGCAATGACAAGTTTTATGGCAAGTTACGCTCTTGGCAAGGTCCAAGTATGTGGCAAAGTAATGTTTGGGTAATGTAAATATTGCCTCTTGAGAGGAAGATTTCTATTGTAAAAATATAGTTAATTTAGATAGTTAAATGACTTTTGATCTTGAATATGAAAATACTTCTCATTTTCATTGAAAAGTGTCCGATAAAGAAGATACAATTGGGGAGTAGGTAAAGGAGCCCTCTCATGTACGTATGTCTTTGCAATGCAGTATCAGATAAACAAATTAAAAAAGCTATTTCCGATGGTGCTTCAAGCGTTGAAGAGGTGCAACAAGTCTCCAATGTTGGGAAAAATTGTGGGTCCTGTATTTTTGCTGTGCAAGAAATCATAGATCGCGAAGTCGGCGAAAAGAAAGAGAATTCCGAACCAAAAGCTAAGATAAACTCAGCTATTGAGAAATTATAGACTCACTAAGTTTAACCGTGCATTTGCTGGGATAGGTAGTTTTCATAACCCATCTCTTTTATCATTCCAAGTTGCGCTTCGATCCAATCAACATGCTCTTCTTCACTGACTAAAATATGCTCTAGCAACTCTCTGGACGCATGGTCGTGAGCTTGATAACAGGCTTCAATAGCAGGCCTTAGTCTAGCAATAGCTTCTTCTTCTAGTTTGAGATCTGATTCAAGCTGTTCTTTAATATTTTCTCCAATGTTGAGTTTACCTAGTTCTTGAAAATTAGGAACCCCTTCTAAGAGTAAAATACGGTCGGTCAGATCGCTTGCATGTTTCATCTCATCTATGGATTCAGCATGCATTTTTGCAGCTATTTTTTCATAGCCCCAATTTTTACACATACGAGCATGTAAGAAATATTGGTTAATAGCAGTGAGTTCACCCATTAAAACTTCATTTAGAAGTTTAATGACATTAGCATCGCCTTTCATATGTCTGCCCCTAAAATTAAGTCTGTGATTCAGAAAATAGTTCTTGTGAAGAAATAAAAAAGCTATTGTTTGCCTGTTTTCCTTTCTTCAAAGAAAGCATCCAGAGGGTTGCTTTACATAAATATGCTTCTTCTCTGTTTAAAGGTTTAAATTGAGATTGAGAAACTTTTTCATGTAATTTTTCTAGAAACTTTCTTCCCGATTCCGATTTATATAACCACGGTTCCCAGTCTTCTGCAAGGCGAATTGGTTCATGTGGAAGTGAACCAACAATTGGAAACACGTAAAATTCACTAGCTTGGTGATTCCCGACAATCATGATTCCATTTTCTTGCAGAAGGTTACGAATTCCTTGTATTTGTTTGATTGGAGCCAATTTTTTTGAATAAAGAAAGTTGTGCCAGTTTGTTTTGCGCCAGTCCGAATTGTAAATCGACTTCAAGCTTAACAATGAGTGAACAGATTTTTTAAGCTTATGATTAATAGATCCATCGAACAATGACACTAATAGATCAAGCATATGACTTTTAATTTCGAAGCCTTGTCTTGAACATGAAACTGAAAAAATCTCCGCTATCGTTGTAAGTAGCTGATTGGCCTCTTTCTTGTCGACCACTGGTCCGAAAGCATATAGGGTTTTTTCATGGATGCTTCCAACTTTTACCTGGATATTGCCGTCTTCAAGTTCTATCAAACAGATCGCATAGACAGTCCGCATATGCCAATTATATGCTTCGACCCGAACATTATGCTCAGCGTGGTACCTAGCTTCGGCCAGCATTGACATATAAATGTGGGGGTGGGTTTCGAATTCAAGACGGTAGGCCTTTAAAAGAGTCCGAAGCAGTTGCCTGGGGAGGCTGCTTAATTGTTCAAGAGCACTGAAAACCTTAGAGCAATTAAAGGCACTAGTAAAAAATAGCTTTGCTCCTTCTCTATTATAAAAACTAAGCACTCCAGATTCTGTGGGGAGATTCTTAAGGTCTTGTTTATCAATACCCCAACCCAAGCGAATTCCTGATTCTAAATCACCCTGAAAACGAATTGCATCAATAATATGAATGATGCCTGTTTTATCGAGCCTTACTAAAAGCTCAGCAAATAAGTCCTTTGTAAGATAAGAATCTGCTTCAGCTCGATGGGCCTCTCCACTACCCAGTTCAAGGAATTTTGCAAGCCCCTGAAGGGATTTATCTTTTGATTCAGGGATAAGCTTTTCAGTTAAGAGGTGGGTACACAGAAAGAAATTTCGGAGATTATGTCCACACGCTTTCAAGGCAAAATAGCGAAGAAATTTTAGATCCCCAATAGTATTGTGACTCACCAATATATCTTCACCAACGAAATCTAGTATGCCAGGCATAACCTCTTTGATAACAGGAGCTTTACGCACCATTTTGTTGTTTATTCCTGTCATTCTCCGGACGATGGGTGGAATGGAAACCTTAGGATTTACCATGGAGTAAAATTTATCTAAAATTTCACCATTTCTATATTTAATAGCGCAAATCTCGGTAATACCATTCTTTTCCGGATTACCACCGGTCGTCTCGATATCGAATACGATGTAAGTAGCGTCTTTTAAAGGCTGTTCTACCTTAGTACTCAATATTTTTAGATCTTTTTCGATCGGGATAAAATCTGTATCGAATTTGCGGGACGACTTTCCCGACTTCGATCCCTTTTTGCCCTTTGGGTTATAAGGTTCGTTTTGATTTTTCACCACTAGGTGCAACCTTTCCTTCTCTTGAGCTAATTTCTGCAGTGGTAGACGCACTTTCCATTTTTCCAAGTCGCAATAACTTTTGCTTTCATCTTAGTCCCTAAATAAGGAGACCAATCACATTTCGCTTCAATATCGGTCTCTTTTAAGACATAGTCGCCAGGCTCAATCCATACAAAGTGAGCTGCGTAACCAGGCTCTATTTTGCCCGCATTTTTAAAGCCAAACAAGTGGGCTGGCTTGGAGCATGCCATTGCAAGAAGCTTATTTACAGGTGTATCACAGACCCATGCAGCTTTGTAAAGCAGGGGCCAATAAAATTCGATAGCTGGAATCCCTGATGGGCATTGGCCATAGGATTTAGCTTTTTCTTCCTTGGTGTGTGGAGCGTGGTCTGTAGCAAAACAGTCGATCATCCCTTTTGCCATATAAGTCCTTAGTTTCGCTACTTCTTCTTTGCTCCTCACCGGAGGATTTACCTTAATAAACGCACCTTTTTCCGCGTAATCATCGCTGGTAATGAGCAGGTGGTGTGGGCTTACCTCGGTGCTTATGGGAACTCCAAGGTTTTTGGCTTCCTGGACCAGCTCAATTTCTAGTGGCGTACTTACATGGGCGAGGTGGAATGGTCGGCGATTTTTTATGGACCATGCGATGATCTGTTTGGTTGAAATCCAGGCAGAACGGCTATCCCTGATCTCGCTGTGGATTCGGTAGCTGGCGGGCGTTGTATCATGTTCGCTGTCCATGTGCAAGTTACTTGAACGCTCATCAATCCGACATTGATCCTCTGAATGAAATACCAAGCAGCCCTGGCAGTCAGATGGAAGAGATTTTGAGAGCAGTTCAAGGTCGCTGAACATAAGGTTACCTGTTGATTGGCCATAATAGACTTTGATGCCCGCCAAGGGTAAGGATGAATCAGTCAATAGCCCTTTAATTTTGCCGATGTTGTCTTGCCCAACTCCAAGGAGAAATTGATAGTCGAGTCCTGACTTCTTAGCTATTTCAGCCTTTTCCAAGACCTCGTCTTTTCCCATCATGGGAGGGAAGGTGTTGGGCATGTCAATGAGGCCGACGACACCCCCTTTAAATGCAGACTGTCCAAGAGTCTGCCAATCCTCTTTATGGGTGTAGCCTGGATCACGGCTATGGACATGCACATCGATTCCACCTGGAACTAAAATGCTCCCACCTGCATCAACCTCGCCGCTAAAATCTTCTCCTGGACCATGTTCAGCCAATTGCTTCAGATTTTTAGCCTGAGATTTGCAGGGTATTAATGCTTCTTGTGGGATAACGGAAGTGAAGTGTCCGTTTTCAATATAGAGGCTCACAAAGCCTCCTCCTTCAAGACGAGCATTTTTAATAATCAGCATGGGTACTCCCTTTTAAGTCATGCCTTTGGGGCGGTTTTTTTGGCGAGTATTCAACTGGCTTAAACTTTCTCCGGTTTTTTAGCCGTTTCACATGCTTTATCCCATGAAAATCAAAAATGCTCCATTGTGAACTTGGGTTTCTTATGGGATGCTATAAGTACAAGAATCCAAGTCAGTCATGGTAATTAAAAGGTGTGGTATCGGTATGGTGGGTAGCACAAGCATCAAGAAGCCTATATCTGAATCTCAAGAGGATGTAAAAACCATACTAATTGTTGATGATGAACCCTTGATTCGAGAGATTCTGCAGAGACAATTTAAAAAAGAAGGGTTTGTGGTTTCCAGTTGTGAGAATGGCCAGGATGCTCTTGCTGAATTTAAAAAATCACCGCCAAAAGTTATATTAAGTGATATCCGGATGCCAAAAGGTGATGGAGTGTTTCTTCTTGAAGAGATCATGAAGATTAGAGCTGACTTTCCCTTTGTGTTTATGACAGGGTTCACTGATGTGCCTAGTCATGATGTGTACCATAAAGGTGCTGCAGCACTTATTAAAAAGCCTTTTGACCTCGATTCGATCGTAGATCAGATTAAATATAGCCTTATACCAAATAAAAAAAGATGGACTGAAAAGGTCTTTGGTGCAAAAGGAGATCTTCAATTAGCCTTTGATTCACTTGACGACGCTATAAAGGATCAAAGCCTTAGTTGGGGAAGGGGTGGCTTTAGTTTTAGCAAAGATGTCCCCGTTGATACTGGGGAAGTAGTTGAATTTACCTTGGACTTCAACAATGGCCCTGTCACCAAAATTCATGGTGTTGGAGTGGTACGCTGGAACCTTTCAGGTGGTGCAAGAGGGTTCCAAAAAGTAGGGGTGGAGATTTCATCACTTGATGCTGCTTGCCTAGAGCCAGTGGTAAAGCTTGCTGATGGTAGAGGTCACTCCGCATATATTCCAGCAAGAATTGATTCTCCTAGCTAGTCTTTCATTAAGTTCCTTGAATAGCCGAACTTTTGTAATCGTGAGATATCTGTGCTTTCTTGTTTGCAAGAAAGAGGCAGCCTGCCAATCTTCCGAGGCTTAAAGAAGTACAAGCTATGACTGCACCAGTGTACCAATTGAAATATGCTCCCACGCTCATCCCAAGAACTATGATTCCACATTCAATGCCGACAGCATAAGTGATCAGGATATTATTACGTGTATTGATAGCCATAGCTCTTTGCCAGCACAGTATAATGGTCAGGGCAGGTACAAAAGACATAATGCGCAGAGGGATACGTGCAAAGTCGTATAACTCAGGACTTAATCCGAAAAACACCTCAAACCATAGGTCTGCAAGAGGTGTAAAAACTGTAAGAATGAGAATAAAAGAAAAGATTCCTGCTAGAGAATAGGAAAAACTCCGCAAAGCGGTATACCCTTCAAACTCATCGCCAATTAAGGCGATCACCACCTCCTGGTAAGATAAGCCAATGCATTTAAAAATAAAGATAAATGCATTGATGACCGGAAGAACCGCTAAGGACTCCAAGGGACTACGGCACATTCCCACGAAAAAAGTCACAAGGGGTTGTACCGCTAAGCCAATAAATGAAGTAAGAGCAAGGGGGTAGCAAAACCTCAGGATGAATGGATAACTTAGAACATAGTCAGGTTCCTGCTCTTGCTTGGGGTAGCTCATCAGTGCATTAACGATAGGCCTAGAAGCAAAAAAAACAAATATACACTCACTCAGGACGCCAGCAGATAATGCCATGGCGCCTGCACAGACCCCTGGAGTGTTATTTAAATAGTAAGCTGAATAGCAGGTAGAGAACATGCAAACCAAGCGAATGAAGGTGCCCCATGCGACCTTACGGGTTTGCTTATATTTGATTAGGATGCCCTGATAAAACCTTCGGTAGCCTATGGCTACAGGCCACGGGAGCAATAATAGCAAGGCATTATAGGTCAAGGTTTCAACTTGTTTTGGCACATCCAACAGGTTAATCACGTGTTGAAAGGTAGGGGTAAAAAGCACCAAAAGGTTGATGGCAAGCACTACCCAATTTAAGACGCGAGTGAAGTTTAGCATTTTCAAGTAACTGGATGGGTTCTTCACCAGTGCTACCGTCGCAGACATGAGCATAATGACAGGAGCCTCAAAAATAAGGGCAAAGGCGAATGCGATTCCGAAAGAAGCTAAGTTTATCTTTGGCTCAGGCATCCGCGCAATGATTGCAGCAACTATGGGTCCTTCTGCAGCCATTAACAGCCAGGTCATTGCCAAAGGTGACCAAAATCTGAGGATACTTCTATGAGTAGTGTGCATCTGTGAACTCACAAGCTTCCTTTCCTATTGAGGATTGACCTATCCCTCAATTCTTACAGGAAAACAGATTACTTGGGAGTAATGATTTACTTTTTTCGTGGTTTAGTAGACTAGGTAAGGATGATCGCCGCTGAGCCGCCACTCATAGGCTTGGATGCAGTTTGCTAGGAGCATAGCAATGGTCATGGGCCCTACCCCTCCAGGAACAGGGGTGATATACGATGCGATCGGTTCAAGCTCACGATAGGCTAGATCACCTACTAGCTTGCCTTCTTTGCTGCGGTGAATGCCCACATCAATTAAAACTGCACCTGGTTTTACCCAATCAGGATTAACTAGTTCTGGGACTCCCGCTGCAGCAACAATAATGTCCGCTTGGCGTGCAATTGCTGCGGGATTTTCGGTTCTGCTATGGATATTTTGTACGGTAGCATTAGCATGACCTAGCAAGCGAACCATGGGAGATCCGACTAGGATACTGCGACCAATCACTGTTGCAAGCTTACCGGTTAGCTCAATTTCACTTGCTTCAAGAAGCTTCATAACTCCCAAGGGAGTGCAGGGCCTATGACCTGGTAGGCCAAGGGATAAGAGTCCCTGATTTTTTGCACCAAGGCCGTCCACATCTTTGATGGGAGAAATTTGGCCGATGATGCGCAACTTATCAATTTGCTTTGGTAAAGGGAGCTGGACTAAGATCCCATCAACTTCAGGATCTTCGTTTAGTCTGTCAATTAAAGCGATAAGCTCGGTCTCTTCGGTTGTTTGCGGAAGCCGGTGAGTCTGAGTGCTCATGCCTACCTGCTTGCAGGCCTTTTCTTTGAATTCAACATAGATTTTACTTGCTGGATCATCGCCCACTAGCACCACGCTGAGTGCTGGTGGGCGTGTATCACTCTTAGTGTGCTGTTCAACCTTGCTTTGTAGATTTAATCGTATTTTGGCAGCAATAGCTTTGCCATCGATTACCCTTGCCATAAAGCTCCCTTAAAACCCTTAGTTCATCACGTCACTGATTGCCGTACAGGCAGTGCTCAAGGATCTGACTAAGTTAACATCGGGACTATAGTCATCGCCATAGGAATCTCCACAAAATCCTAGTTTGGCAGATTGAAAGTGGGACTCTTGACCGAGCTTTTGGACAATTTTTCGCTCACTTAAGTAAGCTGAGTGGGACCAGGCGATGGGTACTAAAGCGATATGTTCTCGTGTAGATTTTAGGTCTTCTCTTGCAGCTTCAAGTTTTTTTCGCGCTCGCTTCAAGCGCTTGATAGCCTTAACCACCGCAGGAGCGTTGAGAGTAGTTTCAAAATCAATGGTGGCCTGATAACACAAACCGGTATCGGAAACCCTGAGTACCTGGACCTCTTCTGCAGGAATGTAGACCAAGTCTGGGAGGTTCGCGCAGGGCTCGTGCTTGGTGGAAAGGGTGACGACGCTAGTAGGCTTCGATTTTAATGCTAACTGTAGGACCGGTATTGGAAGGTCTCCACGATCTAGCCACTCCATAGCCTGCCAAGGAGATTGAGCAACCAACATCGCTTTTCCTTTAAATGTGCCTTTTTCCGTCAGGATACGCCATGATTTATCCTCGTATGCAGCTTCAATAATCCGGCAAGAAAATTCACTGCTTAGGCGGCCTTCTAGAGAAGGGAAACTAAGAAGCTGACTGAGCAGATCTTCCCAAGGCCCGCTGTAAAGCCCTGACTCGAAGTATTGGAGCCTTTCTTGAATTGCCTGGGGTGAAGATTTCCAAATATCTGCCATTCCACAAAAGGTGCTTAGATGGTGTAGGGCTATGACTGCAGGATTTTTCTTGCCATCCCTCCAGGCTTTGGCGAAGGACACTTCGTTCTTAGGAGGTTCTTGCCGGCTTCCCAATACGGACTCAATTTTAGGCCACTCTTTTACTGCTGCATTACCAGCTAAGACTTTTGCACCTTTAGCATTGAAGCAATCATCAAGTACGATATCTTGGAATTTTCCTGCAGCTAGGATGGTTCCCGTCGCAAGTTTTCGCTCATAGGCTGACTCGGGCATGCTGAGCTCAGGTTCGAGGGAATAGCTATGCTCAATAAAATTAAGCACCTTCTCAGAAATAAAGTTTAGACCATAGCCCCAGTTATCCTCGTTATTTGGACTGAGTGCTCGGCCCCCCGGTCGTGAAGCTTTGTCTAAGAGCAGAACTTTTGCGTCGGGCAAGGATTGGCAAAGCCTGTTGGCTGCTAAGATGCCGGTAATCCCGGCACCTGCTACGATGATATCAAAGGATTGCTCCTCTTGTTTGTTAGTATCCATATACTTGAAATGCCTCTTGGAAATTGACTACGATACTGATTTCTCTGAGCCTTTACCTTTGATTTTAAGCTGTAGATGCTATCAAAGGCTATTTTTCGAAAAATCCAAGCTATTGTGATAGTTTCAGCCGAGTTAAATTTCCAATAGTTTTCGATGTTATTCTAGTAAAATCTGGATTTGGTGTGTAAGTTCTCAAGATGCCGGCATACCAAAAGTTCCGGGTTTTTTAGATATATTCAGGAGAAGCCTCCGATTTTGGAGCACAGATGCTCTTACCCACCTTTACATGGCCTCCTCTTTCAAAGGGAGGTGCCAGCAACTCCTCGAAGAGAGGAAGAAGCCTCTTGCTGAGAGTTTCGGTGGGTTTTCAGCTTTTACAGCCAAGGGAGAATATGTGTAAGCTCGTAAGGGTGCTGAAGTATTCCATAGTAGTAGGGCTTTAATTCAGATAGTGGAGAGGGACTATGGATGTTCCAAATGCTGGAACAGTCTTAAAGGCGCAGGAACTTGTAAAGAAGTTTGCACAGATACTTGCCGTTGATAAAGTCAGTTTAGATGTGAGCAAGGGCGAGTGCTTTGCCTTACTTGGCCCAAACGGGGCTGGGAAAACCACCACTTGCGAAATGCTTGAAGGCTTAACCCCACCTGATTCAGGAAACATTGAAATCTGTGGCTTAAAATTTCCTGAGCAAAGAGGGAATATTTTAAAACGGATTGGGGTAGCGCTGCAAGAAACAAACCTCTATAAAAAATACACCGTCAAAGAAACCTTGGAGCTGTTTTCCAGCTTTTATCCGCAGTCCATATCGATCCCAAAATTGCTTGCTAAGCTTAAGCTCGAAGATAAGGCTGATGCTAGGCTTGAACACCTGTCCGGTGGACAGAAGCAGCGAGTATATTTGGGTTGTGCTTTGGTGCATAACCCTGAGCTGCTTTTTCTTGATGAACCAACCTCTGGTCTTGACCCTCAGGCTAGGCGTTATCTTTGGGACTTACTCAAAGAAGTTAAAGCAGATGGTAGGAGTATCTTTTTAACCACTCACTATATGGAAGAAGCTCAAGAGTTGGCCGATAGGATTGCGATTATGGATCATGGCCAGATCATTGCTATGGGAAGTCTGCATGAGTTGGTGAGTCATCATTGTGAGGGCGATTTCTTAGTATTTAAAACTTCTACAAGCGAACTTGAAGCCCTACAAAAAAATCTTCCTTGGTTGCAAACGGCCTCTAAGCAAGGGGCTGAAAATTTTTATGAAGTTAACGTAGATAATGCCACAACCAAAACCCGTGAGTTTATGCGAGAGGTGGACACCCTAGGTGTTTATCTGGGTCACTTTTCTATCAGACAAAGTACTCTCGAAGATGTGTTTTTAAAACTAACAGGCAGGAACATTCGCGATGATTAGCAAGAGCCTCATTGAGATGGTGAAGGGCAGATGGAGAGAGTTTAAACGTGAGCCTTCAGCGATGTTTTTCGTCGTATTTATGCCCATTCTTTGGATGCTTATCTTAGGCTTGGCTTTTTCTGACTCGAAGCAAGAGCTTTACTCTATTGGGCTTAAGCAGAGTAATTATGCTGAGGAAGCACAGGTCTTCTCTTTCCTTGTAAAGCAAGAACAGTTAAAGGTCTATCAAGGTACTGAAGTTGAGCTGAGTACTAAGCTTAAGCGGGGTGAGGTGCTGTTGCTGCTCGAACTCAATCAGCAAGGGGATGTGCTGATGCATTATGACCCCAGCAACCCAGAAGCAGCCCGTGCCCATGATGTCAGTCATCATCTGATTCAAGAGTACTACGGGCGCACTGATCCAAAACCCACTATTGCCAAGCATGTGAAAGCTGTGGGGAGCAGGTATATCGATTTTCTGATACCAGGCCTTCTCGCATTGAGTCTATTTACTTCGAGCTTATTCGGTACGGGCATGACCATTGTGGCTAACCGACGGGAGAATCTTCTTAAACGTTATATGGCTACTCCGATGAATCCATACGAGTACATCATTTCTCATATTATTGGTCGTTATTTTATTTTCCTAGTTGAGTTTGCCTGCATCTTGGGTGCTGGGATGCTGATGTTTGGATTTCGTGTCCAGGGTAATTGGTTTAGTCTAATTGCTGTGGGCCTGCTTGGTACTGCGAGCTTCACATCCTTGGGCATCTTGTGCGGTTCGAGGACTGCAAATACTTCTACCTACAACGGTATTAACAACCTCTTGACCTTACCTATGATGATGCTCTCAGGCGTCTGGTTTTCAAGGGTGCACTTCCCTGATTGGCTTGCATCTATTGTAGAGTTTCTACCGCTAACCGCCTGTGTGGACGCACTCAGACGAGTAGCTCTAGAGGGAGTCGGGATTGCTAACCTAAGCTTTGAATTAGGCTTGCTTGCATTTTATACAGTGATTTGTACTGTTTTTGCGAAGCTTAGCTTTAGGTGGTATTAAGGTATTATTTTTTATGCTACCGGGCACCCAAACCTAATATGTACGATTTTTTCGTTAATTTCTTGACTTGCTTCAAACAACTTTTCATCTTCTGTTCTTTCAATATCTAATCCATTAAGCCCGAAATCAAGATTTTCTAGGTGTGATCCATTTTCATAGAGTTTAATTTGATCTTGTTCCATATCGACGACAATGTCTGAGAGTACAATGCTTCCAAGAGAGTTTTCATATTTTAGTTCATCTACTTTATATTCCAATACTGACCTCAAAATTTGTCACTTTCATCGTCATCTTTACAAGTCTACAAATATGAATTTGGTTTAGCTGCAGGGTAATTATTATTTTTTACGTGCCTTTGCTTAGGATTAAGAGTTCACCTGACTACGATATTTGCATAGCAAACATCACATGGTGATGACGCTTTACTTCGTCACCTCGAGCCAGTCTGTCGGAAAATTAATAATGTGTCATGTCGACCGATCCTCCGGCGCCACAGCGACGGTGGTCAGTGGAGACATCTCCCTCATAGCACCTTTTTCAAGGGTAAAATCTTCAAGTCACACTGTTCCACCCTAATTGGATGAATTTGACTTCCCTCTCTTCCACCTCACGGCTGGTAACCAAAGTGGTGCAATTTACCAATGTTATGCGCTAACGAAATCAATTGCCATTCAGCGTTCACCTTTTTTAACCCCCGAGTCAGAAAATTACGAAAACCTCTTACATTTTTAGGTTGGCCAAAAACTGGCTCAGCAATTGTCTTTCTTTTTTTATAGATTGATCTTCCTGCTTCTGACGTTAGCTTTGCCCTCATAAAATCTGTTATCGTCATTACACCATCAACCGTATTAATGAACCGTTTTCCATTATCCTTCTTGCTCGGAGGAATATATGGATCTATGTTCTTTTTTTCGATCCAAACAATATCTCTTTCACTGTAATAACCATTGTCACATGTGAAAAATTTTGGTGTTTTTCCATCAAGATTTTCTATCACTTTTTTAATCATAGGTCTGATAAGGCCTTTATCGTTAGTTTGACTAGAGACCTGTACCGCCAATATAATCTGGCTACCAGCATCTACAGCAGCCTGACAATTGTACCCTTGAATAAACCCTCCTGATTTGCCCGATTTCATCACTCTAGAGTCGTAATCACTTGGATTTCTTATAGATTCTATAATTTTCTCCACAGGCTTATTTAGTGCCTGATTGGAAACACACCGCCGCCTTTGTATGTAAGGCTTAGAGCACTATAATCTTTAGCGAATTTCCCCAGTTTCTCTAAAAAGGCTATAATTGTCGGAAAATCAAAAGATCTTGGGGGTGCCCATGCG
>JBGCDR010000004.1:0-6156 GCA_045105515.1 Oligoflexales bacterium
CTTGTCTTTCCGGTAACATGAAAATAAACATATCAAGCCCTCCCAGAATTACGTTTGGGATCAGCTTATCAATATTTACATAATAATCATATAAAATAATAATATTAGCTGGTTAAAAAATTAGACAACTCTATTATAAAAAAAACCGTTCGAAACTACAAAAATGTTGTTGGATAAGCATTTTTTTCAGAATTAATTTGTCTCTATTCTGAATCTATGAGTCAGGAGGCTTAAATGTGGTTTGTCCAAACTAGAACTATAGGGATTCTTGGAGAATTTTGCATTCCTAAGCTCCATTTAAGATTGTGTTTTATTGCAATTCAATGTGATACTTAGGTCAATGCTTGCTCCACTTTGTAATTAAGTCAAGTATCAGATCACGCTAAATCTTCTTGATCTAAGAAAGGAGTCATATGCCTGAGTCAGATAAAATATTTGCTCAATATGAATCTTTATTGAAAAGGGTAGGCGAGAATATTGCACGAGTACGTATGGCTAGAGGCTTAACTCAAAGAGATTTAGCCCAGGCCATGGGGAAAAATCAGGGTATTGTGGCTAAGGTAGAGAAGTACCCTTCTAGAGATATAACCTTTCGTTGCCTTTATGAGGTATGTCGCGCCTTACCAGTATCTATGGGAGACATGGTAAGAGAAGCAGAAAAAGAGCTAGAATTGCATGAGTTATCGCGAGAACCATCTGACATTAGTAAACGAATGGATGCGCTAACGGGTAGGCTAAATAGCCTGCCGGAAGAGGAGCAAGTATGGGTAGCTGATATGATCGAAGGACTTCTTAAGCGAACACGCCTTCCCGCTAAGAGCGTCCGGAGGTCTGATCGAAAGCACCTTGTTCTCTAAAAGCGGACACCCCAAAATTGATTTTTTGCCGTTAGTATAGGCAAGGGGTTTAAAACTGATAATTTCCATGGGAAAAACCCACTGACAAAACTGACAGAACTAAGATTTTTATAATGATAGTGGGCTTTTATGCTGATTCTTCGAAAACTGACAAAACTGTCCGTCATGATTGAAAAAATTTTGTGACAGTTTTGTCAGTTAGAGCGATTCTTTAGGAAAGCTAATGAAATAAAGAAAAAACAGACTTTTGTCAGTTTTGTCAGTTGAAATTAAGGACTAGGAGTTAAGTTTTTCAAGTCCTTCTTCTATGCCGTGGTACTTACATAGCCTTAGGAGTTCCTTCTTAACCAATTCAGGAATGCGATGGGTATCGGTAGCCCATTTTCCTACCGTTGATTTTGACACCCCTAACTTCGCAGCTATCTTAGATTGTCCACCAGCCAACTCATAGAGTTCTCCCCATGGTGTGGGTGATGAGATTTTTCTTCCTGACTTTCCTTTTACGCCGGCCATATTGGCAACCTCCCGTAACTTATGCATGAGGATATTGTACTCGTTGCGCGCAAAACTTACTATCCAATCTCCTTGTTATATTTTACTCGAATCGAGTATAATTTGATTAAAGTAATCACAGATCTTAAAAATATATGTGACGTACTTCCAGATCTGGAAGTTAATAAGATTAGGAGGTTAGAAATGTCTGGAATTCATCTGGTCTCATCTGGCCCAGATTTAAAAGATACACAGATAAACTTTACAGATCTGAGCAGACATCTGGAACATGCTTTGAAGCAAGCACAGAACCTTTCAGATCTGGAGGCGATCATGTCAGGTATTGGAGGCCAAATAAAAAGATCTGATTTTGGCCCAGAAGAAAAATTATACCTGAAACGGCTAAGGCAAAAGGGATATGATCTGAGGCGATCCTTAAAACAATGCTCTGAAAGTCTGGAATTGAGCAGCTCCCAGATATCTGAAAGTCAAACAGATCTGGTCCAGATATCTGTGTCTGAGTGTGCACTTTTAGCTAATTCTCCAGAACCTCTGATATCTGGGCAAAAATCTCCAGATATGAGCCAGACGAATAAAGCTAATCCTAATCACATGAAAAAGGAGATCAAGATGAAGAATACAGAGTCCTCGGTGGAAGTAAATCCCACCAATGTTCCTGAGCAGAATATAAATATGTTTTGGGAAGGTATCAAAAAAACCATGTATGAGATTGATGGCGAAAAATTACTGAAGCGCTTACCAGTTATAGTAGCTCAATTTTGCTCAATTTCCATAGTCCTCTTTCTTCTATGGAATCAATCAATTGACCTATATAAATCAAGCGGCTTTTCATCTCCTTACCTGGTTGCCCTAGGCGGAATTATCATGATCGTTGGTTTTGCCGCCTACCACTCCAGGTATCGTTCAAAAATAGCCTTATTATGTTGCCTTTATATGGGTGCCTATGAGGCTTATTTTATTTCCTTTGGAACTATAACAGATGAAACACAGACTAAGTATTCATTGGCAAAGGAGCAGCCTGGGTTTGTATTACTTAAGGAACAACTGGAGCGTGAAAAGAAAGACTATATTCAGCAGAAGGCTAGGTTTGAGAATCCATCTGACAAGCATTACCAAAATCCCTGGTTCAAGAAAAAAATCCTAAATCCTGCCTGGCAAAGCTATTCGGGAGTAGCGAGTGAGCTTGATTTGAAATTGAAGAGTATAGAAGCAAAGAGTCAGTTTGATCATATTGGCTGGCTAAAGATTTTTTACAGGCTGGGTTTGGTTATGCTTGCTATGTTGCTAGTACATAAATCATTGTTGAGAGATGCATCACTTTAATTTTCTATTACCTTAAATTTGATCTATCATAACATCTATCAAATAAAAATTTGTGTCTTCTATACATCATCATTAGTAAAAAATCCAAAAAAATATAGATCAACGAAAGAGGTCTCGAATGAAGTCAAAGTTGCAATTAATTTATTTGTTTTTTCTATGCAGCATTATTTCGTGTGGAGATATTAGCAGAAGTTCATCAAGAAATAAACCTAAAATCGAAAGACTATCCGATAATGATAATGAAAACGAAGAAGTAGACACTCAGTCTGAAAACAATGAACAGGATAAATGGAAATCTGAATTCAATGGACCATATCTACACAAAATCCATGGGCTTGCAGGGCCTTATTATGAAATCGAAAATGGTAAATTTCGCTCAATTGAAGTTATTGGATCTCACGATGGATATTTTCTAACAGAAATATTTGAGGGTACTGTCAATTTGATTGAAAAAAGATTCTTTGAGCTTCAGTATACTCGGTCAACTAATCCGTATTCTAGACATCAAGTTGAAACATTGAAACTAACAGATTTTAAGAATCAAAAAATAGATTTCTTGGGTTTGTTAAAGTCAGGTTTTATTGATGAAAGTGGACTGTTTCAAGAACATAAATTAATGAGTATTGAACGTTAGAAATACATTTGCAATTTACAATCGAATTCTTGACAGCGCACTTTTTTCGACTGGGCGCCAAAAAATATTTATATCAAATATGAAAGCATACTCTATTTAAAAATCGGCAAAATGTTTTTAGATGAGACTTTTCTCTCACTAAAGAAGTATATTTCAGTACTTGAGTTTCAGGAGGGGATTAATTAGGCTGCCAACCCTGGCAGCCCACAGGACCACACGCCCAGTTTGTAACGCAGTGCATGAAATAAATCAAGAAATCTTTCCTTGTCCAATCAAGGGAAAGTTGTTCTGAGGATTACTAAGATCAGACAGCTGGTTTACAACTATTTTTTAATCAGCTCGATAATAAGATTAGTAGAATATTTTGTTTCTTCTCTCCACTCAATATTATCTGAGTTTGTTCCCAATGGATAAAGGCTGCGTGAGACCTCGAATCCTACTCTGGTAGCAGCTTCTGTCAAGTCCTTTTCAGTCCAATAATAGTCATGAAACTCAACGCCTGCATCAGTTACAGATATGGCAACCTTATTTCCCGATTTAAGAATATTATTGCTATTTGCTGCCAAAGCAAGCCAACTTCTTATAGGGTCATAAATCTCTGGATTAGAAGTAACAACTACCATCTTACCATTTGTTTTCAAAACCTCGTAAGCTTTCTCGAAATATTCTACCATAGATTCCAATGATGATATTTCTAGAACAACAAATGATGAATAAACCAAATCAAAAGTATCATCATCAAATGGCAGACTTTCATCTGACACACTAATGAATTTGCTAAAATCTCCATGAATTCTGCGAGCCTTATAGATCATTTGTGGGTCATGGTCTACCCCAACTGTTTTGAAGCCCAGATTAGAAAGAAGTTTAGTAGAATCTCCCAATCCACAACCAAAATCGAGTGCCAATTTTTTTTGGTCGCGATCAAATTGTAATAAACTAACTACGCCCTTATAAGCCAAATGTTTTGAAACTGATGTAGATACACCATTGAATACTGATGCATTACTAGCATTAACAACCCCAGACTTATAAACTGGAATTTTGGGTGCCGTGCCTCTTGTTGCAGTGTTTAACATAGTTCCTACCATTAGCGATTTAGTTAACATTGATGAAATCATCTTTATTTCCCTTTTAAGTTCGAAAACGAATTTTCTGATAATCTTGATTTTGGATATATTTTTATAACTGGATAATTTTTTTCAATTCTCTTGAATAAAGTTCCTGTAAGAATGATAGATGACCTCTGAATATTCGCTTGGTTAATCATATCAATTCCATTTAACTTGGAACGATAAAAGCAATAATCTGTTATGTACAATGTATTTGGTTCTGCACTTTTAAAATCACCTAAAAAACTCTCAGGTGATTCGTAAAAAACTACATCACAATAAGGGCCAATCAATTTCTTTAGAGTGTCTCGTAATAGATGATCGTCATCTGTAACTACAACTTTTTTAATATTGTTCATATCAATTGTTTGAAGATACCAAGAAGGGATTGGAGCAATAGGAATCTTTACTTCAATATATTTTGGTTTTTCACTTATTTTCATACCTCCACCAATACCCCAAAGGATATTCTTTGTCTCCTTTAACCCAATTCCCATACCGTGTTTACTCGAAGTGCCTTGAGTTTTTACATGATGTTTTACCAGGTGGATAGTACTATTGGGAAATGGATCTCCATCATCTGTTACTCTAACAATTATGTCATTTTCTTGTTTAAAAACGGTCACAATAACTTTAGATGCATTTACGTTATATGCATTTGTTATCAAGTTCTCAACAATACCGGATATGTTATTAGCGTCAATATTTATGAAAGTATTGTTTAGTTCCTGAGGAAATTCGAGCTTTATATTGGGATCTTCATCCATGAATGAGCATACTATTTCATATAAGCTGTCATACAATAAGCTCATCTTATCTTGTGAACCATTGCTAGCAAATGAATTTAAGTTTTCAATCACACTTTCCAATATATAGCAAATATCATTTTTTTCCTTGTTGCCATCGCTAGGTATTCTTGTGACATGAAATTTTAAATTATGTAGCTTTATAGATGTTTCACTTGTCAACATCTTTAAGGATCTCACATCTTCATTTCTCTGTTTCTGAATATTCGCTCTTTCAGATAAAAGAAGTTGAAAATTGCCATGTAGATTTTCTATCTCATCCAACCGATCATCAAAGACAAAATTATCTCTTCTTCTTGTTTTGATTTCTGATGCAAAATGCTCAATATTTTGCACTATTGGATTTATTGATTTAGATATCCCTACTCTTAGCAGCATAAATAAAATCAAAAGGATCATTGCTATTGAAAAAAATAAGGTCAAAGAGTCGGTTAAAATTTTTGAATTGTCATAGGTACTCAAGACACTATAAAAGTAAGGAGTTGAGTTCCTATCTATATTTTCTTCATTTGCATAGGTATCATTTGTATTGAAAGCTTCTTTTGAAGCAGCAAATATTTTTGTTTTATCAAAATCAAATACTGTTCGAGTTTCTCCCATATGAGCAGTAGGAAATTTTATATCACTTTCTGAATCTGAGAAGCTGCTATTTGTAGTAACAAGAACATTTCCAACAGGGTTGGTGACTATAACATCAACAAGACTTGGACTATAGGACTTCAAAGAACCAAGTATTTTCTCAAATGATTCTATCGTATAATATAGCTCGACCATAGGTGACCGGGATTTTTACACTTAATTTCGTCATGTTATCGCCGATAGAGCTTTTTTTTGAGTGGTCATCCGACTCTTAGAATTGGGATCACAATAAGTCCTTATCAACAATAAGACCGATTCATTCACTGTATGTA
>JBGCDR010000005.1:0-10991 GCA_045105515.1 Oligoflexales bacterium
AACTTAAGATTTTTCTCTTATTAGCTCTTAAACACATCTTAGGAAGGGGAATTTTGATGAAAATATTTTTTTCAAGCACAAATTTGTTTTGAATTCTGGACGGCAAGATTATTTTTGCATTTTCTTATTGAATTCAAGAAATGTATTCGAACAACTAGTGCAAAGTTTAATAAAGTGAGACATATATTTCCTCTAATCTATGCTTTATCTCTATTTAATTGATTATCTTATAGGACTTCTCTTTAACTGAGTATTGTGCGCTCCTTGCATACACGATCCTATATTCGACATAAGGTCATTAAAACCTCAATTAATTATTTAAGCCGATAATATTATTGATATTTAGGAACGTAAAATTATTTGCTATACATAAACCAAAATAGAAAATCTACTTATTTAAGGTGTAGTAGCATCTACGGAAATAAACTCTTTTAGCTCCTTTAGAGAAGCTACTTATGTACCACTTTTAAGATATATTCCTAGTCAAAGATGGGTAGATTCTAGTCGAAGGCTTACACATCCTCACTCTTAATATTAAATGCCGAAATTCTAAGATAGAATTGCTAGTCGGTGTCTATAGATCAGTCAAGTCAATTTTTGGGCTATTATTTCCAGGGCTAAGAAGCTTCGCTAGAAGTTCTTTGATCTCTTCATCCTTAGGCTCGGGAAGGTAGTGTTCAAACTTCTCTAAATGAGGTAACTGGGTCAAACCCTTGCTCTCCAAAGCCTTCCACATATCAATAGAGACTTTCCCAAGTAAACCGGCTAGCAAGGGACTCATAACTTGGCGATAACTTGATTTACCAACTGCAAGTTTCAGTTTGCGCAACACTACCATGTTAGGGTTCGCTCCAAAGTCTAGCAAGACCTTAGCAGCCTGTTCATTTCCATAAATCAATGCAGCACTTAAGAGTGATCCACGTGGATAGTACATTTTATTTAAATTATGGATGTAAGCAGGGGCAACAGCAGTGGTATCAAAATTCGGATTTGTTTCTAATTTTTTATTGGAAGTATAGGGTCTTTGATCTTTTGGAATCCAGATATTAACGATATGATTTATGTCAAAAGCCTTGCTATTTTTTGCTCTTCTCTTGTTAAACTCTAAAGCTTCATGTAAGAGTTCATTATAATTCTCTATGGGCACATTGTGATGCTTAAGGCAATGTAAAAAAGTATTTCGGTATTCGCTAGCTGTTTCAAAAGTACTAAATTTTTCTGTTTGCAAACAATCAGCAACCAAAACACCTGCAAACAAGTACAAAATGATGGCAGCTAAAAAAGCAGTAAACTTCATAGTAGATCCCCACAAAAGTTAATTTAAAAAAGCACCCACTCGCTCAAAATAGATATATTGATAATTATTTCAATTATTAAAAATTGAACATTTTAAACCTGTGAGCTAAATTTAAAGATCTTGATATTTGTGTTAAAATTCGGATTTTAGTTTTATGTGTTTTTCTTGAGCTGCTCTATAGTAAATTTAAATTTAATCAAAAAAGTTCATTTTTTATATATTAAATTGATAATTTAGCCAGAATACATCCAAGCAACACTGCTCACAAATTTATGGGAAGCCAAAATTGAACCGATTGGCATAGAATGAGTCCCTATTCTAAATGTAAAAACACTAGACTATTTTGAGCGGATCAACCCATGCACCCAAATAAGAATATCCATGAGAAAGAAAGCACTGCTAAATTTAATTTACTGAATAATTATGTAAAAGATTTTTATGAATTGGGTTACTGCCTAATTCCTAATTTGTTTGATCAGTATGAAGTTATGCAAATCAGCAATCATTTTGACAGACTGCAAAAAATAGCAAGTTCCCTCCATGCTACACAATACGTTAGAGGCACCCAGTTTGTTATTGAACGTGAGAGCATTCAACGGGTAGTTTGGTCTTGTTCCATTGAGCCTGAGTTGCAAAAATTAGGCACTGATTCAAGGATTTCCACCATTGTAGCAGCAATCCTTGGGTCCAGTAAATTTGATCACCTCATCTGTCAAAACCATTTTAAACTCCCAGGTGATGATGTTGAGTTTGCATGGCATCAAGATACTGAGCACCGAAGATTTGGGACTGAATTATGGAAAGACGTCAATGGCAAGGGTAGCTATGTACAAACTGTTACAGCCATTGATGCTATGCACTTGAGCAATTCACCGATCATGGTAATTCCAAAAAGCTCTCATCTTGGACATCTAGCACTAAATGTCGGCAATAATCGGAAAAAATATGTGGATGAAACCAAGCTTGTTCCCATCGTTATGGAGCCAGGATCTGTCCTGTTCTTTGGACCATACCTTATCCATGGAAGCTTAAAAAACACTTCATCCCAAGCAAGGCGTGTATTTATAAATGGATTTTCTTATCCTGGAGCCAATACTCGTAAGTACCCTGGAAATGGATCAGGATACTCTCTAGACGTCAAACCCTCAAGCAATTAACGATGCTTCTAATATATTCTTGCGCGACTTGTAGTCATTTAATAAACTTACTCAAAAACTAGATCTAATAGTATAATCGAGAAAATTTCTAAACAAGGATGAACCTGTGCCTGTAAACAATGATTACCTTTCGTGGGGTCGTGCTCATCGCTTCGAACAAAGACCTAATAATCTTAGTTGGAGAAGCATCATAGACTTAGCAAACATCCCAGAGCCAATGCTTGCTCACGGACTAGGTAGGAGCTATGGAGATAGCTGTCTTAATGCTTCAGGATCCTTGCTCCTCACCAAAGGCCTAGATCACATGATTGCCTTCGATCACAACACTGGCGTCCTAGAATGTGAGTCTGGAGTCAGTTTAAGTTCGATTTTGAATTTAATCGTGCCACACTCTTACTTTCTCCCTGTTAGTCCAGGAACTAAGTATGTGACCGTGGGAGGTGCAATTGCAAACGATGTCCACGGTAAAAACCATCACGTAGCAGGTACTTTTGGGAAACACGTTCTAAGTTTTAAATTGCTACGTTCTAATGGAGAGGTACTAAATTGCTCTCCAGAAGAAAATAGAGAACTATATGCAGCTACTATAGGCGGTATGGGACTTACAGGGCTTATGATCAGTGCCAAGATCAAATTAAAAAAAGCCCACCCAGTCATAAATCAAGAAATTATTAAATTCAATAGTTTAACCGAGCTTCAAGAAATTGAAAATTCCTCACAAAGCAAGTACGAATATACAGTATCGTGGATTGATACTTTGGCTGAAGGAAATCAGTTTGGTAGAGGGCTCTACTTTCGCGGTAATCACTCCGAGAATATTACAAGCAACCCTAGCCGGCACCTGCATTCCAACCCCTTTTTTAAGGTTTTTTTTGATGCGCCAAGCTTTTTACTCAGTGATTTCAGCATAAAGATATTCAACTCCATGCTTTTCAACAAACAAAGGAGTGAAAAAAAACTACAAACTATATCCTATGACAGTTTTTTTTATCCCCTTGATTCGATAAAATCTTGGAATCGCTTATATGGAAAGCGAGGTCTATATCAGTATCAATTCGTGGTATCTTGCGACAACTTAGATTTTCTTAAAGAAATATTGCAGTTTTTGCAAAAAAGTAGACAAGCTTCGTTCCTGACTGTACTCAAGAAGTTTGGTTCTATAAGCTCCCCTGGCCTCATGTCCTTCCCTATACAGGGCTGGACACTTGCCTTAGATTTTCCCAATCGCGGAAGCTCTACCCTAAAGGTACTATTTGATCTTGATCGGATAATTTCTGGTATGAATGGCCGACTATACCCAGCAAAGGATGGGCATATGCCTGCATCTATGTTTCAAGCTTCTTACCCTAATTGGGAAGAATTCAAAAAGTACCTGGATCCACAGTTTTCATCTAACTTCTGGAGACGCGTATGCACACCAGCAAAGAATGAAGCTCTATATGAGACTGCTTCACTTAGCATTTAAGGTTGGACCAAATTTCTTAACCAAAACTTTAAATCTAGCTTCTTGAGACAAAGCCCGCAAGCTTTCCAGATTTTTTTCTCGAAGGTACCTTTTATTATGCAGATAATATTCAATTTCGGCTAGATTTCTTAAACCAACTAAATGTTTGATATTTGGAATCCTAACCTTAATTTCCTGACGGAAGGACTTCGTCCAAAAGGAACCTTGTATATAGCGTATTGCCATTGCTATCATGCCTGTTCGATGCCTGCCTCCAGTACAATGGAACAATACAGGATCACGACTTTCCAAAACCAGTTTCAATATAAAATAGAAGTTATCTTTTTTTGCAACAATATGCTCGCCAGTTCCGGATTTTCGAATTTGTGCTTCAAAGTATTTTTTGATATCTTGGTCAACATAAGCGTCAATGGGAAAGGCAAGGCTGTCATTAACTACATCCTGTCCACTCAAATAAACGGGTGAGTTTAATGGATGATAGAAACTCACCTCGGGCCTAGCTCCAAATTTTGAGAAAATTTGACTCTCCTCAAACGCAAAGACTCCATCTTCTATGCGAAGTGAAGCCCCAAAACCATACAATCCCCCACTTAGATTGCTTGGTTGCTTATACCCTTGCTTGTTCATAAAAATAACGAGGTTTGGAATTAGGAGATTATTTTCCTGGAGAAAAGAGAATAACTCCCGAGTGCCGAGTTCTCCGAGTGCTTTTGATCGGTAGAGACGATGCCGGCTATTATTGACCACAACACCAAAATTATATTTACGAAATGAAAATTGATCGACGGAAAATTTCTTAAAATGACTTTTAACTTCTGCAACTGTTTTTAGATCCCACAGGCCGCCCCCATCAATCATTTCCCAATCTTGTTCGGCTATTACAGGGTTATGCTTGACTAGGAAGATGAGAAAAAGGCTGGAAAAAATAAAGCTATTCATAATTCGAATTTTCATTTTTTGCCTCTTAAGATTCATAGAATAATTCCTATCCAAATAAGCGGTTCTCTCTTAAATACAAAATATTTTAATTAAATTCAAATCTTATACCAAGATCAATGAATTGGATTAAAAATATAAGAAACTAGCTCACCACTTCATGGGGAACTGAGTATTATACCATATATTTATACTTGTATTTGGTGAGAAATATTTAAGTGTATATGAAATTCCGCAAGCTTAACCAGTATACGCCAGGATAAGCAGGCTTATGATCCTAGCTTTATTGAACTGTAACCTGTAGAACTTGGTAATCGAAAAAACGCGATTTTTGCGGGAATATTGCAATTACTATGGTCTGTTCTCCAGCAATGGCCTCACTCCATTCGGTTTCTAAGGCGAGGCTATTCTTTACGGTACCAGAGCTGATAAACCATAGTGATTTAATCCGTTCAGCTTGTGGTTTTTCCACCTGAGACTTAAGTGTGTATGGCTGAGGAATTTGTTCCGTATCACCAGGAGTATCAACGGTCAAGCTAGGTGCAGTCCATTGTAAAGCAGGGTCATCAGCGGCTACTGAAAGAATATCGCCAATAATAATTTCTTCTTCTCCTTCAGAGACTAAGCGGACTCCATAACGCATTTTTGCGACACCATTGAGCTGCGTCAAAACACTAGGAGGGATTGCAGTGGTATCAACGGTAGCACTTTTTGTATATATAGTTAGGGCCCCTTTTTCGGTATAGGTCTCCCCATCTTGTAAATTAATTGTCAGACGCAAAAAATCTTGGACAGTATCATCCACAAAAGGCTCAACAGTATCAATAGTCTTTCCAGCAGGCAGTACTGCCACAATTTCTAGGCTTACAGTATCAACTCCACTCACAATAGGTTTATCTGCCTTAATTCCTACAGCCCGCAATTTATTCACTAATTCGAACTTTTCTTCTTCGTCGTTGCAAGAACCCAATATGCCGGCAAAAGGTATACAAACCAGAATTATAAGAGTAAATTTCAAGATCATTTAGAACTCTCCAGATATTTCAAAATAAGGAATAGGGGGCAGACCTTCCAAATAGTCTTTTTTACTGTAATCATAGTTGTAGGTCACCTGGTATGCAGGACTTTCCGCCGAAATATATTCCACACCAACGCGGTATTTAAGCTTAGAATAATCAAACAGCTGCTCATAAGAGGTATAGATATCTAACTGATGCCAGTTTGGTAACCTTTCACCATTGATTCTATTTTCGTCATAGCGAGGTTGGTACTTATTCAAGCCAGCATTGTAGACCGCACCGTTGACTGGTGTATAGACGTCTCCGGTATGATAGTTTAAGCGTCCACCTAGAGTCCATTGTCCCGTTATATTATAGGCTGAAACAATATTGAGAACATGAGTTTGATCATACTGGGAAGGGAGCCAAGGATCATCTTCACTTTGTTTTTCCTCGGTCTTTGACCAAGTATACGATAACCACCCGAACCAGCGATCAGTGAGGTTTTTACGTACAAATATCTCAGCACCGCGACTAAGTAAGGAGCCACTATTAAGATAACGGTCAATGGGGTCTGATCTTACAACATCTCGGTTCTGTTTGTAATAAAGTTGGAATTCGGTAGACCAATCCTGCCCCCAAGATTTGTTAAGTCCAAGGATGTAATGGCTGGATCGTTCGAAATCAAGATCAGGGTTACCAAAATCTTCTGCGCTTTCCTGGGGCTGAGGACTAGCTGAGTATTGGCCTACTGCAGCTTTTACTTCCATATCAGAGCTTACTTCCCACAAAATCAAGAGCCGAGGGTCATAGCCATTTTTTTTAATTGAAGCATCATTAAAGACCCTGATACCTGGCGTGATAGTGAGAGGCCCAAGGCCGAGGTCAGCAGAAGACCATGCCGCTCCAGTAAACGCATTTGCTTCTAACTCTGTTTCTATCAAAGGCGCATCCTCAAAATCCACAAAAGGATCATCTTGATTAATACGCCTAGCTACCAAAGCAACTTTTGCAGCTTGATACATGCCTTCAATACCGAGAAATAGTTTCTTTTTCTTACCGATTCTTTTTTGAAACTCTAACGGCATTTTAAAAACATTAGCTCTGATATCTATATAGTTGTCCACAAACCTTTGATCTATATGACTATAGACTATGTTAGGGTTAGCCACATACCTCCAGCCATTTCCTAATCGCATAGAGCGCTCCAGACCTAGAGCTCCAAAGTAATTGCGAATGTTGAAACTGATGGTGCCATTGTCTTCTGCATCCTCAGTACCACCTATTACCAGTTCCAGAGCATCTAGAGAACTTAAGGAAATAAGCTTGGTATACCCCTCATCTGTGACTTTTAAATAGCGTAGGTGAGAATCATAAAAAACTGGAACAATGAGGCTGTCTTCCGATACATTTTTAATAAAGAATTCCAAGTAACTTCGGCGCACTGATGCCGACATTGATTCATCCTCTGAGAGAGGCCTTTCATGATAAATACTGGATAACAATGGTAAATTCACGGTAAATTCTGTCTTTGGTTCTGTTGCCAACTCCCCAGAAGTCTCAATGACAACTACACCTCCAGTGGCATTTCCATAGCTTGAACTAAAACCACCGGATAAAAAATTAACCTTCTCAATTAGGTTTTTTGGCAAAATAGAAATTCCACCAATACTGTGAAAAATAAAAGGAACTTCAATACCATCAACAAAATAAGAACTATCCTCAGGTGCTGAACCTCTAACCACAACATCAGGGCTAAACCCTGATGTCTGTACTCCAGGAAGCAGCTTTGCTATTTGTACCGGATCTCCACGTGGAGCAACTTCTTTAGCTTCAGCAATTGAAACCTGCTTTTCGGAAACTTCTTTCTTGCCACGACCTGTAACCAAAACCTGATTTTGTTTTATATCAGGATAGAGAAAGACTTCGTTGGTATCTGTAGCACTGATTTCATCCCTACTTAAACTTAGGCTAGTATAACCAGACCGATAAAACTCGAATTTAGCAAAATCAGGATTGTTCGGTATTGTTGCAGATCCCTTTGGGTCGGAATAGTACACTTCCGTACCAGTACGGACCTCAACCCTTTTTAAGAGTTTACCTGAACCTTTTTCCTTAAAAAGAAAAAATATATTTTCTACTTGAGTTTGGGTGCTACTCCTCTGATTCACCGGTGTATCCTGACAAAAAGCAGGATCCACGTGGAGTAAAATTAGGGACGATAGAAAATAAATAAGCGTGGTTTTCATGGTTTTTCCCAGATTGTGATGGCAGCTCGATTATAACAGAAGTTACTAAGTGAAAAAATTCTTTTTAAGATTCCATTACAGCCCCGTTAATGGACTTGGATTGACCAGCCGGCCAGTTTTTTTTATAATCGATGAGAAACCTAGCAAAACGGTTCAACAAAGAAGGTGATCAATATGACGAAAAAAGAAATAGAATTAAACCTTCATCCACTTGAATTTTTTAGATCGGAATTAAGGAAATCTCTCAAACAAACTAGAACTCAATTAGACCCTGAATCAGAAACTTATTTAGTAAATTTTCTTGCTAATAAAGCCTACCCGCACAAGCATGATTCTGGAACTAGTCATGTCTTAGAAGTACTAGAAAAGCCTCTGGCGCTAATATTCAAAAAGGCAAATGAAGCACAAGGCTCACAGAAAATCAGTTTAATGCAGGCTGTTGGAGATACCAGCTTATTTATCAGTGGGTTCTTTACCGAATTCTTTAATCAGAAAAGCTTCAGCAGATCATACTATATGGACCTAGGGAGCTCATCATACAACATTGCGGCAAATCAAATTGCTGGGCACCATCCTAATTATTATCTATTAATGGGAATTTTTTCTTTCTTATCAAATCATTTTTACCGAGTTGCTGAAATAATATCTGATTTGGCAGACCGTCTGCGCACAAAGGATTATGAAGACATATATGCTGTTCACAAGCTTTGGGAGACTAAGCAATCGGAACAGTTATTAAAGGCTCTAAAAAAAGAGGGAATTATTCCCATTCATAATAAGAAACTCTAAAACACAAGGGTCGTTCCTGGGCTAAGCGCCTCGCTTTGCTTTTCTTCCTCCTTGACCAGATCACCAAGAAAATATTTAAATGAGAATTTTTCTTGTTGAGTTACGAGGGTGTTACGAATCTTTTTGACAATCTCATCTTGCAATGATGCCCAATCAATACTTTCACCTCCAGCTTGTAATACTGAACTAATATGCTTGTGTTCATAGATTCGATGCTCTAGGACTTGTCTGGTCAAATCAAAACCTTGAATAATAGGTGAGCATTTTTGATATTTGTTAGCTAAGAGATCTAAATCCTCTTCAATATCTTCTAGAGTTTCTTCCCAGCTGTCTTCACTCATTGGGTTCATAATACACATACAATCGCGTATTTCTGCTAATTTTTCTGGACTTACGCTCTTTGGATCAATTTTTTTAAACTCATTTCTAATAGTAGTTTCTTGATAATTGGTAAAAATAGCCTCACCACAATCCGCACCAATTTTTTCAAGGGCTATGGTAATAGGTTCTGTTTTATCTACCTCAAGACAAGCCTCAATTAGCCATCGACCTCGGTCAACTTGTTCTTCATCCCCTTTTATCAATCGGCTTTGATAATGACTCATAATCGTTTCGTATCTTCCGATGATCGCTTGCATCGACTCAACTTCTCGATCTAAGATCTCATCGAAAAACTTATATAAGAGCTTAATATCTTGTATTGGCTTATCGGGTAAATTTACTCCAGTTAGAGCTAGACTAGCCTGAAGTTTCTCGAGAAGATTAATCAAATCATTTAGTATCAATGCTAGAGAAATGCAAACAGCATGAATTAAATCTCTAGCTAAAATTAAAGTAGTTAAAGAAAAAAACATATAATTAAAATAGAAATCATCTATTTCATCTCCTAAATTCTTTGCTTCGGGAAGTTTATCTCCATAATAAGTGTTTTTTGGCCAAATATGATTAAAATGGCCGAAAAGCACCTTCCCCCCAACATCTGCAAAGACACGTTTTTCTAAATTCATTTTACTGATATCTGAATCGGAAACATAGTAAGATACACGTTTACCGCTTTTGTCTTTAGAATCTATAAAATTTACTTCAAACTGATCTAAACGAATTTTTTCGTAAAAGTTCTCGACGAGCTTTAGGCATTGATAAATATGCAAAGGGATATTGCATAGAGTAATTTCTTTATCCAACTTTACAAGATAGCTGTGAAGATTATTTAAGGCCTGCCAGCTTACATATTTCAATTGAGAAAAATCGATAGTTTGATTCGCTTCTACAAACTCATCTAAAACTTTGCAATCAACCCCCTCATGAAGAATCCCATTTAACTGAATTTTTTCATTCTCTTTGACAACGAAAAACCTTACTTGTTTCATATCAAGCGGCATTTAGGCTCTCCTGTATTTAATAAGCCAGAAGCTTGGAAGACCCACAATTAGTTCATGCACGGTTCCACAGTCTATTATATAGACTCTTCCAGTCCATTCAAAAACTTTAAGGAGAAAATATCTTTTAAAAAACCAAAAATTATTTTTTATGATCTTATCTATTTAAAAAAAATCTCTTGATATATCTTAAAGATAGGAGTCTTGATTTAAAAATGCAGTATCATTAGGCAGTTAAAACCAGCTTCATATAAACATTTTTAATGGATTCAGCATTCGCAGGTTTAGCAATCCAACCCTTTGCACCCAACTTCTTTGCTTCTACTTGAAAAATAGGATCACTTTCATTGGTAAGCATCACGACCGGCACTGGTTTTGTTTGATTGAGGAGTTGCGCATTCTCGAGAAACTCTAGGCCATCTACAGCAGGCATATGAACATCTGATAAAACCAAATCTATGTCTTTGCGGGACGCAAGTAGGTCTAATCCCTCTTGACCGTTGCTCGCATGAATACAATCCACACCCAATGCTGATAGGATATCGGCTACTACTCGCCGCGCCATTTTTGAGTCGTCTATGATTAGAGTTGTCTAATTTTTTAACCGGCTAATATTATTATTTTATATGATTATTATGTAAATATTGATAAGCTGATCCCAAACGTAATTCTGGGAGGGCTTGATATGTTTATTTTCATGTTACCGGAAAGACAAGTGAAA
>JBGCDR010000006.1:0-8025 GCA_045105515.1 Oligoflexales bacterium
TTTGTCCAAGCCTATGACCAATGTGACAGAGTGTTTACTGGTGCGGGCTTAGGTTTAACTATTTCAGGTTTGATGGCAAAAGCAATCAACGGTAATCTAGTATTATATAGGTCAAAGGTTGGATCTGGTAGCCATTTCAGACTATCCATCCCGAATCAGCTTTAGGATAAAGTCAACTCAGCTTAGCCCTGTGTATGGAGATTTCTCAACTACGTTCGAAATGACGATATCAGTTCTGTATTCTCGAAAAAAATTTAAAACTTAGGAAATAAACCTTGCTCAGCATCAAATATACAGAGCACTAATCCTTCAAGCACTTCAAGAACTCCATAGGGCTCTATTAGCTCATTTCTTATCGCTAAAATACCATGGTTTTGAAAGATAGCTTGTTTGGAAAGCTCATATTTTAGACCATGTGAGTTCACAATAGCCTTTGGGAAGGGAAATAGAGATATTTTTGCACCAAGGTAACTACGGAATTCTAAATGTTTGTTGACTAGGCACCCCAACTTGCAATTACTAGCAAAATAGTCTAAAAAGTAAAACTCATCTTCATACTCAAAGTTTTTTACCAAAACTTGAATATTGCCAATGGCATGATCTAATTCTCCACCTCCTATCCCAAATATGCTTGTTCTCCCCCAGCGCTGTTCGCGGATAAAATGGATGGCTTTTTCAAAGTCAGTCATATCCTGATTATGGATTTCAATCTTAGCTATGTTGCAAGCAATTTTACTGCCATCAACAGAGTCAAAGTCACCTATGACAAAATCGGGCACTAGGCCAAAGGAATGGAGCTGGTGATATGCTTGATCAACTGCAATAAGACGCTTAGGAACATGGGCTTGAATTTGCTTTGCAGCAAGCTCCGGTAACTCCCCACCAAGTACTAATATAGTTTCAGTTGGTAAAATCAAAATTCCTCCTAGACACTATCTAGAATCTTTCCTAGATCATTCAGATGCTCAATGATGTAGTCAACTTCAACTGTTATCTGCGAGGAACTTTGTTTAAACCAAGCTGTTTGTGCTCCAGCATTGATTCCACATTCCATATCTAGATACGAATCTCCAACCATCAATAGCTCACTTGGAGTTAGTTCCCACCTTTCTAAAAACACATGCAATCCTTGCGGGCTCGGTTTTGGAGCTGTATGCTCTCGAGTGATGGCATGGTCTACTGGCAGCTCAGGAAAGGCTTTCAGGAACCACGCCATAACTTGAGCGCAATTACGGGTCAAAATTCCAATTCTCATTCCATTTTTGCTCAGCTTTTTAAAAATTTCTTGGACACCTGGAAAAAGCTTAGAGTTCATAGCAGCTCGGAGCTCAATATCTTCAAGCATCTTAGCCTTTTTATTTTTTTCTTCAAAATCTAAAGTGTCGAGATGCTCAAGAATAAGATGATTTTCGGGCACTCCTAAAATTTTTCTTATGCTCGAAAAACAAAGTTGCGAATCTAGTAGAGTCCCATCGAGATCAAATACAACACCTTTAACCATTTTTCAAAAACCTTAGCTTCGCGGATTAAAATATTTTGCAACTGTTGGAATAGAATTTCCTGCAACTATATCTGCTAATAAGTTGGCACAACCATGGGCCCAAGAAAAGCCATGTCCCGTAAATCCTGAACATGTAAAAACCCTAGGGTCATCACAAGGACCAATAAATGGCAAGCCTGTTTGAGAGCTTGCCATAATCCCCGCCCAAGAATAGTCCCATTTAATAGTTTCATCTATTTTGTAATGCTTACTTGTAAAATCTTGCAAACCTTTTTCTATCAAAGGATTAGGATTTTGCTGATATAAGTTTCGCTCTCCCCCTTTTACATTGTTACGCCACCCACCAATCATAAGCCTTTGATCTTCAGTTATCAGCCCATACTCATAACCATGATCAAAGCTATGAGCACACTTTAACGGGAATTCTTTTTTTAGAGGTGCAGAAGTGATAATCTGACCTCTAAAGGGTTCGATAATCTTCTTAGCCTTGAAAAAATCTGAAAATAAGGGACTATAGGCATTGGTTGCTACAACAACAATATCATAAAAGGCCTCTCCTCGTTCTGTCTTTACACCAATCATTTCACCTTTTTCAATAATATCGACTACCTCATATTGAGAGTAATATTGGACTCCTTGCTCAAGACAAGATTTCAATAAACCGTTCCGAAACTTTACAGGATGAGCCTTGGCACAGTCTGGATCATATCGAGCACCATAGACCTCTTTAAATCCTAAAGATGCAACTTTTTGGGGATCATAATACTGTGAGCCAAAGCCAAGAGAATTCAAAAGCTGAATGGAATCTTTGATTTCCTGATCCTCCACCTCGTCAATTGCTATGCAAAGATATCCATTTTTTTGGTATTCGCACACGAGGCCGAGAGTTTGGATGCTTGTTTCGATTTGTTTACAGAGCTCCAAGGAGAATTGCCAGAGTTCTTTAGCTATGTCTTTTCCATGAATTGTAGAGAGTGCATACATCGACTCAACCGTCCCAGTAAGAATATGTCCACAGTTACGGAAACTTGCAGCCTTTTCGGGCTCGAAATCAATCATCTTGATATCAATTAAACCTTTTTTTGCCAACCAGTAGGCACAGCTTACTCCGCTAATCCCTGAACCAATAATTAGGATGGATCCATCCCTTAGTTTGTCTAGGCTGCCCGATATGAGTGGTTCATCTAACCAATAAGATTGTGTCGTCAAACTAAACTCCTATTTGCCAATCTGTGAAGGAAATACCTTAGAACTCATCAAGCTCAATATGATAAAATAATTAAGAAAAATAGAAATATATTATTTCTTCTAAAGTTTTTGGAGGAAAAATCCGATAAGACGGCCAAATGTAATAATATTTTAGATGTTCATGTAATTTAGAGGAATAGAAACATGACTGACCCAAATGATATCGTTATCTATTTAGAAAAAGAATCCATTCGCTCCCGAATCAAGACACTAGCTGTTTTACTCGGATTGGTAATAGTTGGAATGGGATACTTGAGCTATCAAATGCCTGATGATCATCTACCAAAAATCTTTGGAATTCAAAGCAGTTAATGAGTGCTTTTAATCCCTCCCCCTTAGGTACCGATTCCTCCATTGACGGAAAGAATATAAGCCTGAACCCGTCAAGGAGTGCCGGTACAATGCTAACTATAAAATACCTTCTATTTTAAATTCACTCCGCATTCATTCGGTATCTATCAATATTTACTAATTTTTTTTATGGTAAAAGTAATTACTAAATATTTTAGCATTGAAGTCCGATATATAAATGTGGGTGATATCTGGACATAGAAACTCACTCTAATGCTTCTGATTTTTAAAACTGACATGTGGTGATTATGCACGTAGTGACTTTGTTAATTGGACTAAGCTTAGTGGCTTGCAATACTCAGACAACCAAACCTATAAAGAAAATTAGTGTTCAGAATACGACTGTAGAGGATGAAGATGGTACATCCAGCCGGGTTCGGCAAACTAATAAGGACGGTACGGTAGTCACAAGCACATCTACAGAAGAAAGCGCCGATAAAGACATTGTCACGGAAGAACCTTCCTTAGCTCTTGACTGTTTTGACTCTGAATTAGCTGATACGGGAGCATACCTTGTTGACGGACATGCTGAATTGTTTGTGCAAGAAGGCCAGCCTAGTTCGATCTGTGCATTGCTTACCGATGCTCAAAAAGATACTGCTATTGTCCAGTATTTGCCCGACACTTGCACTGACTGCGAACAAGTCATTCAAAACACCTGGTGGGCCATTGAGCGCAGTGGTTATCAAGAGCAATTTTTGCATATTCTAGCTTTACCTGCTGCTAATCCAAACTTGGCTGCACAAATCCAAGAGTTTGTTGAAGAAGCTTCCATACCTGCAGTGATTATAACTGACGCCGAATCTAAACTTGCTTTACAATTACAAGCGAATGAACAAACTCCGATGCCGCCAAAATTTTATGCTATTAACTCTCTCCTTGAAGTGGATTTCATTCCTGGAGATGACGAACAGTACCTAGATATCGTAGCAAAGGCAGAGGCAGCTCTACTATCAGTGGACACAGGTGCTGAAGCAAATCAGCAAATGCCTGAGACCACATGGGATGGGATCAGCTTAAAAGCCACAGGATTAATAGACATTCATTCAGTGACCCATGTTAATGAAGAAGGAGCTGAAGATGTTTTGTAATAAGATATTTATCCTAGTTTTAATCTTGGGAATCAATTCATGGTCTTGCCGTAAAACACAGACCCGCGAAGAAATTAAACAAGAAAATAGGGAAAAGCTCTACAAGCTCCTCAAAGGCGGTAAACAACCAGCGTCATTTCTCGGCAAAGAAAGTACACCTTCTCTTTCTCTAGCTAGTGGACCTGTAGTTCGTCAATATCAAGCGACAGGTTCTGAAGAAATCAGTAGAATACTTTACAACACAAACCTTATGGAAAAAATCAAGCATTCAAATTTAGAGACGTACGCATTAAATTTTTTAGACCAGCTTGAAGATATCCTCCATGTTTCATCTGCAGATCTTAGTCCTGCAGATGTTTTTACAACCCAAGCTAAAGCAGATCTCTTGACCCTCAACTTCAAACGCTCGTTTCAGGGTACAAGAGTCAAGAATGCTCTCGTCACCTTTATATTCACAAAAGTTGATGATCGCGAGTACAAACTAAGAGAAATTAAAAATAAGAGTTATGGGCGGATAAGCTTAGAAAATGTTGGTACTACTCTTCCGACTGATACCAACCTGGAGCTATATACTGGTATTTCGGGATTAAAAATCGAATCATCTTCATTGGCTATCCATCCCAGCCAAACCGGAGAAGGTATAAAATTTTACCTTGCAAAGCAGTGGTTAGCTCAGGAGCCTGTTTCAGGACAGCTTATCTCTGTCACCATAGCAGCTGGTTCAAACGATATACTTGAAGCTTATGGAAATCGATTTTCTGTCGACCATCAATTTTTAAGTGTAACCTACAAAGAGAACTATCTGGAACCAGCAAAGAGCCCTAGCCCACTAGCCTTTATCCCTGTAATTAATCCAAATATCCTTACAGATGGCAATGGATTTGCTGACATTCCTGCTGGTAGCGACCCTAGTCAGCTAGTCCTAGAGGGTGAGCGTTTTAAGATGATGGATGGGAGCAATTTGCCAATCGACAATGACGGTGACGTTACATTAAGAGGTGTCGATATCGATGGAACTCCAGCTTTAACTCTCACAGGCGAAACTGAAGGAAACACCACAACTTTCACTGCAAATAGTATTATTGAAGAACAGAGCCTAACAACCCTGCGGGGGGTTCAAGCGATGCAGCAACTCGTAAGGAAACATCTTACCTCAGAGCAAACAGCTCTCTTAGATCGGTCAATCACCACTTTTCTCAATGCCCCTGATTCCTGCAATGCTTTTTATTCTGGCAATCGATTCGTAGATGTCCATGCGATGGTTTTTTTCAGAGTAGGAAATGGCTGTGGAAGTACTGGCCTCTTGGCTGACGTGGTAGCCCATGAATGGTGTCATGCCCTTGATGACTTCACTGGTCCTATGGAAGATAACAGTCGTATCACCCAAGGTTCCTTTTCAGAGGGAATCGGGGATATTTGCAGCGCCTATTTAACTGGCAATCCTACTTTAGGAGAAGGGTTTAATTTAAACAATCCAAATGCTTTGAGAACAGTGGAAAATGAACGTTTCTTTCCAGATGACTTCAATGAAGGAGGATCTCCTCATTCCAATGGACAAATAATTGGAGGCGCATTCTGGCACCTTAGAGTTGGATTAATAGCCAAGCACGGCCCTGAGAAAGGACCACACATTGCAGAGAGTCTTTTCTTTAGACATCTTCTCAATACACCTGATTTTCAATCTTCATACGATGAAGTTTTAACCCTCGACGATGACGATGGCAACCCTGCTACACCATCTCCCAATTATTGCGTTATCAACAAAGCATTTGCCCGTCACGGATTGGCTGTTGAAGAGCTTGATTGTGAGGATGATCCGCTTATGCCTAAGAGCATTCCCGCAAACCTTGATCTGTATTTTGGCGTAGAAGCTGATGAAGCAGGCGCCCTCAAATGGGTAGGCTCTGGTGAAGAAGTTGCACAAATCGAATTATGTATGGGTGGTCCTGATATTTGCCTTGTTCCTGGGGCACAAACAACCGTATTACCCCATTCTGGCAAACTAGACGGTCGCGACTACTTTACATCCGTAGTTCCAGCAATCTTGATGCCTTACAGTGAAATCACCTTGATTGCTACTCATTATTATGGCAAAAAAACTTATAGAAACTATATTACCAGCCCAAAATAAGCTGAAGAAGGCATATCAACCCTTAGTATATCTAATTGGGGAATTTCAACTGTACAACGAAACCCTACCTTTTCATTGCCTTGATCTTGAAAAAAATGGGTTAAGGCGGAAAATATCCCTGCTGAAGATCCTGCGACCCACCTTCCCCCTCCTGATAAGGATTTTCCTCGGTTATTATATATTCCACTATAAAATTTCCCGATTCCTTGGCTCGCGCTCCAAGAATTGTCAACTGCAATTTGCGGTAGTAGATCTGTCTTAAACAGGCTGTTAGATCCCATATACTCAGATCTGATACCAACTCTGCATGTAAGGAGTTGGTATATCTTCGATGTAATCTGAATCTAATTCCTGGACATTACCAGTAAAATCCCAAATAAGGTCACCAGTTGAAAGTTTGCTGTTCTTTTTTGTAATAAGCCATCACCGGTTGACTTACCTTCACAGTCCGCACCTTCCACATAATGCTTATTGTCATCAATATCTGCGTGACATGCTTGTGAAGGGTTGTTATCCTGAATGCCCTCTTCGTAATTTTCCATTGCTCACAGCTTTTCCTGTCCAGATTTCATCTACTAAAAACCAAATCTGAAGCAATTGTCATCCACTGCATATTGGTAATCAGCTGAAAATTAGAACTTAGGGCTCCACATGTATCAATAGCGTCTAGCTGACTGATTGAGACCCAAGGGAGGCCAAGCGGACTTGAATAAGGAATATCTACATTTCTTTTGGCTTCATATTTCATAACACAAAAATCTGAAGTACCGTACTTTATATCCCCTCGTATATAAACCCATTTATCACTTCCTGTAAGCTGTATGCATAGATTTGAATAAAATTCATTCTCTGAAATGAATACTTCAGGATCTTCCTTAATATTTTCTTCTTCTAAGATTTTTTTCAATTATGGACTCTTCGAAAACCATCTCATCTGTAGTTTCAGAAATTTCATCACTACTTGATCCTGCATCTTTATTTCGAGGAATATCTTCTATAGGAATTCCTTCCATATGGGTCAAAATAAAATCCACTTCATCTTCTGTAAAATATTCCGTTAACTCTATTATAATAGTATTATCATCCATAATAGTTACGTTTTTTTGCAGAAGCTCTCCCTTTTTATTCTTAACGACTATATCAGAGTCGATTATAGAATACTCTTATTTCGTTATCTAAGTTTGTTTTATAAACAAACCTTCTCTTAAAAAGAGCACAAGAAAGACTTGCTCCTGTGATCATAACTGGCTCCGGTTGTCCAACTTCATCAAATTCATCAAATTCATTAGAATCAATGTTGAATATTGGATCGGAGTCATCTTGACCACCAATAGAGCTAGATGCAATATCAGTCCTATCTATAGAAGTGCTACAACCAAGGAAACTCAGTGTTATGAAAACTAAAGCTAATGTCATCTTGCTATAATCCATAATTGCTTAAACTCCCAAAAATCATCAACTACTGATAAAGGTTCGAATTCATCAAACTGTCTAAAATATTACTTCATAATTTTTTTTCCATCTGAAATAATTACCCCTTTAAGACAAAATTAACCTACTTCATGTCTTGAATTCAATAAGAAAATGCAAAAATAATCTTGCCGTCCAGAATTCAAAACAAATTTGTGCTTGAAAAAAATATTTTCATCAAAATTCCCCTTCCTAAGATGTGTTTAAGAGCTAATAAGAGAAAAATCTTAAGT
>JBGCDR010000007.1:0-8273 GCA_045105515.1 Oligoflexales bacterium
TTGATATTTTTTAGTTTCATGCCCACAGATTTCCTGAATTCATATGTAAATTCAGCATAATACCTAATCTGTGCGAAAATTGATTTTTAATATGTCTTCGGCTTGTATGACGAGTTTTTAGAGTTCAGTCAGTGCTCATGAGTAGAGTTCTTAAAACCACAAGACTTTTTATTTACGGTTTCATTTGCGGATGTACCTTTTTTATATTCAAATTCAGCCTTTTCATAACCTGACTTTCTTTCTGTTGCTCGTTCCTTCTCTGAATCAAAATCAACCTTATTATCTATTTTGACGAGGGACATAGGTGAGGCATTAGATTCAAAAAGGCTTGCATCCGTCATTAACCGCTCACCACTTAGGAGACCAATTTTAATGCACTGTTCAATTATTTTATCAAATAGAGCTTGATATAAATCTTTCCCAAATCTATCTCTTGTTTTGGTCATCGATGAATGATCAGGAACCTTCGTATCAATTGGTATCCATGCAAACCATCTATAAGCCATGTTTAAGTAAATTTCTTCACAAAGCCTACGATCGCAATTGATTCCATAAAGATAAGCTATTAATTGAATCCTAAAGTAGGTGATATGGTTAATTGATGAGCGTCCATTCTTCTCTGCATAGAAAGGCTTAACTAAGATTGGAATGAATGATAGATCGAGAACTTTATCAATTCTTTACAATAAATGATTTTTTGGAACAAAAGTATTGAGGTCGATGGTCGAAAAAAGAGGATGTTCAAAGCTTGTCTGACCTAGCATCGTTCCACCTCCTAACACTGCTTTCGAGGGGTCGATTAGCGAGGTAAGAGATCTCTTTTTTTGGATGAAACCTCTGCTTATCTAAGTAGCATATTCTGGACCATTTTCAGGTACGACTTCACTCAATAATGACTTTAACTTGATCACTACAGTCTGTACACAGAGCAAAGATCCTACTGCAACTAGCATGCTATAGGCAAGCGGCGGTATTGCAAACATAATACAAGCCAGAAAGACTGACAACTACTCTTCTCATTGTAAAACCTCATGCTTGTGCTAAATCAAAAAACTTATTGAATATGATAATTATTTTCATTATTATAATCAAGATTACTTTTTGAGCTATGTTAATTTAGAGAAGACATGAAAAATCCGAACAAATGAAAGCATTTTCTATGGAATTTAGTAACGATACTGGGACACTTAAGCTCACGGTGGCTGCTTGCCAATGCGGAAAGTTACAAATCGGCAATGCAATGTTCACCATTCATCATCAAGACCTAAAAGAATTGGCAAAAATTTTTAATGTATTTTCTCAGGTCTTTGCTGTTAAAGAATATTACTCTAAGAATCAAGATTCTTACAACAAAAGTCCTGAAAAAGCTAAAAGACATATGCTCCTAGTAGAATAGTGATTGGAAAGAAGAACTTAATAATATTTGGTGCATTTTCTTGTGAATTATGCTGCTATTTATAAGATTTTAAGCAATAAAAAACTATATCTATATGCTTAGAGATGTCTAAATTTTTTCGTTGATAGTTTCGATTAAGGTGTATTGCTTATAATGATGTTTAGTTAAATTAATTTTGTAGAGGAGGCGTCATCACTTCCTTTATTTTTAGGATCAACAATTTTTTATATTAATTCTTTGCTGTTAAATGGAATACTTTCACAATTAGGAATTGAAAATGTTGTCAACATTAACACTATTATTGATCCTCAATTCAATAACAGGCTTTCCTTTAAATTCGAGATTTTCCCAACATTATCCAAGTAGTCTAAGATTACTAATAAAAACTAAATCCCACAAAATCCCTACCGCAAAATCGGGCCATGATAATAAAGAGCTAGAGTCTTCTTTGGTGCAAAAAAAAATCGTTTTGTGTTAGATTATGACTACACAGGGAGGAACGCATTCCTAAAGGATTGGGAATACACTGAACCGAGCCTAAGTTTTCCGTTCTCCGGTACTATTGATGATTACATCCAGGATAACCGATATAAAGCTGGAGATGTATGGTGGATCACACCCGAAATTGTTGCGGATATAACAGCAAAAAACTCTCGTTCTCCCCTAAAAAAGATGTATGGAAAAAGTTCATTTAGACAGATTTACTGGCCGAATGATGGAACCAATGGCGTAGATATTAGCCACTTTCGCATTGCATTGAACTGTAAAGGCGACCGAGACAACTACCTGGAAAAAAGTTTAGAATTATTTTTTCGCAACCCAGATACCGGACAAGCTGAGCCCTTTATGTATATCTATGATGGTGAGCCTGGGCAGGGAATGTGGACACCTGTAAAAGAAGCATTTGGAGTTCCAATAAAGGATTTTTGTTTAAGATGTCATAAGAATGAAGCAGGAAAATTACTAGCGTTCCCTAAAAGCATTTTTAATTCCATCCAAAGTATCAGCAACTCTGGATACCATCCAGAATTTTGGGATCTTCTTATTACTGATGAGAGTTATTGGGAGGATAGCTAATCAACGTTTCGCTTGTTTTAGCAGATCCATTTCTAAATACTGTGTACCAAATCTGTCAATGAAATAGATCGCAATTCTATTGTCAAATTCGCTGATAGCATGTAAGCCTATTTTCATCGCAAATAATTTTCTTTCAGCCTATAACTTAATATGTCCTTCTTCAAATGACCAAGTACCTTCTCCCATCACCTAAATTTTCGAGATAATAGTCAACTACTATTGAAATTTTTAAGGTTGTTTTGCCTGAGCTTGTGAAAGCAGCAAAACTTCCTCGCGACAGGTACTGATGGGGGTCAAAACCTCAATCAAGTCACCTTCAGAAATTCCAGGTGAAGTCGTTCCAGAGTAGTCGACACTATACAAGCTTTGAATCCCACCGATAAACAGAATCCAACCATCATACTTTTTGAGTGACGATGGCATAAGGTTTTTTATAGACTTGAATTCCAAAACGATTTCTTTCTCATTGAGGAGAGGGGAGCAAAGTGTTCTTTATAAACAATGAGTGCCCATGACAACAAAAGTAATGAAGAGCTTTTTATTCACGATGATCCTCGATTATTTTTGCAATTTTGGCTTTGACAAGTTCCCTCTCTTCTCGATTATTACCAATGGTTTTATAGTGCTGCTGCATTAACTTTGAGATTTTAGCTCCCCTCGTTGCGCCATCGACCGTTTTAATCTCATAAAACGGCCTAACTCCATCAAAGGCATCATTCCACGCACTTGCTAAAACATCCCAGAAATCTTGCCGTTCCTCAGCCCAGCTAGAAATATTAGCGCACTCTGACATAGGTATCCGCACAGACCATATCTTACCCACTTCATTTACCAGCGGATTGACTTCTTCAGTAGAAAATTGGACTTTGGTATTTTTTTGTCGCTCTAGCCATGAATCACTGTAGACTAAGACGGAAGACTGTCGCTCCATAGTGTTATAGTCCATTCTTCCCATGTCACGAGTCTCTCTTCCAGGAATGGGTGCAAAGGCGGAACAGTCAAAGCGTGGGAATGAAGTGTCTTCCTTCCATTTACCTAAGCATTGGTAACGTAAGCCATCATCCAAGTTGGTTATCTGCCTTGACCATAGTTCCTGCTCAGTATCGAGGTATTCCACATCCCATTGGTCCTGCCCATCAAAACGTCCCAAGTACTTGTAACGGTATTCAGGGTTTTTTTTCCAAATCTCGCCATGATGACGCATCATAAAGATAGTATTGCCAGCAAAGTCATCTGCTTGCATAAAATGTTGGATCCTGACTTCAGACTCATCCTGATCCACGACTTTTATCAGCTCTTTAACCGTAAAGCCACTCTAGCATAGGCGCGGTGTTGACGTTAAAACAATACCAACTATTAGAAAGGGTCATTATGATTGAGACTAAATTCCCAATTTGGTGCTACTCCAGTTTCTAAGAATCCCAGAGTTTCAGAATCAGACATAATTTTTTCAATATGCGCTGATGGTACTACTATTCGATGTTTTCTTAGAAATTTTTGTATAGGAGGTACTACTTTATATTGTCCCCAGCTCTTTCCAGCAAATCGCCTTTTTTGAATCTGTTGTAAATCCTGTAGGGAAGAAAAACTTTTCAATACACCATAAATTTCTCCCATTACATACAGCCCCTGATCAGCCATGATATTTTTAAAAAAACTTATGCCAAAAATTTCAATATGTAAATTTCTTGAAATTTTCTCACAATATTTTGCTATTTTTTTAAAATTATTTTTTGAATCATTTTTTAGTAATCTCTTAATTTTTCTTATGTTCTTCAATATTTTATACTCTAAATACAAATAGTATGATTTTGATATTTTTGGATGGCTAATTTCTCTATTTTCACAGAAAAAGTGTTCTTTTAATAAATTCTTAATTTGTTCCTTTTTCAAATCTAGCAAGATTGGTATCAGAGTTTTTCCAGCTACAAAAATCCGAGTGATTGCGTAAACTTTTTTATAGTCATCAGTATCTTCCACAGGTGGAAGCCTGAAATCTCTGAAAAAATTTACGTTTTTATTTTTAGAGAAACGCCAATTTAGATCTCCGATAAAATTTGATAAATTTGATTTGTTTTTCGTTCTAAAATAGTCTTGAATGCGAACTATCAATACAAAATTATTTGGCCTATCTCGATCTAATTCGACGGTTGTATCAGTTCTTTTTCTGTTGTTTACAAGCGTGTCGTATTTTTTAAAGAAACTCACTTCTTTTATACCAAATGAAGTTTCACTTGAAAAATTATAGCGATAAAAGTACCGTTTACCAAGATTTTCTAATTCTACTTGGGTGGTGGCTTCAGATTTTATTTTATTATTGTTTATCAGAAAAAAAGCACCCCAATTATTGATCTTCTTTTTTCCATTTGATCGAAGCGAGAAATTTTTCTTGAAAACTCCTTCATTAAGTAATTTTTTTCGGGATTCACCAAAGGACTTTAGAAGTTTAACTTCTTTATCGGCAAATTGTCCACCCCATTTTTGTTTAGTATCATCTCTTGACCAACTATCACTTGGTAAAATATAGTCAGACATTGAATAATCAAAAATTCCTGATCCGTTCTGGCATGAAAAAAAAGGTAATACTATGCTAAAAAAGTCTAACTTTGAGAAATCTAAAGTCAAGCCGGAATACGCATGCTTAGTTTTATCCTGAAAAAAATGAATCTGACCATATTCGTCTCTAGTAAGATAAGTAGACGAAATATTTTCTATCCTGAAAAAAGAGCTTATTTCATTATTAATTGCAGGTTTAATAGAATAAACTCCAATCCCACCTGCTGTAGAAATACCTAGAGATTTACGAAAATTTATCGTTTCCAAAGGCTCTAGGTAATTCGCAACATATTCCTGCCAGCTACCAAAGATTCTATGAAGATTAAATTCACTAAAATAAGACTTTTTTAGATCATCCTGGTAGTGAATATGTTCGATTTTATTTTCTAAAAACTTGAGGTAAAAATCAGCTTTCAATATAGGAATTTTTTTTAGAAATTCTCGGAGCAAAGGAGAATCAACGCCAATATTGAAGGAAACACTATCTACTATCTTAAAAAGCCTTAATTTCCCACCTTCATTCATTAAATGATTATTTGGTAAAACTTTTCGAGACAAAGTAGCCTTTATTCCAATACCAAGAGCAAGTGTGGTTATTGCTGTTGGAGTTTTTATCTTATTGAGACTGAAGGCAGAGGTAATTCCATTTAGTCCTTTTAGTTCTGTTGAAACAGTTCCATTGCTATTTTTTGTATCCCATTCTGATACCGGGATATTGAAACTTATAAGGCTAGGAATCAAAGTTGACCATTTATTTTGCAAATGTACTAGCTGGTTCTTCCCATTAAATGCAATTTTAACAACTTTACCGTTAACAATTGTTCCTCCTTCTGGATTGTAGGTTTCTAAATCTGGTACTGGGATAGATTCATATTCGCCTCCTAGTGAAAAGACATTTACGATCTCGTTACGTCTTATTAGTAATTTTTTATGGAAAATATCGGCAACTTCATTAGGCATTCCAGAATCTGTTAAGGCTTGAAAAATATCTTTTTGATCTATGTCAGCAATTTTTCTCGCCATCCATTTCAAGTCGCTCCATGAACTTTGTGAAAACATAGATTTCCTATTTGTAAAGTCATTCCATACAATCTTAATGGTGGATTTATCTCTGTTTTTCTGTTTGATGAAGGATGTGGGGAATGCGTTAACGCGATAATAATTTCGAAACCCTAATACATGTTTAGGCTTTTGAAGTGCAAATGGGGAACCCATGCTAAGTCCAGTATCATGTAATCTAAGAAGTGGTACAAGGCCATTTTTAGTTTTTCTGAATACAGATTTTAAGTTTGCTGGTTTTATGTCATTTATACCTAGCCATCCCCATAGAACTAAGAGGCTTCTAAATTCACGTCTATTGAGCAAGTCCCACGATGTGATGTCAAAAGAGCTCACTCTTAATTCAGATTTCGGTCTAGATTCGAGTAGGATATCTTTGAAAACAACCCATTCTGCACCTGGAGAGCCTCCATGTGCAGATATATATCGAGATATTGTCTCAATACCATATTTATTTGCAAACTGCGAGACAAAGCTAGCATAGCTGGTTTTTCCTAAATTAACTTTTATGTCTTTCCTGTATTGCATTTGATCTTGGTTTAAACCAGTCAATTCCATTATTTTACTTGTTGCTTTATCTGTATGAACTTCGTTTCCAGTTTTTAGCTTTATGACTTTTTTCTCGCCTTCATGGTCAAAAAAAACTTTAATTTTAGGCGATCCTAAACCTTTAAAACTTACTTTTTTAAAAAATACTTCTTGGTTTTGAGTCGGATATTCTTTTAAGTTTATCTGGTGTATGTTTTCTTTTTCTGATTCATTTAAAGGATGCCATAAACTGCTAACTCCCGGGTTTAGCTTAGATAAATCATATCGACAATCCTGTAAAGCTTTAATATCATTAGGGTTTAAATAGTATCCATGCCTCAACTCTTTACCTATACACTTGCTAAGTTCCTCCTGATTATATGTTTCTACCATAAGATTAGTAGCCTCGGATTTATTCCTGTCGAATTCTTTAAATTTATAAGGAATAAAAAGCTTTTTTACCAAAAAAGAACCATCCGCATCCGTTGGCCAGGGGGACCGATGTGCTTTTGAGATAAAATAAGGGATATAACCTCTAGCAAAATCATGAGTGAGAGTATTCCATTCTTCCTCATGTACTTTGTTCACGACTAAATGATGAAGCCTCTTCATCTTAGGAAGAAGGTATTCATCATAACCAATAATCATCTCATTTAATATTTCTGACTTATTTTTTGCCTTTTTTTGGGCCTTCGAATAATCATCTAATTCCAATTCAATCTTTTCAATTAAAGTTGTTTCAAATATATCTTTCTGCAAGTTATTGCGATCTTTTGTTAAAACTTCTATAAATCTCTGGATTTTTATTGGACAATATTTTCCATTAGATTTAATATTTCTGGAAAAAAAATCTTCCGTTGTTTGTATATGTTTAGGTGATAAATCCCCATGATCATCTGCTAAAACTACATAATTAAATTCACTTAGAAGTATAAAAAAATAAACATATAAACCAAAATATTTTTTATTCACCATAAAAATCCATTAATTTATATCTAGCTTTAACGTTAAAGACAAAGTTTCATATTCTGTTAATCTTATCTATACTGGATGTATTTTCCGTTTTCTACTGATATTCTCCATTCCACACATATTGAAGAAATAGTATTCGATTTTGAGCTTTGCTCATAACTTCGTCGATTATGGTGTGTATAAGTAGCAATGGAAGTCATCCGCAAAGAGGGAAAATAATCAGTTTTCCAAAGAATCAAAAATCATTGATCGAACCTATCATGAACCTGTTCTCAATCAGGGAAAATATGGAATTTGCTATGCAGCTGCTATAACCCCAGTCTTGGAGTATGAGGATTCCTCACTTGGTCGACCATCTATGGAATAGATTGCCTTGATCCATGGCCATTACAAAGAAATGAACCTTGAAAACGCTATTAACGTTGACGAAATTGTATCAGGAAGCACTACACTTGATGGAGCATCGCGCTGAACAAGAGGGAATGAAAATAAAAACTCTTACTCAAGCCCACGGCATATGTATGTTGATGATAATCCTCCACAGCTGAACTGGCCCCATTTCTCCGGACACTCTTCTAAGCAGATTCTTCGAACCCCTCTGGGGACTTGTAACCAAGGGCAGAATGTAGCCTAATTCGATTATAGTAGACTTCTACATATTCAAATATAGCAGATCGTGCCTGCT
>JBGCDR010000008.1:0-6188 GCA_045105515.1 Oligoflexales bacterium
AAAATGATAATGGAGAAGAAAAAACAGCGGCTGTATAATCTCTTAATCTTTTGATTTCAAAACATTATTTTTGTCAGATATAGGACTTACAGTTTAGCTGAGAGCTTAAGTTACATGTTCGCCGAAGGCCTAACTTGAAGAGGAGGATACTGATCATGGAGAGGAACCAGAAGAGAATTCTGCAACGGGCCAGACTTTACGAATCCCCTTAGAAGCTCTTCTGGGAGGGATCATGGGAAAAGGAAGAGAAGAACCAATAGAAAGCGCAGAAAATATCTTCGATTTTTATGCCTATGAAACTATGGAAAATGATGATCCATATGTGGGCTCGCAAGATACTTTTGTTGCTGGAGATCTATTTGTTTCCATGACTAAGGATTGGGACTCTTTTAGTGATCATGCTGATATGAACATCTTACCGCTTTTAATTTATGGGCCAAAGGGATTTGGTAAAACGAGTTTATCACATACTTTAGCGTCTAAAGCAAAAATTAACTTATTTGAGTACGATTTCGCCTCTAAGTGGCAAGAGGAAGTCAACCTTGAAAAATCTAAGATGGATACAAAAGCCTTTGAAAAAATGTTAAATACTGCGAGTATCTACTTAACGAATCATCCTGAGAGTAGGTTAATACTTTTATTAAAGGGTTTTGATCCCAATATAAATTTGTTTAATTTTTTTGAAAACCCATCCATCCAGGCTTTATTAGATCGCTTATTTATAATCGTTAATATTGATATTGATGAGTCGCGCGAAAGTAAGAATACAATCAGTAAATTTGAGCATTTTTTTGATATTCATGTAAGTCGATTTGATGAGAGCACGCATTTTAGTGTTTTGAATAAGTTGATCGATAGCAAATTTCATGATTTAAGTGAAAAAGAAGTGCAAAAATTAGCACAAAAAACTAGATATTATACAGGTGATGAGCTCAATCAATTGTTACGCTTGGCATCAAAGAATTCACTTTATAGAACCCGGATACCGAAGTCCCAAATTGCGTACGAAGATTTTGAGTGCGCTTTAGCACATGATTTATTTTCGCAAAGACATAATCCATCTCATGCTATGATGTATCTTTAATGTTCAAGGAATGAATTACCTAATTGGAATGTTTCTTGAGAAAATAAAAAATCAGCAAAAATTTAGAAAAATAAGCCTTAAGGAAGAAAAAGGTGAAACCTTGATTGATTATAAGCCCTTGATTCTAGCGCGCGATGATAGCATTCATACTGCAATTACGAAAATGATAGGTGAGAAAAAATCATGTGCACTTATTGTTAACGGTGACAAAGAAATAGTCGGAATCTTAACAGAACGAGATATTTTTCGTAAGATTGCAGGCTTGGAACTCGATGAAAGGCTTATATATAAAGTCTGCACCATTATGACGTACCCCATTCGTTTTTGCCAAGATAAGGATATTTTGCCCCAGGTTAAGGATTTACATTTGAATTATGGTGTCAGGCACTTTCCTATCTTGAAAGTTGGCGCGTTGCCGCATTTAGAAAACTTAGTTGGCATGGTTAGTGTCACTGCAATCTTCAAATATCTGCTCTCCCGTTCAAAATAAGGCAAGTAAGAAAGCTATATAGTTTTCCTCAATTTGTTGAACAAAATTTAATCAATGCCGCCTTGATCTTAAAAGCTACATGAAAAAAATAGTAAACAATAGAAAAAGTAGAGATTTCTGTGAGGATCCAATAAATATTTATTGTTTTGAAAAGTGATCATGAAAAATCATTTAATTTTTATATGCAGTCTTGTTGATGCTTTCAAAAATAACTGATACTTTTCTCTCGCCTCTTCGGAAGCCTTATTAAAAGCTAGAAAAGTTAATTATGCCGCCTAAAATATGTACAGTCATCAAAAAATAGGCAGTGAATTAATAAGGAGAAATGTTAGTGAAGACATTTACATTAATTTTTGTTGTTTGTTTAAATTTGTGTTTCTCAGCTGCCTACTGTGGGGATCTGGATGATGATGATGATTTGTCATTTGTTGAGCCTGAAGATCTTGGGTATGACACTAGAAATTTAGAGGAACGAGTTTTTTTGATGGAAGTCGTCGAACAAGATCACGCTGCCATGCATGAAGAAAGCCATGCTGCAGCAGATGCCACCGAGCCTGTAGGGCATGAAGATCAGTTTGGCAATGTTTACGAGGACGGAATTGATACGGATTTTAATTGGGGAGTCCTTCCTTACCCAAGGATCTATCACGATCATGGGAGGCAAGTTACCCGCCTAAAACCAGAAGACGATGGCACAAGTGACGAAGCATCAAATGTGATCCCACTTCGCGGTGTTTATATGATTGACCAGGGCTCAGAAAGTGACCAGCATCGAGTCAAAGACCAAGGTAATTTGTCCTTAGGGGTAGGTGCAATTGGTGGTATCGGTAGCATATTTTTTGCTGTGGGTGGAATTGTTCTGCCAATCTTTGGTTGGGGAGCTAGTTCAGACCGAGTGATCGGTGATTATGGCGATGCAAAAAACCTGGAACGTTTAAAAAGACCTAATAAGGTTGAAGATTTAGAAAGTTGGAATGTTGGCGACTCAATGGTTTATTGGACCAAAGGGGGAATTTCTCTTTTGGCAGGAGTTTCTGTAACTTTGGCAAATACGGGGCCGGGGGTTACTGTAAATGGGGAGTGGCTCTACGAAGTAAAGAAGGAAAGTGAGATAAGATACACTGTTGCCATTAGAAGGGTGAAGATAGCTAACGCAAAATATCGAATTGGATTTTTTCCAGTGATAAGAGGCCTGGTAGGGGTGAACAAAAATTGGGGTAATAATAAAATCTATTCCTTTAATATCGCAGATCATCGCTCTCATAAGTTATTTAATAAATCCTTAAAAGGTAGATTACGTGATGTGCAATATGCTGCCAGTTTGAATGCAAAAGTTGTAGAATTTGTGGAGGAGGAACAGAGTGTTTCGAATGATAAAATTAGTTCATTTTTTGTTGGTTTCCCCTTAGTATGCCGATGGAATGTTTCCGATACACGACGTGAGGAACAAACTTTCAAACAAAATCATCGAGAAAACTTAAACACCGAAATTGAAATGACTACTCTTAAACGCGGGGTTTTTACCAAAAGATTAAGAAATTTATTTAACCCTGAGATACGTAAAAACAACCGTTATAAGCATGTTGCCGTTCAACGTTTATCACGAGTAAGCACCCGAAAGACAGTAGATGATGAGGAAAATTGGACTGAACGTGGTCATTATGGTGAGCTAATTTGGACTTATTCTAACGATGTGATGACCGTTGATAAGGTTTACGAAGTTATCAAGGATTTGGAAAAGAAAAGTGGGAGTGAAGGAGAGATTCAGTTAGAGTTTCCGCCAGACATGGATCATCTTGGATTTGTCGCATTAGAGGTTAAAGTTAATATTCACGAAGGCACCTATCAGCGTTTAGCTGCGAAGATTGCTAATGATCCCGAAGTTTTTAAGACTGAGGCAGATCACCTCTTCGATAAGTTCTCTGATCCTTACCATCCCATGCAGCTTTGCCGCGATAGCGATGGAAAACTTAACGAAAAGAAGCTACGGCAAAAGCGCAAGAGCTTGGGTTCAAAGCTGGAGCAATTTAAGAAGACCTTATCTATGACTGTGATTTCAGGTTTGTCTGATAAGGAAAAAAATCTTAAGTATTCTCGACTTGGTAAGATGGCAATGGACGATCCACTTTTATTGGCAGTAATCAGATCGCTGGAGAAAATAGGAATAGAAAAGCATTTCAATATATCAGGCGAATCTTTTAGGCCCTTTATTAAGAAAATAAATTCTGATTTTGACTGATGAGTCCGAAAGTCCAGCCTCGAAGGGGCGTACAGCCATCTCCCCTAATCCAAGTCTGAATAGCTTCTGCTCTCATCTGAATAAATGAAAAAAATAGCTAAACCCCTGATTTTTAGATATTTATTTCAAGTAGAAACAGTTTCTATTGACTTTTAAGATAATTTATGGTTTATTACCGAAAATTTGCAATTCACTAAATCTGGAAAAATAATGAAATATTTAGCGATTACATGCTTGGTTATTCATTTTTTGGCAATAGAGGCTTGGGCAAGTCCTATGTCTATTGCTGATGAAGATAGTTTTAGCAAAATTTGTGGCTTTCTTAAGCCAAAAGAAGCAGGTCGTTTAGGGTTCTTGTCTAAGGATATGAATCTGCTTAGTATGTATGAGGGTCTTGCAAGTGAGTCACCTTACGGTGTAAAGCTTGTAAATGGGAAATGGAAATTTATAAATCAAATAACTGAGGGTGACAAGGTCGTTAGCTTTCATAATTGGGAATTTGCAACAGGTAAATTACTTCATGTATACTTGCGTACCAATGATAGCATGAACTTGAGTCCAGAAAATAATGCAGAAAGCTTAAGGTCCTTCGTAAATACTTTCAGAGTTAATCACCACAAACAGAGTGAACAAGCTGACACTATTGCGATGATTTGGCTTGAATTGCAGTTATGGAAATTGAGTAAAGGTATGATGGATCAAGTTCTAACTCCGTTTTTTTCGGACAAATACAGTTTTGATAGGGATAAAGTGAATAGAGGTACGAGAGAATTTTCTGGACTTGCAGATCTAAGGCAAAATATAGAGTTCGAGATTCAAAATATCCTCGGGTCACAAACAAATGAATTTCATTTACAGCTGAGTTCAATTTTTTTTGAAATTACCGAAGAAATTCGAGAAGAACTGTTGTTAAGTTTAGAAAAAGAACGTAACTGGTCTAATATTGAGGAAAAGATGAGAGCAGAGCTGAAGCTCATCTTTGGAATCGCGCAGTTTGCGACTAATTTGCTCAAATATTCTCAGGATTTTGAAAATTTAAGAGAACAACTAGCAGCTCAAATATCTGAAGAGTATACTTCGCTACAGGTGAGTGAACTCTACCAAAAATTATATATAAATTTTAATGCGAGCCGTAGCGAGCTTGTATATTATCAGCTAAGGCCTATCAAAAATCTCTTAGCTAGATAATTTTAATCATCAAAATATTTCACGGGAGCTGGTTTTTTCCCTTTCATTGGGTTATTGAGAGCTGTTGGATCGAAGGTTCCGATGCTGCTATCGAAGCTTTCTGCTACCTTCCTAAAACTTTCTCCTCCTAGCGCTGCGAGGAATCCTTCATTAAGTGCTGGATTAGAATTAACTAATGCTCTTCTTTGAGCTTCTTCATCGAGGTCTTTAAATACCTTAATAGCCTCATTTTCTGCTTTTAGTGACCTAGGATACAATTCTTGCCATCTTAAGCGGGCATCCTCAATCTTGATTCTTTTCTTAGGATTGGAACGAATCATATCTGCAATCAATTCAAGCTCTGCCTTTTTTGTTCCTTCGAGCTGTGCGCTATACTTCAAAATAGCTTCACGTACATCTTTCATATCCACATATTTGAGGGTGTCGCCTGAAATTCCATCAGGTCTAGCAGGTGGTGTTACTGACAATTCTTTTACTTTTATGTTGCAGCAAGCATCTAATAAATCTGCCATGACTAGATCATGATTAGACTTTTTCTTCCCATATAGAGACTTAAATAGCATAACTCCTGCTGCATAGATATCACTAGCTTGTCCGTCGACATTGATCTTTTCTCCACCATACCTACGAAATCTTTCAGGTGGAGCGTAATCTAAAGAGAATACTTCAACCTCATTCGTTGGAGGAGAAACATCATCTAAGTCTATAATCTTAACTTTATCATCTTGTCCTCTTAGCAGATTGCCCGGCTTTAAATCCCAGTGAGAAAGATTATTGCGATGCAAATGATCTAAACCATCAAAAATATCATTAAATACTTCACCACGAATATACCCTGCGTTCGCATGATTTGCCAAATATCCACCTTCACGCTTATTAGGAATGAAAGGAATATCAGTACCCATATGCCACAGCACTGAGTTAGTTGCAGATTTACGCGATGAGCCCGTACCAACAACATCACCGACATAAGCAAGCGGGTGACCTTTTTCTTTAAGCTCGTTGATTAGCTTAATTGGACCCAAAGTTCCTGGCTCATCAGGCTCAATACCTGGACGTGCCATCTTCAACATCGCATTTGCATGAAGAGGAATATCAGGGCGAGACCATGCATCAGGTGCTGGAGAAAGATCATCAGTATTTGTCTCACCTGGTACTTTGAATACCGTTACTGTGATTTTTTCAGA
>JBGCDR010000009.1:0-19100 GCA_045105515.1 Oligoflexales bacterium
GAAGATATTTAATTGCCGAAAATATGGTATTTTTCACTTATCACTGGAAAATAAGAAGAGTTTTTAAAATTAATTTCAACCGCGATAAAAAAAACTGAGTTGCAAAGGCAAGAATTTAGTTTCCGACCAGACACTAGATAATTTGCAACCCTACTAATATACGTAAGCATAGACTTCGTATTTTCTAGGTTAGGCAAGTAAACTAGGCAGGAGCATAATGGCTCCTTAAAAATGAATTTATCGTTATAATATCGGATTTACTATGTTTTTTAAGATGTTCTTCAAGTTTAAATTTTTTTCTTCGTTTTTGAGTCTATTGGCCTTTCTTACTGCAATTAAAAGTTCAGCATGTGAAGAATCTCCACGTTGTGAACTAACAAAACCAACTTTAACTTTTAGCAAAAGCCCCACCTCTGTTGTGGAAGGTACTGAATATTTTGGAGCAGAAGGCGGGCGGCGTTCAAAATATCAGCGAAAAAAGGTTTGTAGGAAGCTTAAGGGCTTTAGCGACATCGGTTTTGATGATGGTTGGGTCCTATCATCCCCGGAGCAAACTTTTCAGCAGAATACGGAGCCCTTAGAAAGCAAAATTAATGCACCTGAGGATTTTAAGCGTTTGGGTGACAGGAAGTTGAAAAGTTTTTGGCAAGATGAAACCGAAAAAGCTGCTTTAGAAAACCGAGAGCCAAAATATTTGCCACTAATTTTAGAGGCACTTGAGGAACGGCTAAATATTTTTACAATTAAAAAAGAAGAAGATTTAGTAACAAGAGAAGATCTGACGATGCATGCCTATAGTTTAATGGTTGTCATGAGAAAGTATTACTCCTCTGCTCGGTATGTTGTTGAGTCTTCTATTGGCTCGGCCTCACGCTTAAGCTCAGAATTTTCTAATAATGAGGCTGTTTGGAGGGCTTTTAAGTCAGCTGCTTGGAGTTCTATTGATTGGTCTTCTCGCTGGGACTTTGAGTTTGCCTCTGACACATCTGTCGATTGGTTTACCGGTTGGAATTTGGACGTGTCCTTGGACTGGAATACCACTGATTCTGCGCTTTGGTCTGAAGCCAGAGATGCAACTGGGACTGCTGTTTGGTTGACTATTCAGTCTGCTAAAAACCGTGCTAAATTGGACAAAGACTTAGGTAGGTTCGTATATCATGTAGCTGAAAAAGTTTCCTTACTTCATTTTTTAAAGAATTTCGACGCCATCGTTGAGGATTTCTATATTGCATCATCAAAGTTGATATTTGACTCCGAGAATAATATTTTTTCATCTGAGGAAGAATGGTTTAAAATAAAAAATTATTTCGAGTTGGCAAGTGATGACGTTATGCCTTTTCTAAGGCCTTGGTGGAAAGAGCTGTGTCGTATCAAAGCTAAAATTAAAGAGCTTGAAGAAATTAAAGAGCTCGAAAAGGAATTCGTCTATTAGCTTAGATTACAATTCTTAAAAAGTGGTCTCAAATTTGCGTATTACTAAAGCGATTTTAAAAAATCTATGAGTTGCGATCTTTGCGTGGAATTGAGAGTGTTTTTAAAGTATTCCTTTGCAAATTCTGCTTGCCCACCATGCCATAGAATTGCCTCAGGCAATGACCTAGCTCTTCCATCATGGAGGTAGGACTCTACTTGATTGCCGAGATCCACGGATTGAGGTGTTTGCAATGGTTTTGTGGACAATGATTTAGTTAAACCTAGCCCCCAGAGCGGAGGTGTTCGCCATTCATTTCCTTTCGCTAAACCCTCTCCCCCAAGGTTGTCGGCAAGGTCGGGTCCCATATCATGAAGTAAAAAGTCTGAATATGGATGAATGGTCTGGTTTCTTAAAATTGCAAATGGGTGATTAGGGCCTGTTTCTAGTCTAGGGCTATGACAAGAAACGCATCCGGCTTCAGAAAAAATTGCTTCTCCTGCTATTACATTTACATCTGAGGCGTTTCTTCTTGGAGGAACTCCGAGATTTGCCAAGTAACTTACAACTTTATCAATAGATTCATCTGAAATTTCTTCTGAATTTGGTGCTGCTGGGTCAGGAAATGTGTTAGAGGTAACACCCATATCTTGTTTAAAGGCTCCTGCAACCTGATTCTTAAGGCTATATCGCTCGCTTTTCCACCCAAACCGGCCAATTCTTGTTTTTCCTGTGTTTGGATCTTTGATGAGGTTTGCTTTGCCCGAAATTCCCTCTTTTTTATCTAGAAAAACAGTCTCATCGAGGGCTTCTATTAAGCCTACTCCAATGATTGGCCTTGCTGCTCTTGGAGAAAAGCTAGTTATTTCTGTATCTGAGAAATTAAACATAGGTTTACGGAGCTCATATTCTTCCCCGTCACCATATGTCCCTTTGATATACTCCCATTGAACCGTAACACTGCCTTCTCTTTGGCCCTGAGTTTGAAGTTCTTTACCGTATTTTGCATGGGGTATAATCTGACCACTTGTATCCACTGAACCTAATTTAAAAACCATATTTGTAATTTCATTTCCTTCTTGTGGTGGCAAACCTCTCCCGTTGTTGATATGGCATGAAATACAAGATTCTGATATATAGCTTGGGCCTGCTGATTTTGCAGTTTCTATTGGTTCATTCCTTGGGTCACTATGGGTACCATCAATAAAGTTGGTATGAAATAGACGCCTTCCTTCTACAAAATTTTGAGCATTTTCAGGTGCTATGTTTGGTGCCATCTGAGCAAGCATTAATTCTGGTTCCTCACTAACATCAGATGAAAGGCTGGCATCACCTCCAAGAATAGATTCTTCAGTTAATGGGGTTCCAAGGAAACCGCTGATCGTGGAACTACTGCCTTTTTGATCGGATTCTTTCCATGGCTTAAGTCCTGGCTCTCCGAGTGCTAGATGCCACGCCCTTGAGTAGTAACTTGGGGCACCTCGTGGAGAGGGGTTGTTTAGGAAAATAAATGTTATCTCAAATTCCATTATATTGCCAGCCATAATGAGAGCATTATTCCTAATGGTATAGGTATAATGATAGGCATCTTCGCTGTTAGGTCGTTCTGGATCCGGAGTAAATAAACCGGCCATATGATAATCATTTAATGACCCAATCCCTGAATAGAAGAAGCGTCCAGTAAGACGATCACTCATTGGTGCTCTAGTTGTGACTTTGAAAGTGACCTCTGCGACACCTTGCTTTGTTTTGTCAATAACTTCGACTTGAAAAGTTCTCTTTTCAAAATAAAAGGATGGGAATTTAAGATATTGACCAATAATGGCATTTGCTCCAGGATCGATCTGTTTCGCTGACTCTCTAGCGTGGCGAACCCTAACCCTTCCACCAAAATAAGTGTAGGAAATATCGTTTTCTAGTTTATTCTTCTGTTCTTGCTTTTCAGTGTCGGCAGAGAAAAGTGGTTCAAACTCGATGTTTGTCGAATTTTGGATCGGCTGGTCATTATTATCTTTGTTTATACCATTGTTATCAGATGAATTATCCATTTCACCTGATTCACCTGATTCATTTTTTTGATCAGGCGAATCCTCAAGACTATCTTTACTCGTTTCAACATGGGTTTCAATCACTGTGATGTTCCCGTTTTGTCGCACATTTGAGTCCCTCTGACTTGATTTTCGTGTTTTAGAATTGCATGCAAAGGATGCCAAGAGAATGCACAATACTAAGGTTTTATTCGAAAAAGTAGTTGCCCATGAATCCATGATAATTCTCATTATTTAGTGGTGTTTTATCGTAGAGTCTTATCGGAATGTCGTGATTTAGAGTTTACTTTGTCTTTTTACTTGCTATTTTTATTGGAGTTTTCTCATTTAATTTTTAGCTTGCCCATGCAAATCATTAGCTGCTGCAAATTTGTTTTATATATTCGACTGTTAATGACCATGACAATAGTCCAAAATGATGCTAGATTTCTGTGTAGTGGATCCCTTGGCTAGGCTTTAGGGTGATAGAGGTTTTTTGGAAGCTAGATTTTGAATAAGCTTACTTAGAAAGGCAAATTCGTATTGGGAACTTATTATGGTTTGTTGGGACTACAGCAGGGAATTCTCTCTAGTTTTGAGCGTTCGCAAAAAGTACAGGTAGCTACTGAGAGCGAAGCTGCAAATCAGCTAAGCATTACAGGCTTTCTAGCTCACCTAGCCAAGCACCACCAGCAAGGTTCGAAGGCATGCGGATTGGTTATTTTGCCAAATTCTAAAGATATGGGGCTCTGGTTTGAGGTGCTTAGTGCAAACTTAGAAGACTTAGAGCATATTAGGCTTCATCAGTTTGTTCCCTATTCCATGTGGGGTAATGACCGTTTTATTAACCATAGCATTTTAATCAGACGCAGATTGTCAGCTCTTGCTGATCTGGTTGAAGCTAGTAAGTTTAATGTTATTGTCACAACCTTGCAGGCAATGGCTCAGCGAACTATTTCTTTAGAGGTCTTCACCCAACAACAGCTACGCCTGAAGGCAGATAATGATTACGATTTTGAATTCATCCTCAGCAGATTAGAATTGTCTGGCTATCAGAAGGTGCATCGCATAGAGGAGGCAGGTTATTATGCGGTTAGGGGTGGGGTTTTGGATATTTTTCCTATCAATTCAGCAAAGCCAATCCGTCTTGAGTTTTTGGGAGATGAACTCACTTCTATTCGTAAGTTTTCCCTTGAGAATCAAAGATCTGAAGAAAGTCTAAAGCAGATTTCGGTTTATCCATGCCAGGAAGCTGTGCTTTTTCCGGAAAAAGTTAAAGCATATACTCAGACACTTCATAAGGAATTACTTGCACAAAAATGCAAAGCCGAAGACCGAAGTGGTATGGTTGAAACCTTGGAAAAAGGACTACGCTTCAATTTATTCGAACTATTCGCTCCTTTATTCCGGTACCAAGATGCAAGTATTTTCGATTTTATTGGGTCTGGTAGTTATGCTGTATTTCCACAAAACTATCATTCCTGTATTGAGGCTTATAAAGAAAATCTTGAATTCTTAGATTCAGGATTTGAACAAGATGTTAAAGCCCAAAGAGCAACCTTAAATCCTAATAAACATTTTTTAGGAGATGCTCTTTTTGAATTACTTAAAGGCCTAGATGTTTCCTGGTTAGAATTTAGGAAGGTGACACCTGAAACAGGTTTTGATGAACACATTCTGCAGAATACAGGTTTAAATCTTCCTCCTCTGATTCCTGAAGCTCCTAAATATGAGCGTTGGATTCCAGTATGGAAAGACATTGCTCAAAATGGCGGAAGAATAGCAGTAGTAGGGGAAAGCAAGCATGAAGCCTCGATATTTGAGGATATTCTTAGTCGTAATCATTGGGATAAGCCAGAGAAATCTCGCTTTTATCAGGTGTTAGACTTCGGAAAGCCAAATTCTGTTTTTGCAACAGAGATGACGGGGCAGATATCAAATTGGTATTGGGATGCTGAATCATCGCTACTCTTTTTACCAAGATCTGAGTTATTTGCACCTGCTAAAAAGAAGAGGCGAGCAGCATCGAAACAGCTGCAACATTATCTAAACTCCTTTAAAGATTTAAAGGTGGGTGACTTAGTTGTACATGCGCAACATGGAATCGGCAGCTACCAAGGCATGCGTCAGATTCAAGTAGCTGGGGCTTGCAATGATTTTCTTGATCTTGAGTATCAAGGAGGCGACAAGGTATTTTTACCTGTAGATCGGATTTCTCTACTTCAACGGTATTATGGCTCTGAGCAGGGAAAGGAAGCTTCGCTAGATCGATTGGGGGGAGGAGCTTGGAATCGACGTAAAACGAAGGTTTCACAGGCCATCAAGGATATTGCTGAAGATTTGCTACGCATCCAGGCTCAAAGAGCTATGAAGAAAGCTTATCGTTATGAGCAGGCGAATGAGTTGTTTCAGAAGTTTGTTGATGATTTTCCATATGAAGAAACTGAGGATCAGCTAAAGGCATGGGAAGATATCAATGCAGACTTTTGTAGCAACAAACCAATGGATCGCGTTGTTGTGGGTGATGTGGGCTTTGGGAAAACAGAAGTTGCTATGCGTGCTACCATGCGTGCGGTTCTTGCTGGTTTTCAGGTTCTTGTCTTAGTCCCAACAACTGTTTTATGCTACCAACATGCCCAAACCTTTAAAGAACGACTTGGTAAATATGGAGTTGAAGTAGGGAGTATCAATCGGTTCCACAAAATGGGGCAGCAAAAGGAAGTTTTACATAATCTCAGAAAGGGAACCTGTGATGTCCTTATAGGGACGCACAGAATTTTGTCTAAAGATTGTAAACCTAAAAATCTTGGTCTTGTCATTATCGATGAAGAACATCGTTTTGGGGTTAGCCATAAAGAATCTTTAAAGGAGCTAAAAAGTAATGCGGATATCTTAGTCTTAACAGCTACTCCCATTCCTCGAACCTTGCACATGGCTATGATTGGAATTCGCGATATATCGATGATTGCTACTCCTCCTCATGATCGTTTACCGGTTAAAACCTTGGTTTCAAAATTTGATGATCAGTTGATTGAAGATGCTATCAAATACGAACTGAGTCGAGGGGGTCAGGTATTTTATTTACAGAACCGAGTGAAAGGCATAGAAGAAACAGTTGGATTCTTGAAGAAGCTAGTGCCTCGTGCTCGGATTGATTTTGCTCATGGGCAGATGAATCAATCACAACTTGAAGACCGTATATTGGCTTTTCTAGAACAAAAGCTTGATGTTTTAGTTTGTACTACGATCATCGAGTCTGGGATTGATATGCCCAATGTAAATACTTTACTGGTTAATCGTAGTGAATCTTTCGGTTTAGCGCAACTTTATCAATTACGCGGTAGGGTGGGGCGTTCATCTGTTCAGGCTTATGCTTATTTTTTACTTAACTCTACTAATAGTGTAAAAGATGGCTTGAAACGTTTGGAAGTGCTCCAGGCTCACCAAGAGTTAGGAGCAGGCTTTCATATTGCTGCTCACGACCTAGAATTGAGAGGGGCTGGTAACCTGATTGGTGGAGAGCAGTCAGGGCATGTAAACTCTATTGGCCTTGAGATGTATACTACCATGCTCAACCAAAGTATTGAAAAACTTGCTGGTCATGCTCAAGATGAAGTACTTGATCCTGAGTTAAAACTCACATCTGGAGCTCACATTCCAGCAAAATATATGGAATATGAAGCCGATCGACTTGCTACTTATAAGCAAATTTTTTCCTGTGACCAGGAAGAAGATATTTATGAGCTTGCCGGTTCAGTTAAAGATCGTTATGGCTCGCTTCCAATACCTTTAAGTGAGTTGTTTGTTATTGCGAGCTTAAAAATCTACCTAAAAAAACTGAGAGCATCGCGATTGATAGAGCAGGGTAATGGTGAATGGAGTATCCAATTTTCTCAACTCTCTGAAGCCCAAATTGCAAAGCTCTTGACAATAGTTGGGGAGCAACAACAGGTTTTAAGCCTAGGTTCGGATTTTAGTTTAAAAATAAAGCTTAAAGATACAAACAATAACCAGGCCTTGAATCAAGGGAGATTATTGGAATGGCTCAAGACGTTTTCTATAAAGTGGATCAAGTGATTTAGCAAATAGTCTCGACAATATTATTGATCCCACTTAGTCACTTCAATGGTATCTACAGCATGACTAACAAAGCTAAGAATATTGTCATTTATGGAAGAGTCGTCTAGATGGATGCCTTGATCTGTTAGTAGAGATGTAGCTTGCTCATACTTAAATCCTTGCAGTAACAATGCCTGGAGCTGAGCATTATATTCGAGTTTATGTCCTTCTAAACCTGAACTAGCATGATAGGTAAAGCCGACTGAGACGGCACAAAAAAGTACTAATGCAAGGAAGAAAATTTTAATCACGATGTAACCTCTTTTATTTAGAACTTTGAGCTTGTTTATCAAGTGCTCACTTTTATCTATAAATAATATATCGGGGTGTTCATGTAAAAGTCTTAGTAGCTTATGTAATATACTAATATAATAATATTTAGCCTTATAATTGGACTGGGTTGAGGGATGTTTTTTTGATCGACTTAAAACCAGCTTGATACAAAGATATTTATGCACTCTATCGAACATTATTTTGAATAGCTGGAACGTATACCATTGGTCGTTTATCTCCTGATAAGATGCTATAATCTAATAAAGAAAATTTTCAAATCATGGTAATAAAGTTTGATAATTACTTCATAAACACCATAGCATAGTACCAGTTAAGTATAGAAAATAAAAAGATATTCATTAAAAAAATAGATGTCTAAAACAACTACGACAGGTTTTCGATGACTGACGAAAAATCCTCACTATTTCATCTTGATCGTGTATATAAAGTGCTTTCATTGCTCACAACGATGTATGATAAGGCCCTTGAATTTGAGTACCATGAATCCAGGCATAAAATCTGGCAAGATTGCTTGTTCTCAGCGATTGATAGTATCGAAAATTTTTATGAGCTCTGGGAAGTAGCTAACCGAGAGCTTGAATATGGAGTCCCTGCTGAACCATTGCCTCGCTCTTTAACCTGGATCGAAAAATCATGCGAACGGGTTCAGTTAATATCGTCGAGAATCAGCCCGTGGACTGCAGTTTCCCGCTTACCAAAAATTTTGGTGAATTCAGAAAAATATTCTCTAGTTTCCCTTAGGAAGCTTGCTGAGCATTACCCCTGTGATGTTAATGAATTGTGTTGCGTGATGGATCAACATCTGTTTAGGATTGAAAAAATGGCATCACTTTCAAACCTCTTTTCTCGTGATAAAGGCCTATTAGAACAATTACCTAAAAATCTATTTATTTAATCGGGAGCGCTTCTAAGTGAATATGCTTTCTGAAGATTTTATAGAACAAGAACTAGAGTTACCCCTTTTGGTGTATGGAGGTAAACTTGAACTTCTCAGCTTACCTAAACAAGTAAAATTAATAGCTGGGGGAGCAGACATAATTCATGACCGGCCTTATATTTGCTTATGCCTGTGGGATGGCTTTATTCCTGATAAAATAGCTTTGTTCTATGAGTTAATCCGTAAACAACACCAGGTTTTTAGTAGAATTGTGGTATATGCAAATAAATCGGATATTACAAAAGAACACCACTATTTTTTTAGAGAACTAGGTGTGGATCAGCTTGTTTATTTAACTCCTGACCATTCATCTATTGAACATTATATTAGCGAACGAGTTTTTGAAGCAGAAAAGATAGGATCAGACTATGGTTATACCTACCAGATTGGACACTTAATTGAGTCTAAAAATTTAGACAAGCTCCAAGAAGAATTAAACAAATTTGTTATCGTAGAGTTGCTTAACCCAAAAACTTTTCTTATGATCAAAGCGCTGTTGATTCTCGGACAGCGTTTTACTGCTAAAACTCTCCTAAAACAGCTCTTAGCTGCTGATCCTCAGTGCCTTTGGGCAGCACACCAGCTATCAATGGCCTATTTGAAGGATTCCGAATATGGTAACATGCTTGAGCTTATGGAAAGGCTTAATTGTTATCATAAACTCAATCCTCAAAGGGATTATTACCTTGGGAATATTCATTTTCACTTGGAAGATTATGAACGTTCATTATCTTATTTTCGTAATGCTAGAAAGCGGTTTCCTCAATTTGCCTCCAGATTTGATGAAGGGGTTGCTAAAAACTTGCTCGCTCTTGATCTTGAAATAGAAACAGTTAAACGAATTCTTACGGGAAAGACTTTTAGTGATGACTTTGTAGATTTTTTGAGTGCTTATGCACAGCGCTTTTTTGCCAAATCTAAATTCAAGCAGTCTTTGCGCTTGCTCAAGCTTGGATTAAGTTGTAGTCGTGGTGATTTTTTTCATGAGCGAATTACCTATAATTTGAGCCTCGTGTTTGGCAAGCTTGGTGAACGTCAAGCTTGTGAAGAATATTTTAAAAAACTTCTTCAATTTAAAGGCAGTAAAATCCCAGAAACAGAGGCCTTTAAAAAAATATTAGACAATGCCCATGGCGATAGTAATCAAGATTGGAAACAGGCATTGAGCGGCTTAAAACTAAGTTTACTTAGCTTTTCACCTCGAATTCATGATGAGAAACTATAATTAAATCTCCTGTTTTTACCTCTTTGTGCAAGTGAATGAAAGGATCGATTATGGGAAAATGGCCATTTCTATTTTTGTTTGTGATTGCTTTTTGTCTGGGAGCTTATGCATGGAGGGTATTTCACACCAATCATAGTATTGAAAGAGGAGCGGATCTGCGTCGAAGATTGCAAAATAGCCACCAAAAAGTTTTAGTGGAGATTGAAGGGGCTCAGATTAGCAAAGATGATGTTGCATTTGAGTACGATCTTCTTACTAAAGGTTTGGTTAATGCAGAGCGCCTCGATATGACACCCATTCCAGATTTTGGAGACAGATTTGATGAAGAACTGATATCGTTGAAGGAAACCATTCTCAATAGCCTAGTTGAGAGAACCATGCTTTACCAGCTTGTGAAGCAGGATAAAAGTTTCAATCTGGCAGATGCGAATCGATATGTCGATTGCTTACAGGATTGGGCTAAAACCTTAGAAGCTGAAGAGGGTTTGTTCGAAAGTCGTGAAAATCAAGACCGGCTTAAGGCGAGGCTGTGTGAGCAGAGCATATTATCTCAGTATCTAGAGGAGAAGGTCTATAGCTCAGTTGTGGTGGATGAAAGTCTGCTTTTAGAATATTTTAGAAATAATCGAGATGAGTTTGCTGTTCCGGCAATGGTAAGAATCCGCCAGATTGTTCTTGCTGATGAACGGCAGGCTCGAAAAATACGAGCAAAAGTTAACCGTAGTAATTTTAAACGCTTAGCTAGAGATCATTCGATCACTCCAGAAGCCGATGAGGGCGGTCTTTTACCACCTTTTCCAATTGGCTATGGTATGCCGCGCTTTTTTGAGGTAGCTTTTTCCATGCGACCTGGGCAAATCAGTAATATTCTGAAGTCGACATACGGCTTTCATATTATTATGCTCGAAAAGAAGATTAAGCCTAGGGAGCTAAGTTTTGTAAAAGCGGCAGCTCAGGTGAAAGAAAAGCTTGTTGAAAAAGAGAAAGAAAGGGCATATCAAAAATGGGTCGATCTTGCACTTCATTCCATCAAAGTGAGTACACCCAAGGTATTTTGGTAGAAAAACCTTGGATAAGAAACTTACACCTATTTTTGTGGCTTTTACTAAGCTCCAGTTCTTACGGCAGGACTTTAGTCGATCGGGTGGTCGCTGAAGTTAACTCACGCCCTATTTTACACAGTGAGGTCACCGAAAAAGTTGAAGGTGGCCCATTAGTAAAAATTTCAAGCTTCCCGGCTAAACAGGGGGATCCGGACCAGGAGCATGCTCTTCAAGATGCCATCAATCTAGAGCTAGTCCTTGCTCATGCCGAGTTTTTGGAAATTAGTGTGAGTGAGGAAGAAATTCAAAGTCAGATAGACCGGGTTTTACAGTCTAACAATATTGATCTTCCACAGCTTAAGCAATTCCTGGCTCGGGAGGGAAAAAGTTACGAAGTGTATGAAAGGGATATGTACGATCAGATCCTGTTTATGCGTTTTCGTGGACGTGTTCTAATGCCTCTAGTCAAGATTACGGATAAAGATGTTGAGTCCTATTACCTTAAAAAGGAGGGGCCTTCTAGCGAAGCCCTCAGTGTGTCCATTAGAAAAATCTTATTCTCGATTCCCGAAGGAGCGCAGTCCAGTTTTGTAGAGCAAAAGCAAAAACTTGCAGGCGATGTTTATGAAAAGCTAACAAATGGAATGGATTTTGTTGAAGCTGAAAAGATTTATTCAGATAGCAAGTTAAGAAAACCAGCAGTATTTAAGCTGGCCCATCTTGATAAGAACATAGCAAAAGTAGTCAAGCCTTTGGATGAGAAAGAATTTGCTGAGCCTCTTAGATTAAAAAATGGCATCTATATCTTCTACTTAGAATCAAAACAATTTGCAGATAATACTGACTTTTTGGCAAAGAAAGAGAAACTTGAGTTCGAGTTGCGTCAAAAGGAGTTGGCTGAGCAGATGCAGCGCTGGCTTAAGGAGCAAAGACAGAAATCAAAAATTAGGGTTATTGAGGGATAGTTATCCTTTAGTTTTAAGTTGCCGCACCTATTATGGAGAAAGTTAGTTGACATCTTTTTTGCTTTGAGTATCCTACACGACGTTGCTGTGGTGGGTATGGCGAAGTGGTTAACGCACCGGATTGTGATTCCGGCATTCGTGGGTTCAAGTCCCATTACCCACCCCATCATCTTTCAAATTTCTGAGCAAAATATCTAAACGCTCCTTTGCAATTCAAGAGTCTGCCTCTATTTTCATCATGAAGAAAAATTTCCTTTTTAGCTTTAGTTATCAAACCAAAAAATTTGCCCATACTGGTAGGTAGCTATTACTCGAAGATGTTATTAATTATTGATTTTGTAGCACCGAAGTTTAGTAGGTTAACACATCTATTTTACGAGTTTTTTCTATATGTGAAACTATCTTCCTATATTTTTATCCGTATAACAATTGCCTAGACTCGGCATTATCTTCTCTAATCTTCTAGGGAATTTTGCAGACTTAAACGATAAGGCTATACTTTGATTTAGAAACTTATTTTCTTCTAATGGTTCCATATGTGCTTGATGAAGAACAATGAGGAAATTGAATGTTAGATAAATACAAAAAGAATCGTTTAAGCCTGTTACTGTGTGCAAGTATCTTTGTTGTTAACACCTGTGTTGGCGAATCTGATCCGGATGAACCTTCTGGAATTTGTCCTATTAATTGTGGAGATGCAAAACTACCTAGCAATGATATGCGGGTACGCTTTCTGTTTCCAAATGGTATTAATAATGCGGAATTCCAAATTAATTGCGGTGGTGGGCCATTTGAAATGGAATTACCTGTACGATTTGTAGTAGAAAAACCAAGACAAGTGCTGCCAGCTGAACAAACAAATGGAGAAGTTCTTGGAGGTAGTAAAGCAGAAAACACCACCGATACTGCTGCATGGGTTCCTGTGTCGGGAGTTTCTTTTGTACCATTAATGACCTTTGGTGGGCCTGTTGAAACAGTTGTCCCTTTACCTGGAGATAATCAATACGTTGGAATTGCAACTCCGCCTTCAGAATGGTGTACGGATGCTTGTGGAGTCGGGGCGATTAAAACCCGGGTATACTGCCCAGGTACTGGTGGAAATGATGTGATTGTAGGTATCACCAGCGGAAGCCTATGGGGTACGGCAAATTTTCAAATAGAAGCTGAAGACGAGGAGTGACTTATTTGTCAATGCTACAGCTTTTAAGCTTGATGCCCATTGTTTCAGGTCGAGGAATTCATAAATATTATAATATCGCGGTGATTATGACTGATTTTTCGATGTCATGACTTCTTATCAAGATTTTAATCTAAGACAATAATTATTGTTGGTATTCTGCTGGATGGCTTAATCTTTCGTAGTACTAGTACTGCTTGCAGATATAAGGTCATTTTCTACGGTTTGGCTAAGCTTGAAAAGGATTTGCCAGTAGACTGGATTTTTTTGAATCATAAGTAACTCTTTTTGGTATGATTTGCGGAATCTTAAAATAAAATTCTTGAGCAATATCTCATCATTTAGAGAGTACATAGTAGTAAGAGAATGATTGAAGCTTGTATTCATAAATTTTTTCCAAACATTTTCCCAGTCTTTAGACCAATTTGCAGTTTTTAAATTAAAATGGGTCATTGCAGGGAATCTTCCTGTTCTATATTCCATATATGTAAAGTAGAGAATCTGTTTGTGTGAAGATTTCTTGTTTCCTAGATATTTTTCAATCCTGTTCATCAGTATACTCTTGTGCCTATTTATTAAGCTGCCGATTTCCGCCATGTTCATGTTATCGGTATTTGGACTAAGGTCTTTTAAAATTACATCATAGAGATTTGTTTGGTAAATTGGATGGAGCTTTGAATATAAGAATGAGGTTCTCTCAATTTCCATCTCTAGTAGGAGAAGGTTACGAGCAATTTCGTAAGAACTTATAGCCTGATTTCCTGCGTAGATTCTAGATGCCATTAAGCTGAAAAGTGAAATTAGTATTAAAAAATTTCTTGTCAATTGAGCTTCCCTCTATATCATTCAAAAATAGGATCTTTTTTATTTAGCTTAGCAGCTAGTCGCATGAGTTTGCATTAATAAAGCAATAATAAGAATCTTTCACTATCTTCTATCTCTTGGCCATAAAATATCCTGTTTTGCTTACATAATTAAAGTAGGCTATTCTCTTATGCCTTACTAATGTTATCACCTAATTTTATACCAAAATTATTATAAGAATTTTTATTTTTATTTCCATGAAGACATACCCATACATAAACTATGCCCTTATGTTTGGGGGCAATAGGTTTGAATATTTTCTGGAACTATATAATATGTTTAAGCTAATAAATTTGCTACTTACCTTAAAATCCATCTATGAAATCGTTAAAAGATTAAGCCTAAATCTTTAAATAACCTAAAAAAATTAAGACCATAGATAAAATTCATTTAAATCTTGAAAAACCTAAATAAAGTATAGCTATCAACATATCCCATATTCTTTTTTTTTTAAAACGATCATTTAGACCTTGAATATCAAATTGAGATTCGTTAGAGATAAAACGATCGCTACTTAAATAGAAGCTAAATAAAATTTTTATTGAAATATAGTTAGTCAAAAAATGTAATTTGCACGTTAGGAAATATCGTGGACATTCAAATTTCGAATAAAAACCTCAATAAAATTATATGGAAAAACTTAGCTTTTGGGATCGTTCTTTTAATTAATCCACTACAAGGTCAAGCAGGAGTTGAGAACCTAGGTGAAACCATCGTAAATTGGAAAACCAAAAAACTTGCGCAGCCATTGGTTTATACTATTCCCACCGAATCTCTATATAAAAAAGAACAAAACAAAGAAGGTATAAACAATACGAATTTAATTTATTCCATAGGTATTGGCACTTCTGAGCGCAGTAGGATTATTGCTGAGCAAGAAGGGGAAATGATCAAAGCAGTTCTTTCTCGAGGGAGATCAAAGAAAGCATTTAAGAATATCTTGCGGCAAAGGTTTTTAGAGATGTTTACTTGGTTTCCTAAAAAAGCTGTAGAAAAACGCCACAAAAAGTTGATTGATGCAATCAATGGTCTCGGAGCTAGCGTACATGAAAGTGTTACTTTCAAAAATTACCTCAAATATACAAAAATTGATATGCCTGTGATGAAAGGTTTGAAGGCAGATAAGATATCTTTAGATTGGGAATATCGACCAAATGTTACCTTAGATAAAGTTTTGCATGATATCAAGATAGGTGGCATAGAAAATATAATCTTCATAGTTCATGGTGACGAAAATGGGTATATTTATGATGTTGAAGGCAATCGTTTTGATGAAACCTTTTTCAATCTGATTGGCCCTGAATTGAGATCTATAGCTTTCTATTCTTGTCATGGTGATAAACTGGTTTCTGCATACAAGCTATTAAATATAGAACCGAAGTCTATGATTGCGGACCGAATGGTTTTTACTGTTCCACCATCAGAAAAATTTAATGGGGATGCCTTAAGTCTAAGTTCTGGAATAAAATACTTTATTAGAGCTGTAGATTCTGAGTTATTTCTTTCCAAGACTGCGGAAGTTAAATTCGAGGATCATAGTGGAGTCGAGAATAAAAGTGCCTATATAGATCCTGCTATATGTAGTTTGGATATATCAGGATTTGACTCAATGAAATCGATTTTTACAGCAAGACTCAATAGGCAGATTGTCGGTGCTTTTCGTGGGAAAAACCCACGGGTAAACTTTGATTGTGGATTACTTAAAGAAAATGAATTAAATACGATTATACTTTCGAATCCACATAAAAATCAAGATCTACAGGGACATATATTTCTTCAGAATCAAGATATTAAAATCGAAATATCAAAACAAAATAGGCCATATCATCTCGATGTGACCTATAAAAATTTTGGAAAAAATTCTAATAAAAAAATTTATAGAAGTTCTAAAATTCAGTTCACGATTGCAAATTAATTTTACCAATTTCCCTAGATTTTAGGGAAATATTAACAATAATGTTTAGGAGTCCGACATGAAAATCAAGGAAATAGTTGCACCCGTACTTTGTTCGGTATTGTTGAACGGCGCTGTTATGAGCACTTCAGCTCAAGCTGGTGTGATTGGTGGTATTGGGATCATTGCAGCTTCACAAGGCGCAGATGAAAACGCAAAAGCACTTGGTTCTTTAGCTGGTGCTTTAGTTGTAGGTGGTGGTATCGCATTTGGTGTTTCATACCTTGCTCTTGTTGCAACTATCGATACTCCTGCTGCGATCTTAGGCTCTACTATCATTGTACTTGATGACAAAAGTGTTAACGAAATCAGTGCAAACCTGCCTTTTTTGAAGCCTGCAGAGGTCGGTGAGCTAAAAGACTTAATCAACTCTAAACTAGTTGACTTTGATGTAAACGACAAAATCAAAGTAGAAGTTTCTAGTGATGAAGTTCTTGATGTTATGGAAAAAGGTGATTACTCTAATGCTCAGTTGGATGCTGCTGTAGAATTCTTAAGCCATTAATTTGTTGGTTTTTGAGTCGCATGAATTTTTCATTATTCTTTAAGGGGCCTAGTTCATAGGCTCCAACCATTTTCTCTTTTCCTCTTATTTATGGTGTCTTAAGATTAAATTTAAAATTGAGTTTTTATGGTTGAACTTGTTATTCAAATTTTGATGCTTACTTATCCCATAAGATGAAATACTTGGTTCCATAATTCTATCATTTATAAGAGTCATCTCATTAAACTGATCACTTTACTCGAAAAACTTAATATCACACACTTTAAAAAAAATAGGCTTGTTTCAGGCTTAACATCGCTTGCAACTGAGATTGGTTTTCCGATTGTAGAAATGATAATGGGCTCTTAATTGAGCCCTTCTTCTTTAATCTTGTTTAGTGATTTATTGATATATTGTTTGAGAATTTGAGGGTTAAATGGTTTTTGTAAAAATAGGTTTGCTCCAAACTCAAATGCCGTTTCAGGTTCCACGGAAGAACCTGAAACTACAAATATTGGGTTTTTAAAATTTGATCGAAGATTGGTTATCAATTCTAATCCGTTCATCCCAGGCATAATAATATCAGTGATGATTAAATCGGAGTCTTTTGCTTTTTCCATCCCATCGATGCCATTTTCGGCTTCTATAACACAAAAATCTTTTTTTAAACTGTGATGGAGGAACTCGCGAAATGTATCATCGTCATCGATAATCAGAATTTTATACTTCTGGCTCATGGTATTCACCTCTAAATTATTCATCGACGGTGCTCCGTCTTGAACCCATAGATAGTAATTCGGAGCTTAACTCAGAGAGTTAAGTAAATTCCTTAATAGCCTGTAATTAAATAGTAAAAAATTGTTAATACCTTTCTTCGAGATTTGCTTTTTTCCCGAGTTGCTGGTTTTAAGATCTGCTTGTGAGCATTTATTCATCATGGTAATAATTAAGGAAGGTTCATTACAAATGGAGGAATAAAGCATGCTAATAAGGCCTGTTAAGGTGTTTTTTCTTGTTATGGTCATAAGTTTGGCTTGTCAAAATGAACAGCCAACTCAAAAAATATCTGACGCTGTGGAGGATTTTTCTCGGCGAACTAAGGATAAAGATGAACTTGATTTATTAGTCTTGCTTCCAAGAGGTATTTCGCAAGACAAGATCATTTCAGGAAAAGAAGTTGAGCTATTAGCACCTTTATCGGACTCAAAGCGTCTATACCGTTTGCAGGGACCGAAAGAACTGTTGAAAGACTTAAATATAGTTGCAAATGCAAAAATAAGTTTGAATGATGAGATAAAAATTAGTCCAAATCAAAGACTTGGTTTCGTGCCTAGTCAGTTTGTTCTCGAAGACTCTAGTGCTCTCGATCTTTTAACTGTCAGAAATGTAGTGGGTGTTGATGCATTGGTGAAAAGATTTCCCGAAGCAGATGGGCATGGTGTAAAAGTTGCTGTTTTTGATACGGGTATAGATTTTGGGATTAACGGACTTAGTGGTACTGAAAAAGGTGCTAAACTACAAGGGTTTTATGATCTTACTAATTTTGGGGAAGTGAAGCTCGATCAAGTTTCTGATACTTTGGCTGAAATACCCTTGAGTTTTGCGCCTGGACTTGCTCCTAAAAAAATAATTGCAAAAGGTACTTTGTCTGAGGCTCAGCTTGCTCAAGACTACTTGGTTCCAGATGGAGTGGACCTTAATGGAAATGGCAGTACTACAGATCTTTATTCTTTTGTTCTAGGGATTAGCAATGACGATCAATATGGCATTTGGATCGATCTTGATGGTAATGGAGTCATTGAAGATCCTGAAACAGAATTTCTAAAGGATTTTAATACCAGTAGCCAATATATAAATATGGTTGACCGGGGTGAGAAGAAAGGAACACATGCACTTGCTGTTACTATTCATTCTGAAGAAAAAGTTCAATTTCACCGTGTTTTGCATGGCCATGGTACCGCATGTGCATTGATTATTGGAGGTGATGGCTATGGTGATGGATCATTGATGGGCCTGGCCCCTAAGGCTAGTTTTTTATCCTATACCCTCGACGTGACAGGACAAGATATTTATACCATGGATCAGTTTATTGAGATGTTTTTGCACGCAAAAAAGCAAGATGTTGACGCTATAAGTATCAGTTGGGGATTTTCAACTTCGGATCTAGCATCGGCCAGATTTCTTGCTGATTTTTTGGATCAGGAAATAGCTTCCCAAGGAATCCTTGTTGCAATTGCAGCTGGCAATAATGGGCCAGGGGTGAGTTCGGGGCCATCTGATGACTATATTCCTCATCATGGATTTGGTGTGGGAGCAATGATTTCTCAGGATCAGGCAAATAATGTTTATGGTTGGACTGGAGCAGATCGTAACGCTGTTGTAGATTACTCTAGTTTTGGTCCTACGAGGGGAGGAAGGCAAATTCCTGATCTTGTGAGTCCAATTGTTTCGCTTGTTAGAGCTTGAATTCAATAAGAAAATGCAAAAATAATCTTGCCGTCCAGAATTCAAAACAAATTTGTGCTTGAAAAAAATATTTTCATCAAAATTCCCCTTCCTAAGATGTGTTTAAGAGCTAATAAGAGAAAAATCTTAAGTTT
>JBGCDR010000010.1:0-17341 GCA_045105515.1 Oligoflexales bacterium
TCACTTGTCTTTCCGGTAACATGAAAATAAACATATCAAGCCCTCCCAGAATTACGTTTGGGATCAGCTTATCAATATTTACATAATAATCATATAAAATAATAATATTAGCCGGTTAAAAAATTAGACAACTCTATTGTAAGATAAATCTCTTAGTTTGTGACCTCTTCCGCTGGAATCACTGCTATCATCGTCATCACTGCAAGCTACAAATCCAATAAAAGCACGCAAAATTGATGTAAACAATACACTTTTCATTTTGGTTCCTTTAGAAAAATATTTATTCGGTCTAAAGCAAATATAATGTAAAGACAATCTTGTCTTTGCATACATGCACTTACTATCTCTAATACTCTTTTGAGTATCGAATCACTGAAATATTTTTTTATCTGAGCATTCACTACACAAACAATTCAATTCAAGCTGCTCATTGAGAATTTGAAAACCTGAAGCTTCCACGTTCTCTTGAATAGCGCTTGTAGTAAACCATTGTGTCATAAGCTCCTTTACCTTATAGCAGCGAATACAGATTAGAAACCTTGCAAACATATGCTTATGGTCACAGGTAATATGAGAGCATGCTATATATCTGTTGACAGAGCTTATCTTATGGACAAGCTTTACATCAGTCAAAACATCAAGAATACGATAAACAGACATTGCTGGGATTGATCTATGGAACTCCAGTTTGACCTGTTCAGCTAGCTCATATGCCGAGAGAGCTTTTTTTGACCTTAGCATAGTAGTTAAAACTTGCTTTCGCGTTGGAGTAAGCTTCATTCCCTTATTACTAGAAAAATATTTTGCCTTTTTCATAATGTTTTCTAGTTTATTTGAATCCATAGAAAACACCCTTTCACATCCTTCTCTATTGAAACCATAGCTGATTACCAATGTCAATATTAATGATACAATATATCATATCATAAACCTTAGCTAGTTAGCCAAGTTAATTCAAAGACTATGCTCCCTCAATATCCAGCACTTTAAACTTACACCTTAAAAGATAGGTATTTATAAGTACTTAAAAACAATAGCTCCACCTTCTTTAACATATCTGTTTAAATGTGAGGCTATTTGCGTTGTATATTTAGAGGATGGCTTAATGTTTCAAAAGATTAATATCGCTGTGCTTACCGTTTCAGACTCACGCACCTTTGCCACTGATCGCTCAGGGGACTATCTCAGAGGTGCAATTTCCGAGTTTGGGCATTGTCTGTATGAAAGAAAAATTGTTCCAGATAATATCTATAAAATCAGAGCAGCTACATCGACTTGGATAGCGGACCCTAAGTGCGATGCAATAATAAGTACAGGAGGAACTGGTGTCACTGGAAGGGATGGAACTCCAGAAGCTTTAGTCCCCTTGTTTGATAAAGAGCTGCCTGGTTTTGGTGAAGTTTTCCGAACTGTTTCATTCGAAGAAATCGGCACCTCCACTATTCAATCTCGGTGTGTAGCTGGTGTTGCAAATGCTACCTATATTTTTGTATTACCTGGAAGCACGGGCGCATGCAAAACAGGGTGGAATGGAATAATAAAATACCAGTTAGATAGTCAGACGAAGCCTTGCAACTTGATTGAGTTAATGCCACGCCTCCAGGAGAATTGAACCATAATTATGAGGATGTAATTTATAGTTTGATGAAAAGATGGAATTGTTCAGTAAAGAGTGAGAATTTCTGGGAATTTTTATGTGGAACAGTTCAGCTTGGCACCGAGTAAGGCTTGACACTAAAAGCCTTCATTTCATAAGCGGCAGCCCCATAGACACTCTCACTTTTTTTAACCTCTAAAACTCCCTCTATCCAAAGAGGGCCCGTAAGTTCACTGATTGAAACGCCTGTCTCAAGCTCAACTAAAACAACTAGATTAGGTGGAGCCGCAGGAACATGAATGCATGCCATTTGATTTGGAACAAGCAGGAACTCTTTAATATTATTAAACCCATCGCTGAGTGGAACTCCAAATCCAGGGATTCGTATCCTCTTATTCACAGCTTCCTGTAACTCACTAGGAATCTCTGACTTTTGATAATCCATAGTCTGCAAAAGCGCCCAACCAACAGCCATGACAATGTTATTTTGATCAGGCTCAGGACTTAGTTTGATTTGAGAACTTTTCTTTTTCAAATTTAACTGATATTGAGGACTGAGAAAGCTGATGGTTGGAAAATATATGCAATCAGAGCTGAAAGCAGAATTATAAATGTTCCAGCGGCTAGAGCAGAGTTCCATTATTGAAAAACCTAAACCCATGAGAACAGTTGTCGAAACATTTGCATCTCTAAATGACCTCAAATTAAACCCCTCATTTGCAATGATCTTTTATCGTTACTAATTCGAGTATATCGGCCAATCGATTTAACCTTTTATTGTACTGCTGATAGCAAGGTAAAGTAGGAAACCAAGGTTTTAAATAGGATTGTATAAACTTGTGTATAACTGAGACGGTACGATGCCCGGATTTTATATTGTATAGTTAAGAAAGTTAATGACAATTCTGGATGCTCATCTAATTCTTTTTCAATACCAAATATTCCAGCGAAAATTTCAAAAATTTCGGACTAACTGCTCAACCTGAGAAACTAAGAACCTATGCATTTTAAAGGCCACTCATCTAAAAATCTAGATGAACGTGCAAGAGACACTGTCGTCCCGGAAGCGGATAGCCATCCACATCACTATAAGCGATTAAACCCTTACGATTTGAGTCATAAGGAGAGGTTAAAGGCATGGTCTTAATATCAGTAAGGTTAATAATGGAAAGCCCAAGACTAAGTTCATACTTTTTTACAAAACCGATTTTATAGTCACTGGAAGCATCATAAGTGGTAATATTAGGAACCAAAATCGAGTTTTCCATATCACGATAAGCTTCACTGCGATACCTAGCACGCAAACGTAGATTCCAAAATTGGTTTAAATACTGGCTTGCAGATAAGATCAAACTGTTGCGACTGAGGCCCGGAATGACACGCCCAGAAAAGTGTCGGCTAAGTATTTGTGGCTGAAGGTAAGTGTAACTCGCAAGTAGGTTTGTATGTCCCCAATTTATCTCTGCTGCAAGTTCTCCTCCTCTTACCAGGGTATTTTCGATATTTTTTGCAATATACGTGTATGCAAGTGCTGGAACAAAGGCAATTTTCTCGCTAGTACAATCTAAGAAGGCACCAATATGAAGGGTTAGCTTTTTGGCAAACAATTCATAATCCAAACCAATTTCATGATGAACCATAGTTTCTGGTTTAACAAATAACGAAGGAACAACCCGATTCCCATCGCCAAACTCTTCTATCATAGTCGGGGGTCTTTGATAAAATGCCACTTGTATATATGCTAAAAGAGATGGGCCTTGTAAGGAACTTGCTAAGGAATAAGCTTGCATCCTATGACTAACTTCTAGAGAAGGGGTGCCAATACTTGATTGATAGGTTTCTACCTTACTAGAGAATTGATCAACTTGCATCCTGTCTAAAATTTTTATTTCAATACTAAGATTTTTAAGTGGATTTAAAATCGAACTAAACAAACCCTGAATATGCTTTCTTTGACCTGCTAAAATAGTATTTTGATTTTGATTTGTTTCTAGTTGGCTTTCTCCAAGTTGTAATTTTGAGTCAAAGTGAAGTGCTACACTCTGCCACAATAAGCCAGCATCAAGACGTTTCACTTTCATCCTCCGGCTTTCATTTACCTCAATATCCAATAATGGATGTTCAGGATCTGAAGTATGGCCTACTTCATCACGATAGTAGGTGCCAAGCTTAAAACTTGTAGGAATTAGAAAGCTAGAGTGATTGCCAAACTCATAAGTATATTTAGCACTTGCAAATCCACCTTTTTTTATTTGCTTAGCAAGGCTTAGAAAGCTGCCATAACCGGGGATACCGCTTTTGGATTGAGACATCAAGCCAATGAAATTAAGATAATGCTTACCAATTCTTAAGCTCGTATAAGGCATTAGCTGCAAAGATTTTTGATCATTATTGCTCCTATATTGATAAGAACCCGACTCAGTATCATAAGGGTTACCCTGGTCTTGATAGTAATGGTACCTACCATCAGTTTGGTAGCTGCGCCCATAAAGCAGACTGCTGCCATGCATAGAGCCCAGATTCCAGTGCTGGAAGGTGCGTGCAAAGAAGTTACTTCCATACGGTTCACCAACACTAAAACCAAGTTTGCTTCGACTCCTTCCGAGCTTCCTAACACTGTACTTTAGGCTACCAATAGGGTTTAGGCTCATCAAATCTGCTGGAGAAACCCCCTGCACCAACGACAGTTCTCCAAACGCAACTAAGTCTAATTCAGATGCAAGAGGCAAGCCTTCCCAAGGATCATGGATTAAGGCATCTTCCACCCAAACTTCGGTGAGCTTCTGATCTTGTCCACGAATTTTAGGCAGAGAAAATCCCGAAGGGGAAGAACGCCCAGTTTCTTCTGGTTTTAGAGAAGCATCCTCTTTCAAATGAGTGTCACTGAATAAACGTGAAGACTCTGATGGCTTTAGTTTAAGCGACTTTCCTGCATGCGGCCTTCGGAAACGTTCCTTTCGTTTACCATAAACCCAAATCTTATTCTCAGGATTTGCAAAAACTGGGAAAGCGAAGAAAATTGAGAGAAAAGAGCATAAAAATAGATCTAGCACCTTCATTGTGGGACAAGTGCTCCGTGATAGGGAATTCGCTGCATAGGAATGATTTCCTTTATACCATGATGGATGATATTTAAACTTGCCTGCCTATCTCCACTGATGTCACCAAAATACAATGTGCGAATATTTTTATCAGCTAATAAAAGGTATGAACCGCTGCTATCTGGGTGAGCATAATGATGCACTAACTCAATACCAATCTTTTCTTTATTCTCAATATTAACCAGGTACTTTCCTCCTTTTTTAAAGGACTCATAATCCTTATTAAACACAACATTGGCGAATAGTGAATCTGCATCTGATCCATCACAAAGACTTCCATTCATAGTAAACAGATCTTCATCCAAATTTCTGCTATTTGTCAGGATTTGTTCAGAAGATGCAAGGGTTACTGCCTTAGGAATATCTAAGTATTCAATAGATTGCCTGCAGCCCTTTGTGCCCACATAACACAGCCCAGCAACCATAGGAAAAATTTCATCCGTATGATAAAATCCTGGGTTACTTGCCTTAGGAAGGGCTATTGGTTTTCCTTGGTTAAGAACGGTCAAGCCTTGTTCATCTTCACGAACTAGGAAGATCCCTTGCTTACCGTTGGCAACGGTTTTGTAATTTGCTGGATCAACTTCAATGCCTATAGCAGCAATGAATATATAAGTTATTCCATCAATAGCACGCTTAAACATAGATGCAGGATGAAAAGGAGTACCAGCAAGAAATTTAAGCTTCTGTTCTTCTTTTCCAGTCTCCGGATTGATCTTGGTAACCTTACCTTTACCAAAATAACTCACTAACCAATGACCATTGTTAAGGCTTAACACATGATTAGGATCACCTTTTTCAAATTCACCTCTAGTTTCCTGCTTTAAAAAGTAAGACCCTGGTTTTGCTTTTTCAAAGAGCACATAGTTATGATGTGTGGGGGTTCGGTTGAAGAGTACAAGATTCTGATTTAAACTCCAAAGAGCGGAGTCTCCCGATTGACCATAAAGCAATCCAAAAATTAAACCTTGCTGATAGTCATAGTAGAAAAGATCCGAGCTAGAATAGTATAGATCGACCCCAGTAAAAGCTAAGCCTCGATTTACCTTGCTCTCAAACACAGGAGCAAGAAACTGTTCCTTTGACTTTTTGCTGGGCCTCCCGCAAGAAGCTAAACATGTTAGGCACAGCAGCAAGCTAAACAATTTATGAGGCATAAACCCTCCGAATTAGAGAAAGGGCAATCCTATTAAAAATTACTAAGAGCCTCAAGAAATAAGATCTAAACGAGCACATCCCCTGGCAGCGGGATCTTTTCCTTCATATAAACATATACTTGCAGTAGCAACTATGCTCTTAAGCATAGAAATACGCATGGAATATTCTAATGTAAATATTTAGCCTAAATTTTTCACGGAAATCTGTCGATAAGAATTATGTCGGGGCTTTCGTGAAAAGTTCGAACAGATACAACAATATACCGGTTTTCGAATGTATAAACTACTTGTAATATTTCAAGCCCTTGCAATTCTCGCCTGCCAAGACAAGGGTAGCTCCACCTATAAGATTAAGCGTTATGAAAGTGATGAAGCAAGGGTTGGTAAGCAAGAACAAGACACACGTAACGACAGCAACGCCCAATCAAACACTTTAGAAGCTCCAAGAGATAATGAAGAAAAGAGCGAAGAAAATCCAGGGTCTGCTGAAGATCAGTTAAAAAAACAAGAAAAGGAACAGGAGCAAAATCAAAGTCCCATGAGTGGGTCCGCTGAGGAAAACAATGGAGCAGAAGTAAACACTTCGGACACCATACCAGCAGCGGATGAACAGCCAACAGTCATTCCCTCGGCAGCACAAATTTTGGAACAGCCTGGAACTCTTAATTTAATCCAAGTTGACCAAGCATTTATTGAACAAAAATTGCAAGGGTTTACTGGAAACACTCCCGTTTTGATAAATAATATCGAACAAACCCTGGGACCGCGCAATCAAAGGGCTGGAAAAGATCTGGCACTCCAGTTCCTCAAGCAAGAGTATGAAGCTCTTGGGTTTGAAGTTAACCTCGACGACTATGGCTCTGGAATTAACTTCATAGCCGAGAAAAAAGGAGCCGCAGCTGAATCAAGACTTTTGATTTTAGGGGCTCATTACGACTCGATAGAATCAGTAGGGGCTGATGATGATGCTTCAGGAATCATAGGCGCACTAGCAATTGCCAAAGCTTTGAGCAACATGAACTTCAGCTACACCTTAAGGGTATTAGCATTTGATGAAGAAGAACTTGGATTAATCGGATCTGCAAACTACGCTAATAACATGCTGGCAAATAAAGAAAATGAGCAGGTTATTGGCACTATCATTCTAGAAATGCTAGGCTACGACGGAAATAACGATAGTGCATTTCATATTGTCGATTGTAAGTTTATTGGCAAAGCTGACCAAGCTGAGGGAAATTCGGGCAAAATAAGTAAAGTAATATTAGAAGCTGCTAAGCTAGCAGCTTCTCCACTACAGCGAAGTGAAGCCTGCACCGATCGCGGCGATCATACCAGTTTTTGGAACCAGAACATACCTGCTATTGTACTCTCACAAGATTTTTTCGGAGGCGATTCCAATCCCTGCTATCATGACTCATGCGATACTGTCGATCTGATTGATTATACCTATTTGTCGAACGTTGCGAGTGTTGCGGCTATGACCGTAGCAAGCTTGTTGACCCCAGTTGTTCTTGGCAATTGATAGCTTCGCCTCAATTGCTAGATGAGATTACTTTGGTCCTACCCTTTTTCCCACAACCCTTGGCTTGATATTTTTGTTTAGAAATTTTAGTAGATCAACAAATGATAGGGGCTTTTCAAAAACCTTTGTTACACCAGGCTCTTGACGGAGAATACCTTGTTTAGTTTCAAGGCTCCCGGTGACAAAAATAAATTGTCCTTCGTGGAATTTATTCTTTCTAATATGATTATAGAACTCTATCCCATTCATCTGCGGCATATGATAATCAGAGATAACCATATCCACCTTCTCGGTTTTTAGACGTTCAATTGCCAAAACAGGGCATGAAAGACAAATAACCTCATATCCATCCCTTGAAAATATAGTATCGTAAAGAAATAAAGATTCTGGTTCATCATCTAGGACGAGAATTTTAGCCATCTATAGCCTCAAATAAAAATTTTATTCTATCCACAGTACATATCGGTAATTTATAATTTTGATTTAAAAAAAATTACAACGAAAAACTCAAGCAAAAGATCATAAGTTCAACCAATTAATATTTATGGTTAATTTTTCATCTATTCCAACGAGTCATTATTTGTGAAGAAAAAGGGGGAAACAAAAGTGATTGTAGACCTCTTCAATTTGTACTTTATTGCATTATTTAATGCTCAAAGCTATGTGATCACAGAACCCATCAATTATTCTCCTCCATTTTAAGAGTGAATAATCACAACAAGAATTTATCAATTAAGTCACAAACATTCACTCAGGTTCAATTCCATTTGACTTTGCAATGAAATATCGTTTTAGTACTGTCTGTAGACTTATAAAACTAAGGGACAAATTATGTCTATAGCTCAATTTATGCTGAAAATAATCCTTATATGTTTAATTTTTATACCTAGGTTTTCTATAGGTGCCAGTGATGGATACAACCAAGAAATAATCACTAAAATAGACAATGCAATTCTTGAAATAAATCAGTATAGAGAGACAATAAAAGCCAACCAAGAGAACCTAAAAGAGTTTTTTAACTCTCCTGAATATTTGAGCCAGAGCAATGATTCTTCTCACATCATAGATTTAACATCTTATATAGAAGATGCATTAATTCCCTTAGAAGCATTTAGCAATCGGCAGGAACTCATTTTGGCATTCTCACCACACCAATACCATACTTTTGTTGTGGCTGGAGATTTCGAATTTCATGGAGTCATCTACCCTGGAAAGGGTTCTTATCGCCTTATCCGAGATAAGGCGTTCAGGTCTGGATTTTTTATAAGATTTCCAAACCTTAAAATCGCAAACATAGTTAGAACGAAACAGTATATTAAACTAATGGACAGACATAAATCGGAACTTTGTATGCATGCAGCTTTAGAAGTTTTAGCTCGTGGTGCCGACATCAATTTAAAAAAGAAAAAAGTTCACAACTTGAGTAGTTTGGTAAAGGAAATTTTAAAAAACGGATTTGTCGACAGCAAAGGAAATAAAATACCTATCCAAATATATCGGTCATATCATAAAGACATGGAAACTATTTTTGGTGGGATAAGAAGAATAGAGTTGCTCTATTATATTCCTGGTTTTCTCGGATACATTGGTGCCAAATTAGGTAGAATTAGCAAAAACAAATCGACTCACTTCTTAGAAGAACAAGAGTATTACCTACACCCTAGATTCCCATCTCGTCATCTTAAATAAAAATCTTTTTTGGAATGCCCACCAACCTCACCATCAAACGCCTGAATACTTTTTACATATTTTTTATAGAGTCATATTGACAGATAGTGCTTTGGCCTTACATTCAGTAAGTCTCATAGCCCGATAGGGGCAATTAACAAACAGAATGCTGATGAGAAGACCTATGAGTGAAAAAGAAATCTGGCTTGCAATAGCAGGGTCTAGCACCCTTTTTTTTGTCCTTAAACTTTTACTAAGCTTTTGGGGAATAGGAAGTGACGACTTCGAACTTGATCATTCGTCCCATGAATTTGAAAGCATTGAGGCTTTTAAATTTCTAAGCCTCCAGGGTGTTTTAGCCTTCCTTATGGGTAGTGGCTGGATGGGACTTGCTTTGCGTTACGAGTATGAATTTTCATTTACATCAGCTGTCCTAGGTGCATTTTCCCTTGGCTTAATACTTATGTTTATCAGCTCTTTTGCACTGTTCCAAGTCAGCAAACTAAACCATAAGCCCAATCCTAGTTCTCAAGTTGAAATCGGCTCTAGAGGAAGAGCTTATATCTCCATACCTAAAAATGGAACAGGAAGTGGAAAGATTCAAGTAACGATCGGAGAACGTTTACAAGTCATAAATGCTTTGAGTGAAGATAGCTTTATCCCTAGTGGATCTAATATTTATGTAAGTAAGGTTTCAGATAGTGGAATCGTTTGGGTCAAGCCAATTGACAAACTTATTTCTCAAGCAAGAGATAACAAAACAAACAAAAAACCTCGAGGTTTTAAAATTTCGTAGATCCTTAACAAGACAACTTTAACTATCACAAGGAGGTGATTATGTCTTACGAATTGATGGCAACAATTGTGGTGCCAGTTTTAATTGTAGTTTCTCTACTGACTTTTGTCGCAAAGCAATATGTTCGGTGCCCCTCAAACAAAGTACTTGTAAAATATGGAAAAGTGAAAGGTGGCAACACCGCAGAAACATACCATGGAGGTGGTACCTTTATCATTCCTTTAATACAAGGCTATACTTTCCTCAAGTTAGAACCAATTTCTATTGAGATTGATTTACGGAAAGCACTATCTGCTAAGAATATAAGGGTTAACGTCCCTGCAACTTTTACTATAGGAATTTCCACAGCAAAGAACGTCCTTTTAAATGCTGTTGAAAGGCTTTTAGGACTTTCGGAAACTGATATTAAAAGACAAGCCTCTGAAATCATCTATGGACAGCTTAGAGAAGTCATAGCAACCATGACAATTGAGGAAATCAACCGAGATCGGGATAAGTTTATTACCAAAGTTTCCAACAACGTAGATTCCGAGCTGCAAAAAATAGGCCTCGAGGTAATAAATGTCAACATTACAGATATCACCGATGAATCGGGTTATATTGCTGCCATTGGAAAAAAGGCTGCAGCTGAAGCAATCCAACAGGCACATGTAGATGTGGCCGAACAAGAAAAAAAAGGAGCTATCGGGCAAGCCACAGCTCTAAAAGAAAAAGCTGTTTTTGTCGCTGAACAAAATTCGCAGTCCTCAATCGGGACAAAAGCTGCAGACAAAGAACGAGAAGTGAATGTTGCTAAACTCAATGCTGAACAGGATATTGGTCAACAATCAGCGGACAACCAACGCCGCATCAAAATCGCACAACTACGGGCAGAAGCTGTAGAAGGCGAGAATCAATCTCAGGCTAAAATAGCAAAGTTTAATGCTACCTTGTCAGAAGAAGAAGCTGAAGCACGACAACGAGGTGAGGTTGCAAAAGCCAAGGCTGAAGAACTCGTATTCAATGCTCAGAAAGAAGAAGAAATCGCCAAGCTCCGCAAAGAAGAACTAGCAAGGGTCGAAGTCGAAAAACAAAAAGCTGAAGTTCTTGCAGCTGCTGCTGCTCAGCAAACCCGATTTGAGGCTCAGGGTGAAGCAGACGCCATTTTATCCAAGGCTAAAGCTGAAGCAGAAGGTATCAAAGCGAAATTAGATGCAAAAGCTGAAGGCTACAGGAATCTTATCCATGCAGCTGGAGATGGTAAAACCGCAGCAACTCTACTAATGATTGAGAAAGCAGAAGATATCATTAAAGAGCAAATCAAAGGCTTGGATAAAATCAAGATCGATAAAATTACGGTTTGGGACCAGGGAGGCAAAGGCAACGAAAAAGGGACTACACATAATTTTATCAAGGATCTTCTGCAGGTCGCACCACAGTTGCACGAAATATCAGCAAACGCTGGATTAAAACTACCTGAATTCTTGGGAAAAATGGCTGAGATCGACGGAGATAACAAAACAGAGGCTAAAAATCATGATATTAAAAGTCAAAAATTAGAACAAAAGTCGGCAGACCCTCAATACCCTCTATAAACAGGTTGCCTAAGAACTTTTACTTCATAATTAAGCTAATGAAAGCTAGCAAAGTCATTGAACTAGCAAATGCGCATATCCCACCTACAATAGCGCTCTCTACTCTTTCCTTTTCAGGAACCACATCTTCATATGTGCTGCACCAATTGCGTTGGCGTCTTGCTGTTGTTTTCATAGTCCCTCCTAAGTTCCAGAATAACATTAGGATGTTATTCAAAGCATCGTCATGTTTGCTATGTCATTAAAGCATACAAGATTTTCAATACAGAACCTATCGGCAGAATAAACTTAATAGTTTAGGATAAATTTCTAAGTAATTTTTTTAACAATGATTTTAGCAGATTAGATTGGCCGTAACAAAATCGGCATACTATGGTAATTAAAGAAGAATACGGAGAAGACAGAATCTTACCTACAAGACATGTAGCAAGAACCTGCCAAAACCGAAAAACAATTCGGTTAACCTGTTAACCAAACGAGAACAAGTCACTTTAGAGGAATAGGGGAAGCATATGTATGCAAAGCACCTTTTGTTGCCATTTTTTTGTCTGATGTCAATATCTTGTGGAGATTTTGGAACTCCAAAACAAAAAATAAAAGAAGTTAAGCACGTAAGCAGCCACCACTCAGATGATGTAAACGTCGGTACTGATGGACTACAAGACAGTGGCCCTCAAAATGAACAGCAGGAAGGTGTCCCAGGTACAGACCTTGAAGAAATAGCTGAGAAGGAAATCTCTTCACCAGAATCGAATGCCGATTCAAACACATCCATCGATGAAGATGCTTTCAATTTGGCAAATTCAATCGACTCTATAGCAGCTCTAAGGGTGGGAGAGGGAGTAAAAGAGGGCAATGTGCCCTTATGTGGAATGGAAGATTCGACCGATGCTGATGGATTTTGTCCAAAATCCGAGGAATTTGAAAGCAATGGAGTCGGATTTGTTTGCTCAAAGCAAAAATATAGTTTAACTAAAACTCCTAATGAACTTGTAGCAATTAATCCCTATGCGGATACACTATGGCCTGGTTCACTCATCCAATCTAAGCCACTGATGGAAGGGATTCTCAATCCAGTTCCACTTGCCGGACGTAGTACTGGCTCTATTACAATGGCAATCGCTACTGATACGTCAGGTGTATTCTCAAAAGAAGTTACCGAACCTTCCTTGGCTTCAACAACGGAGGCAATTAAAGATATATTAAACACGAATATTAACATCGATACTCCGGCAAAATTTTACTATAAACTCACACAAGTTTATTCGAATAAACAACTAGCAGTAGCAGTCGGATTACATGTTGATACACCATTCAACTTCGATATCCAAACAAGCCTAGAATTTAACAGCAAAGAAGTGAAAAACAGGATATTAATTGATTTTACTCAAGCATACTATACCATTGCATATACACCTAAGTATGGAATCAAGGGGTTCTTTAAAGATGGCGTAAAATTAAATGAATTGGATGCATTTATGGGCGTAGGAAACCCTCTTGCCTATATCTCATCAGTAACTTATGGAAGAAAGATTTTTTTGCTCTTCGAAAGTGATTCTAGTATGAGTGATCTGGAAGGTGCAATTAAAGCAAGTTTTAAAGGATACGGCGTCACAGTAGGTGGAGATTTAGCGGTCAAAAATAAAAAGATCATGAGCGAGAGCCAAATAAAAGCCTATGTTATTGGTGGCAACGCCGAAGATGCGCTTGAAGCACTAAATACTCCTGATGAAGAAACCGGGGGTACTATTGTAAACCTTAAACAACTGATGTCTGATGGGGCAAATTTTAGTAAAGGTAATCCTGGAGTCCCGGTGTCCTACACCGTTAGGCATGTCAAAGATGCTAGTCAAATTAAACTGGTTTTAAATACCGAGTATGAAGCAAGAGAATGTGCATCAGCTGGAAATGTCAACAATCCCATGACATGGACTCTAAAGGTAAGCTTAGAGGAAGTCGCAATAGATAAAGAAAACGGCTTTTGTGACTTCGGTAATGAAGGTGAATTTTCAAGCTGCTTAAAAGTTGCTATCGGTGAAGATGCTGAAACCCCTATATTTTGCAATAACGAAACAAGAAAGGCTAAACCAGGCCAAATACTCACCTATGGACAAAGCAACCATAGTGCCTTGATCCAAGTAAAACAATCACCTGGTCAAAATATCAGGGTTTTTGGCAATGTTAGGGAACACGATGGTAGCAATTTTGAAGAGGTGGTTAATTTTTCCAAAAATTTCACCCTTAACCAAAACTATGAATGGACTGACTGGAGTGAAATTAACCAAGTCTCGGGTGTTAAAAGAGGTTGCAAAGCCAATTTGAAATATAAACTGGAATGGGTTGACCGTTTTTTGAGTTCAAATTAATCGCTGAATTTTTCAAAGCGAGGCTTCCTCTTAAATATTTCAAAGCTTAAAGAATTTTTAGCCCCTAAATTCAAAACTCCCGCAATCATAATTCCTGAAATCATAAGAGTTATACTGAAAGAGGCAAAGGTCCCTAGGCTTACTAAATATCCTAAGAAAATATATGAAATAACCGTGATGATAATTAATGGAAGTGCATAGGTCATTTGGGTTTCCACATGGTCAGTATGCTCCATTGCCGTGCTTGTGGAAGTCATGATTGTAGTATCTGAAATAGGAGAAATATGATCTCCAGCTACACACCCCGATAAAATAGCGCCCAGAGTCGGAAATAATAAGGAAACATCTTCCATAGAGGCAGGTAAGTCTAAACCGAGCATAGCGAGTACCAATTGGATTCCTATGGGAAACATTATTGCTGCAGTTCCCCATGCAGAACCAATAGCAAAAGAAGTTATGGCTGAAGCACAAAAAAACATTGCAGGCACCAACATGGGTGAAACTTTACCAATAAGCATGCTTGCTAAGTATTCACCAGTTGCGAGATCATTTTTTAAGATACCCCCCAGAGTCCAAGCCAAAATAAGTACCATGCAAGATGTTCCCATCAGTAGACACCCTTCTTTTGTTAGTCTAGGCAGATCAGTAAATTTAAGCCGACCTTTAACGAAAAAATAGATAAGTGTTCCTAGCAGAGCAAAACTCCCTCCAATGAAAAGACCATGAGCGGCCGAAGCGTCTCGCAAAGAGTCAATAATCCCTTTATTGCCACCAAAAAAATAGCACCCTCCCGAGTGCAGAATTCCCGAAATAATTCCAAAAACAAGCATGCCAATGGGAATAAAAAAGTCGGATAGGCTAGGTTGCATAGCATCCATATGCGGAGGCTTTTTAATACTACGAGAAGATTCAGATTTCCCATTGAAGACATTGCCTGTTTTTCGAGCGCAGTCCTCATGTTTTTTCATATTGCCAAAAGAAATACCTTTGAGCACGATATACCAGGCACCCATGATTATAATAAAGGAGTAAAGAATAAATGGGATCATTTTTAGATAAGCTAAGAATGGAGAAGCGATGATCTGAGTCTTTTCAGAAGCCTGAGCATGAACTCCATTTTCCCTTAAAAAACCAACGATCGCTGCTACCCAACTTGAAACAGGACAGAGTACTGTGAGCGGTGCAGCCAAAGAATCTACTAAAAAAGCAAGTTTCGCCCGCGGAATCTTATAAGAATCTGTTATCGGATGCATCACTGAGCCTACAGTAAGACTGCTAAAGTAATCATCGATACAAAGACTCTTAGAAAGCAGTAGTGATGAAGCTTCAACCTGTTTGTGACTTTTTAACTTCTTTTTAATAAAAGCTTCATATGCATATGCACCACCACAATGATGAATCAGAGTGATGAAGACGCCCAAGATCATCAAAAAAATACAGATAAAAGCATTCCAGCTTTCCCAGAAAGTCTCTGGATTACACAAGGTAGTGAGTTCTAGAACATTCCAAAACTGGATGAGACCGAACCAAACTGATTCGCTTAGATCAAAGCCCTTTGCAATAAAAGCAGCAATAAAAACACCACAACTTAAGGAAAACAAAACCCTTCTCGTCAAATATCCCAAGCACAATACAGCCAAAGGTGGGAACAAAGATAAAAAACCAACATCCATGAGCATCTAGCCTTATAATCAACGTCTATGAACATTAAAACGCGAGCACCTAAGGAATTTCACAAGAAGGTCTAAGAAGGTTGTAAAAAAGGCATGAATAGTTGTAGATCCATACGCTCTCCACGGTTATCCGTGACAACCTGCAGGATTCAACCTACATGGCCAACAGCAAAATCTCCAAACATCTCGCTGCTTCGGCAACACACCCCTTCTCTTGGCTTTCTTTGGTTATTGGAAACCTCTAGCAAGATATCTGAGTATTGCTCCTCATATGGTAGCCCATTTGGGTTCTACATCTTTAACTTGCAATCAAGATTCTTGTCAAGAAAGGAAAATAAAATTTTTTCCTTTAATAAAAAAACTCACATAATCACTTAGATTATGTGAGCAAAGGGAGGGAGGTAAAAGATGAAAAAGGCAGTTTTTTCAACTGAAATAAACACCTTCTTTATCAGGTTTATACCGACCCAACAGTAAAAATTTTCTAAGATTATCACTGAGGTTCAGCAAAAACTTGAGAGCTTTTATCATAATTATAACTCGATTTGCAAGTTTTTGCTTTTAATTCACTTACTCTCAAATGCACTGCAGACAAAAAAAATCCCTTGTACCAGAATGGCTAACAAGAGAATTCCACAGGTTTCAATAGAATGCTAAGTTTCAGCTAGCAATAAATGTTTTTGATCGATCAAGCTTTAGCTTGAGGCGCTCTAATGCTACTGACCTTATTTGGCTAATTCTAGATTCAGAAAGTTCAAGAACATAAGCGCATTCTTTCAAATTTAATTCATAAAAATAGTATAGATTTAAAACCATGGAATGCTGTTTTGGAAGGGTACTAAGATAAAATTTTAACTCAGTAAAGTTTTCTCTTAAAATAGTTTTATCTTCTACGGTTATACTGGTCGATTCATCTAATAATTCGTATGACCCACCTTCAAAATCGTCAGAATTGCGGGTTAAAGAAACTTCAATGGGAGAAAAGTATGTACTCAAATATCTATGATATTCCGAAGTATCAATACCCATTGCTTCAGAAAGTTCTGCAATCGATGGTTTCCTGCCAAGTTTCTGTTCAAGTTCTTTTTCTTTCTTCTGCTTTAATTTTATCTTATCTCTCACTGATCTAGGAACTAAATCTAGATTTCTCAGTTCATCTAGGATTGCACCTCTTATACGCCACTCACCATAAGTTTTAAACTTGTTTTCCATGGTGGGATCATATTTGTCGATTGCTTCAAGCAGTCCTATGAATCCAGTGCTGATGAGGTCGTTGATATCAACTGATGCGGGAAGTCTTGCAGCGATTCGTCGCGCAATGAATGAAACAAGAGGAGCGTAATCGTTCACTAGCTGAGATTTCAGCTTGTCGTTGAATTGGCCAGAATTTGCGAAATGTTCGACTTTTAAAGCCTGTTCTTGCATATAAAGCCTCCGAGCGATGGTTGAGTTATCCTCTAAAACTCAAAATAAACCTATTTCTGCTTCGAAACTCGATACTTATCATTTTTGATACAATGTAGTGCTGTGGGAATTCTAACAAAAATTGTATTAAAAGTAAATATTATTTATTAAAAATTTTAATATATTTTATAAATATATGATTTAAATAATTTTTTTATAATATATTTATATTGATAATACAATCTAATTATTTACATAAACATCTATAATTACGAACTTATATCATTAAAAACTTCAAGTATCCTTACTTTGAGCCGACACTCGACATATTGAAAACAATCAACTTTCTCTAGTTTGGACAAAAAAAACTCTCAAATCATGCAGCGCGATATCGCCGAATTAAAGCTACCTAATATTTTACTTTCCCGCGACAATCCATTGGAAATAGAATTGAGCAAAATAAAATCAACCGGTGAGAGATTT
>JBGCDR010000011.1:0-4128 GCA_045105515.1 Oligoflexales bacterium
TTATAAAGCATCAAGTTGGCCTTGATAGGACAAAAATAAATTAGTACGAAATAGTTGAATTAACTGATGTGTCGGAAAATTTAAACAAGTAGTTATACTGACTCAATTAAGAAATAAAAGCATTTCGGTCAATGCTCATAATGGTTTAGCCGTTACTGGAATGAATGATCATGTCAGTTGGGGCTTGTACATTTCTAATTTCACTTTCCTAGTTGGTATTGCAGCTGCAGCAGTTATGCTTGTGGTTCCAGCATACGTATTCTCGGACGTGGACCTTTACAAGGTAGTGCTTATAGGAGAAGGAGTTGCTGTAGGTGCTTTAGTGATGTGCATGGCTTTTGTCAGTGTAGATCTAGGAGGCCCCCATCGTTTCTGGCACCTTATTCCCGGAATAGGGCGTTTAAATTTTCCCCAAAGTCTCTTGAGTTGGGATATCCTCGTTTTAAACGGCTACTTAGCATTAAACCTCTTGATTCCTCTGTATATTCTTTTTTGCAAGTACCGGGGGTTGGTTCCAAATAAGAAAATTTATGTTCCACTTGTCTTCGTTAGTATTTTTTGGGCGGTGGCCTTGCATATGGTAACGGCATTTCTATATGCTGGCCTTTCAGCTCGACCTTTTTGGAATAACGCATTGCTTGGTCCACGTTTTCTCGCTTCAGCTTTTGCTGGTGGTCCAGCTTTTATTCTAGTCATGCTAGGCTTTATCAAAAAGTTTAGCTCTTATAAAGTTGATGAGTCTGCTTTAAAGAAAATTGCCATCATCGTAACTATTGCTGCTCAAGTAAATTTACTGATGCTGGCAAGTGAAATTTTCAAAGAGTTCTATAGTGAGACTCATCATAGTATTAGTGCAGTCTATTTATTTTTCGGCCTACAAGGAAAAAATGCTCTTGTACCTTGGATTTGGACTGCTATTGGTATGAATGTTGTAGCGACTTTAGCCTTAATGATTCATCAATTACGTGACAGTCAATTTTTCCGATATTTTGCATGTTTACTTTTGTTTGTTGCTATCTGGATCGAGAAGGGAATGGGACTGGTCATTCCAGGTTTTATACCTTCACCTTTAGGAGCTGTCGTTGAGTACACACCTACTTTGGTTGAAATAGGCATCACCATCGGGGTATGGGCTTTTGGTCTATTTGTCATCACATTGCTTGTTAGACTTGGATTCGCTGTAGAACAGGACTATATTCGTTATGAAAAAAAATCAGTTTAGGGGTTGTTGACGATGTTTTTTTCTTCTGGAAAAAATAAAGATTTTCGGCCAAACAAGAAAATGCTTATAGCTGCTATTACAAAGGGTCGACGTATTGGCCTCGACCGTAATGAGATTATTGAGATGGCAACTTTGCTCGATAAAAATATGGCAAAGGCAAAGATCGTTAAAATGGTTGATAAAATCCTTACAGAGTCAATTTGAATATTGTTTTCTGTAGTTTAGTAGAAAACTTTACTATACTTTCATCAGGCACCGCTTTTCACTTCTCTCCCTCCTAAATATCATGCCGATTTTAGTAGGAATGTAATTCTTCATGTGAGCTGGCCGGCTCTTAGCTTAAAAGATTTCTTCGTTCGATTGGCGAATGCCACCAGAAATAGCATGACCGGAACTTCAACCAAAACACCAACCACTGTTGCTAGTGCAGCGCCTGAGTTTAATCCAAAGAGTCCAATGGCAACTGCTACAGCAAGTTCAAAAAAGTTTGAGGTCCCTATCATTGCTGCTGGAGCGGAGATTCTGTGAGGAATCCTTCCAAACCATGCTATCGCATACGTGATCGAAAATATTCCATAGGATTGAAGTAATAATGGAATCGCTATAAGTACAATGGTTAATGGATGCTCTATAATTTTCTCTGCCTGAAAGGCAAATAGCAAGACCACTGTCAAGAGCAAGCCCCCTATAGAAAGAGGCTTTGTTACCCTGTCAAATAAATCCATTTTCGTTTTAGATTCGAGGAAAATTCTCTTACTTATATATCCTGCCACAAGAGGAACAAGGACATAGAGTACAACTGAGAGAACCAGGGTATTCCAGGGAACAAAGACATCTGACATTCCCAAAAGCAACTGTGCAAGAGGTGCAAAAGCAAAAATCATTATAATGTCATTTACCGAAACTTGAACCAACGTATAATTGGGATCGCCTTTTGTTAGCTGACTCCAGACAAAAACCATTGCAGTACAAGGAGCTATTCCTAGAAGAATCATACCGGCCATGTATTGCTTTGCCTCTTCTTGAGTATATAATCCTTCATAGAAGTAGTTAAAGAAAAGCAACGCAAGGAAAAACATTGTAAATGGTTTGATTAACCAATTTATGATTACAGTCAGAAGAAGGCCTTTAGAATTTTTGTGGATATTTTTAACAGCTTCAAAATCAACATGAACCATCATCGGATAGATCATAAGCCATATCAGTATTGCAATTACTAAATTTATTTGTGCATATTCAAACCTGCTTACAATTTCTACCAAGCCTGGCGCAACGGTGCCAATGAAAACTCCACTAGCGATACAAATAAATACCCATACGGATAGATAACGCTCAAATAGACCCATTTCTCACCTCATGAATTTATTGATATTAACTAAAGTTCATTTATCAAGAATTTCAGGTAGTCTAGTGTTTTTTGATTTATACAATAACATCGCTTAGGGCCGTCCACAGTTCCTTGAACAAGCCCAGATTCTCTAAGTATGCGCAAATGCTCTGATACAGTTGATTGTGCCAATGGTAATTCTTCTGCAAGGCTACTAGCAATGCACGTACCTTTTTCAATCAGTACCTTGATTATCGTGACTCTTGCAGGATGCCCCAATGCTTTTGCTAAGATTCCCAAATCTTCAATAGGTTCTTGTTTTATGGGTTCTGGAACCTTAGCATAACGCTGTTTCTCTGCATTTTTATCCACCTTGCCTCCCTTCCTTATATCGTTATTCGACGATATTCGATGTTATTCAAATTTGTCAATCTTATTATGGATAATTGGCAGATATAATATGATTAAAAAATCCCAAAAATAATTTCTTGATTCTGTAGTTGGGTACAATAGAAATCAGTAGGCGACCCCTTTATTGAGAAATGTATTGGCAGCACCTGAAGAAAATTATTAAATCTGAAACTTTTTTAGGCATAAGCTTACTTGGACATTAAATTAAGCCGATATCAAGAATATTTTAAAAAACCAGACCTAAATTACTCATTGGGTAGATGAGAAAATCTCAAGAAAGAAAAATTTAGATAATATGATTTAAACTATATCTGAGGTAAAAAAATATAAATGACTCACTTCCATATACAGGTGGATGTCTAGATGATATTTTCACAACTTCGACTGTTATCAATTGGACTTGCTAAAAAATCTTACAGTCGTATTAACTGCATGGCCTTACTTGACAACGACGGTAGTTAAGAAAATGTGCGCTAGAAATAATACATGAACCCAGCAGTGTCATATACCTTTCACCTTTACATCCAAATAACTCATGTCCCCAAAAAGCTGTAATAAAAAGTAAAGAAATTCCCATGAATCCAGTGGCTAAAATTTGAAAGTTTCGATGCTTTTTGCATCCTCTGGTCAAGGCATAGAGACTAGTTGGCAACACCCCTACCATCATCCATTGATGAAAAGCACAGTCATCAACTATAGAAAGAGCTGATAAAGAAGGTGCTAGTACAAGTAAAGCTGGCAATGCTAAGCAATGAATTGTACAAGCTATTGAAAGTCCAATGGCAATTTTGTCACTAAAGTTCGAGTATTTTTCCATCTATAAGCCTTTGGTAAGAGAGTTGTAATAAGTAGAAGGGGTACCTGTAATATCACATATATCCCATAAAATAAACAAAATCCCTATATCTAAAAATGTAGTATTGTATTTAGGCAGGGTCAGACTAATAATCAGTCAAAGTTTATGATATAATATATCATAAACTTTGACTGATTGCACATCACATTTTACAATTAAAACTTTCGTATCTTAAATAGTGCCTGATTGGAAACACACCGCCGCCTTTGTATGTAAGGCTTAGAGCACTATAATCTTTAGCGAATTTCCCCAGTTTCTCTAAAAAGGCTATAATTGTCGGAAAATCAAAAGATCTTGGGGGTGCCCATGCGC
>JBGCDR010000012.1:0-6979 GCA_045105515.1 Oligoflexales bacterium
ACTTAAGATTTTTCTCTTATTAGCTCTTAAACACATCTTAGGAAGGGGAATTTTGATGAAAATATTTTTTTCAAGCACAAATTTGTTTTGAATTCTGGACGGCAAGATTATTTTTGCATTTTCTTATTGAATTCAAGCTTCGAGATGTGAGAGTAGGTGCGCTGACTTACCTGAAGACTTCAATTTTACTGTACTTGAAGAATCCCAACCGGTTGTGAACAGTAGTAAAGTGCAGCACATAGAATGGGCACCCATAGCACAAGACACTAGCACTTTGAAACATTTTTGCTTTTTAACTCGAGTGACAATCGAACAGTTAGGTAGTGGCAGTAATAAAGGCAGATGTGAGGTAAAACTAAAACTGGAAGGAGGATTTTGGCTGGTTGGAGCTGGCCTCCAGGAAAGCGCTGATCCTACAGCTATTTGTGCAGCACGATGTATTCGCTGGAATAAATAAGTCCTTTTCCAAAATATTTCAAACGGAAACAGCTTCAGAAGTCGTGTGAAATTCTACATAAGGGTGACGCTCCCTATGAAACTTCAGCCTCCAGTCGTGGTCCAAAAATAAAGTTGGATTTCCATGAGTATCTAAGCAAATATTATTTGCCTGCTCTTTTTTCAAGGTTTCCAAATTCTTAGGGTCCTTGGCGCTTATCCAACGAGCAGCAGTATAAGGAAGAGGTTTCATGTCTACCGTTACTCCGTATTCTGCCTTAATTCTGTATTTAACCACATCAATTTGTAGGATGCCCACTACCCCGAGGTATTGATCATTTGAGCTAATGGGACGAAAAATGTACAGCTCCTTCTTCAGCTAATTGATCTAAGCCTTTATTGAGCTGTTTGGACTTTAATGGGTCTTTAAGCTGTACCCTGACAAAGTGTTCAGGAGCGAAAACCGGGATACCGGTAAAACTAAGTGCTTCTCCCTCACTCAAGGTATCGCCAATCTTAAAGACTCCAGGGTCATGAATTCCCACAATATCACCAGCAAATGCTCCATCTACTAACTTCGATCCTGAACCATAAACTGGGTTGGACGACCAAGACGCATGGAGCGTTTGTGCCTGACATGATGAGCTTTCATCCCACGTTCAAACTTCCCTGAACAGATGCGCATAAATGCGACTCTATCTCGGTGCGAGGGGTCCATATTAGCCTGAATTTTAAAGATAAAGCTTGTAAACTTCTTTTCTGCTGGGTCTACAGTCCTTTGTACAGCATTTCGCGGAAGTGGCATGGGAGCTAGGCTAACTAGGTAGTCCATCAAAGTTTGAACTCCAAAGTTATTAAGGGCGCTCCCGAAAAATATCGGAGCTATGTCACCTTTTAGGTAATTTTCTTTATCAAAGTGGTCTCACCATTCACTCTGCCACAGCGCAGGCAAAACCTAGACTTACAGGAAAATGCCACTATCCTCCAATCTTTCCCACAAGTAGTACAGGCGTACTGTTTAAAACCAAACCTTGGATCAGCGCAGTTGAAAACTGCAGAAACTACATTATCGTAATATGCATTATTGTAGCTGGGGTATAGCCGCTTAAACCTTTCCCAATGCTTGCCTAAAATTTCCAAAATAACTTTTGGTGATGTGTGGTCATTTTGTGATTTCATACGTAGAATTATAACGCAAACAGGCATTTTGTGCTTATTTTCATATTCACGATGAACAGCTTATTACTAGAATATTGAATGAGTAAATAAACCGCCTACATAATCATTAAACCAAAGGGTGGGTTTATACCAAAAATGCTAAGTCTCATATGTATCTAGTTAATCTTCGAAAAATATTTGGTGGAGATATGAAAAATCTTAGCAAAAAATCTTGCGAATATTCTTTAGGAAATTTTTAAAATTTTGGGACGGAGCAATTTTATAAACAAGTTATTTAAACTCGACAGCCAAGCTATCCTGAGAAAGGACTAAATTTCCTTTAGTCCCTAACTTATCTTTCAATTGGCCTTTTGAATGCGAAACCGCCAAGATATTTATACTTATGGAATGAACTCGTACCTAGTAGTTTCTGAATCACTTCCTGATCTTCTGAATTGTCAGCACCAGAACGGAAGAAATCTCCATAATAGACGGCTAGGTTATTAGCTCTAACATAGGTTCCTTTAAAAACACAAGCTTTGTGCTGATTTAGAAAATCGTCATCTTTAGAGAAAGCCATATAAAAAATGGTTCTCCCACTTTTTTTTCGACTAGAATATTTACTAGTTGTGTAGGTTTGGTTTCCAACGGTCAGTGATAACTCACCCTTTTCCCCATCTTCACCATGAGTCATACTCAAACTTGCTGCATGTTTGACCAAGTCTCCTTGCTCATTTGTAAAAAATATTTTTCCATCAGCTTCAATTAACTGCTCCATGGCAAAACTAGAAAAAGCAAATAGAAATATAATCTTTGCAAGAATTAAACGGACCATAGCTGGTTTACTCCTAAATTAAATAAGGTTATTTGGAACAACTATACAGGAACGCTCATATAAAATGAATGGGTGATTTATTTCTTAAATTAAGAACCACAAATAAAAAACAGAAATCGCCGACTAATAGGCCGAGTTGATGGACACAAGGTGGATTCTGGCTAGAATTTACCCTCTCACTTTTTAAGGTGGCCAATATCAAACCAGCTTTTTGAGTCAATAGCGCTCCTTGTACCATTCCGAGCTATGACCTATGAAGTTTCTGAAGAAGAATCTTTTGCTGAAGGTTAATTCGACTTGGAAAGATCAAGTCTGGAGAATTGTACATCTTTAATAACAGAAGCAATCATTTCCGGTAATGAAAGTGTAGCTTGGAAGTTTTTTGAGTTTGGGAAACTCAATGAAACACAGTAAATTAAGCCATATTCTGACTAGCAAGAATTACATCTTCCTTGGATTTCAGCAGAGATTTATCTAACAATCTCTCTAACAAAGTTGGGATTGATTATTCAGGAGCTTCTTCAATCTTGGCAGCTATTCTGTCCAGTTCAGTTAACCACGGCTCAAGAAAGTGTTTTGCATCATCTCTGATTTCGTCGAAGTATCGCAATTTAAAATTATTCCATCTCTTAGTAGATTCAAAAATATTTTCTATTGGATTTTCTGTCATATTCTCAATGCTAGCTTTGTAAGAGTTTTCTACCATCTTATCGAAATTCTTAAGTAAATAGAAGAGTAACGATACATTTTCAGCAACACGGTAGGCAATACGACCAACTTTCTGAGGTGATTTACCTTCGTTAGCGGATTTGCAGGCGGCAGATCTGGCGGCATACAATGCGGTAGAAATATGGGAAAGCCTGGCGACATTACTGGCAGATCTCCAGGCGTCAGACCATGCGGCAGATCTGGCGGCTCTCCAGGTGCCATCAAAGGCGGCAGAAATGGCGGCATACAATGCGGAAGATTTGGCGGAAATCCTGGCGGAAGGCCCAGCGGTGGCAGAAATGGCGGCATCCAAGGCGGTAGACCAGGCGCCAGCGTTATAATGTCTCATCGTGAATAACAACCAGTATGCGTGCCTAGTTAAAGACTCTTTCGTATTGAGAGCTTGTTCTTTTTTTATCAGTAAAAGCATAAGTCTCGGCTTTAAAGCGTCAGACATTCCTCTCAAACAAGCAGGCTCACAATTTTCAAAAGCAACATCTTTGGTTTCTTGTTCTCCCAGTTTCCAAAAAAGGCTGAAGTTTTTGTCGTCCACATCCTTAGACGCTTCAGGTATTAAGATTATTTGATTTAACAATGCTTGTTTTTCTTGACTATTTTTTCTTCTTTTCTCATCTTCACTATCATCAAAGTTATTTACATGATTTAAGAGAAAATTTACGTCCGTGAAATCCTTAATTTTAGATACTTGTCTTCTGTAATATGCTTCAGACCATAATGTCCAATGATCTTGATTTTCACCAATATTTACACACATGGGTGATTTAAAAGATCCTTGGCAAAGTATTTCATCACTATCGTTGAAAGCTAATAATAGAGGGGTCAAAAAGATATTTAATGGAAGGAGTAATAGTATGATTTTTAACATTTTTTATTTTCCACACAAGTTTCTTTACCAAAGATTGTTCACACCTAAATTAAAGTCTATCTGACCAGGTGTTCTAAAGTATTTGTTGGTAAATTGAAATTTACAAAACGTTTAATCTGCATAAACACATTGAAGGCATTCAGAAAAAATACCCATGTCGCATACCACCTAGAAACTAGCTAAAATGTAAACTTTTATCTTCAGCAAGGAAGTTAAGCTCTAGGAAAAACATAATACTATTCATTTGCGCTAAAGAAAAAGTAGCTAGGAAGTTTTTTGAGTTTGGAGGCAATTTAATTGAGTTTGGGAAACTCAATGGAACACAGTAAATTAAGCCATATTCTGACTATCAAGAATTACATCAGAGTTGTGATTCTGATTTCTGTCGAACTAATTGGATACATTCTTCGAATAATTCTCTCATATTTTCAACTCTACTTTCATCATCCTCAACTGAGGATTCTTCCTCAAACGAATCGTCAAACTCAAATTGTTCTTTATTGCAAATATCGTCTGAATTTCGTACTCGTGTAAAGTTTCCTATAATACTGTCCCCACATATGTCTGAGTTTTCCGAAATTATGGCCCAGTCTTTTACAGTTGACGTGCCGTATACATCACTACCACTCACTTTTGCATTTCCCGAGATCGTAGCATTTTCATATATCGTTGATCCTTTAACGATCGCATTTCCTGAGACCGTAGCTGAATCACTTAATGAAGAACTATCCAGAACTGCATCTCCTAAAATTTTGCTGTTATCTCGAGCTACTGAGCTATTGATAAGGCGGCCGTTTCCATCTAAGACTGCTCGGCCAACTAACAGTGAACCATTTTCAATATAACCATTTTTTAAAAGAAGTTTTCCTTTTTTGTTAACTCCTCGAAGTTTGGCATCGAGAGTGACAAATCCACCGGTTTCTAAAGTCTTAGATATGTAGTTAAAGCCTAGAATTTTTTTATATATAGTTTTTTCTAAATAAACATTGTAACCGGCAATAATCCCTACTTTTTCGTCATAATAGCTTATCGGTTTGCTGCCAAAAAAACCGTCTGGTTTCATAATATCTCTAACTGACCGTAGAGGGGACATCTCTGTAGCAAATGACCTTGATGTTAAACTTACAATAAAAAGAAAAATTAATTGTGATTTAAAGAACATTAGACTGCCTTTTATAAGTTTCTGATGGTGACTGACATTACCACCCGCAAATTTGATCTGATAGTTTAATTTTCAAGATGGGAACTTTTCAATGAATCCTCTGAAAAACGGGACTTTGAAGCGAGCACCAATAATATCTATGGTTTGAAACCGATTGTTAAATGAATTTTCGTCATAATAAATAAGTGATTTTCATATATTTGGAAAGTAGTTCTTGGTTTAAGATCCTCAGGTATAATGGAAAACAAGTTGGTTTTTGTAGCAAAACCAACCTAGATTTCTTGAGCGTTAAGAAAATCTATAATCTTAATAGTCAATTTAGTTCCTTTAGCTCAATCTGACTTATTTTTGGCTAAATCACTTATATATTGCTTCAAACGTACTTGTATGATAATCAATTTTTGTCTTTTTAAAAAAATAGCACTTATAATACAACTATATATAGCCGAAGAGAAAAGAATTTTCATGAAACATTTATTTAATATCTTTGCCTTATTAGTATTCCAACTTAGTTTGGAAAAAACTTCATCTGCGAATGAAAGTTACTCTGAACCGAAAATTTCAGAAGTGGAGGCCATGATAGACGAACTCCCTTCCTTTCAGAATACTGCAGGCAATTTCCTTTCTGTTCCAAAGTCTAAGGGGACAAATTTAGAAAACCTCCGTTTAAATGCCTTAAAAGATTTTGACCTCTTAGTCGAGAAATCTAATTTTCAATTGTCAAAAAAAGACCAATTTAAAGATCAGTTAGAAAATTTTTACTTAATAGCCTCTGACTTGTTAGACAGCTCTGCAGAGCTATCGCAGGATCTGTTCAATGAAATATCAGAACTTCAGGATACTATCAGTGGAGAACTGCTTTCAAATCGAGGCGATTACTTTTGCGATTTAAATTCTTTAGAATCCTGCAAAAATTCAATTGTTAAAAATTTAGAGATCGTGATGAAGAAGGTTACAGACCGGTTACTTAGCGACGGAAAATGACCATCAACTAATTAATTTTATTATTTCTAATACTCGTTATTTTTTAGCAAGTTTAAATAGTTCTAAACCCAACCCCTACCTATATTTTAGTCAAATTCAATCTGGTTTTTCTTCAAAAGATTTCAAATGTATGGTATATCAACATTCCTTGAACAATAATTTTTCTAATTACAAATGGAGGTTTCGAGAATGAGTACAAGAATAGTAAAGCTATTTTTGATAACGTATGGATTTGCGCTAAGCTCTACCACTATTTGCTGGGGAGCAGTTTGTAAATGGTCGATACAGAATCAGATGGTAGATATTATTGCTAAACAAGATGTCGGTACAAAAGAAGATGAAATTCAGATTCTAAACTTCGAACCTGTGATTAATCTACTCAATGATGTATTCTTAGAATGGCTGGAAAAAAATAATTTAAAGAATGCCAAAGATTTGGGCAAGGCATACATAGCTTTTAATTCCATTTTGGATGCTATAGGGATAGAAGCTCTTGATGCAGCATTAGTTGTTGGTGAAAAAATCACTAGAGAATTCCTTGCAGGTCAATTGTTTGAAAAAGAACTAATACTCCATTCTACGATAAACTCATTAGTCTCTTCAACAATCGGCATCTCAGTTCCAGGTAAATTCTCTTTGGGGAAAGAGAATTCAGCCTATTTAAAGAGTGCTGCTCGATCACCTTTAAACTGACCCACTCAGTCGCACAAAATTGACCCACCCAGTCGCGTATGACCTGACCCAGGGAGTCATGACTTAATTGACCCACCCTGTCATCCCAGTAATGTACTGCTGCCTAACATAGGAGCAG
>JBGCDR010000013.1:0-4912 GCA_045105515.1 Oligoflexales bacterium
CGCATGGGCACCCCCAAGATCTTTTGATTTTCCGACAATTATAGCCTTTTTAGAGAAACTGGGGAAATTCGCTAAAGATTATAGTGCTCTAAGCCTTACATACAAAGGCGGCGGTGTGTTTCCAATCAGGCACTATATAGGCCTACCATTCGCAGTCTACAAGCAAACTTTAATTATGATAAAACAAATTGTAAATTCTCATATTAAATGACACCTAAAAAAATAAGGGGAATTCGCTTACTTATCCTATTTTTTCAATGAAGTCTTTACTATTGATAACAACAAACCGATCGCCGTAGACAGCAAAAGACTAGAACGTATATTGACTAAGCTTAATGTCGAAACGGATTCTAATTTTCTTTGATTTGATACCTTCAAGTAAAATTTTTAAACTTTAAATTTTTTTCATTTCTTCGCAGGAATTTTCATTTTCTATCTTAATACTGGTCACCTACAACAATTATTTCTTATTTGAATTATTCCTTGTTTTTTAGCTTATGTAATTAATATTTTAAATGAAAAAATTTTTTGCAAATAATTCATCTTGATATTTTTATTTGCACTTCGAATTACGATGAATTCATTGGCGACGCTATCCTCTATCGCTGAGCCTAACTATAGGCTCGTTTTTCGCAGGAACTAAATTTTTTAAATTGCAGATAAGTAAAGTTTCTATACTAATCAGGAGGTAAGCATGAACACATTCAACAACTACATTGGTTTAGATGAAAAAACTGATTGCATCCAACATTGGATTCACTCACTCAAGAAAACCATGAAGATCAAAGACGATGCAAGAGGCATTCACCTAGCTGTCGTTGATGACGACCCTGGATTTTTACTATTGTTTCGGCGTACAGCAAATAGTCAAGGAATACTTGTTGACACCTTCAATACCCCATCAAATTTCTTAAAGTCCTATTCAAACTCCTTGTACGATGCTGCAGTTATTGATTACAATCTGCAACATTCAGTAAATGGTTTGGAATTTGCTAATTGCTTGTATACCATTCCCGTCGTTTTGGTAAGCGATTGCAGTTCAGCATCTAAAATTAGGGATATAGAACCTTATTGGCCTGCCACCATAAGGACATTTGTGAGTAAACAAAAAGGTGTCCAAAAAATTCTAAGCGAAACCAAAAAAGCTGTCAGGTATTACTGATTAGAGGAATGATCCTGTCAAAGAATGAGGTTGAGTGTTTTGTTACAGATGTTAAGTATATGCTGACAAAAGTCATTACCAATGACGAAATCTGTACAAAATTCATCAACCAATATTTCAAAGGTGATAGGCCATGAACATAATACAAGAACAGCTTGGTCCTTTATCCTACCTAGTAGGCACATGGGAGGGCGTAAAAGGGGAAGATGTAGCTCCTTCTGATGTTAAAAACAACTTAAACCAACCGGTAAACAGTAAATTTCGTGAGCGAATGCAATTTGCGGAAACCGGAAGGGTCGACAACCATGAGCAAACTCTTTATGGCCTTAGATACTCCACGACAGCATGGAGGGCCAATCAAGACGCCCCTTTTCACGAAGAGCTGGGCTATTGGCTCTGGGACCGGGCTAAGCAACAGGTCTTACGTTGCTTTATGGTTCCTAGAGGAGTAACCGCTATTGCGGGAGGAACCGTGTCTCCCCTAGCAAAAACTTTCAAATTAAGTGCTGAATTAGGATCCCCTACCTATGGGATTTGCTCAAACCAATACTTACATGATGAGTTTAAAACTCTGCGCTATGACCTAGATATCACAATTCATGGTGAAGATTCCTTTAGCTACGATGAAAATACACAAATTATGATCAAGGGAAAAAGTGATATTTTTCAGCACACTGATAGCAACACCCTGAGCAAACTTCCCTCGGGTGAATAGTGTGCCCTCCCAATGACAAATCGCCGCAGCACATAGAGTATTAAACCTTACTATATTTACGTATTATATAGGTATTTTATAGGTTTTACGACCACAAAATAGGAAATTAAAATTAAGATGTAGTAAGGAGGTAAGCTTTTATAAATCAGAGAGGTTTTATATTGATATTTTTGCGGCAGAAAGTACTTGCTTGCACAAATATCAGAATAAAAGTTCGTTTGATAAATTAAAAATAGTTTCACGCACTAGTCTAGACAACAACCGAAGGAGGTAACTATGTGGTACCGGAAAGAACAAACCCCAGCTAAAACTACTCCCACTACCCCTGAATACCGGGATGATTTTTTTGGTCTTGTGGATGATTTTTTTCGCGATTGGGGCATTACCAAACCTGGGAGTCCAGAAATTTTTACCGGAAAACTAACTCCCCTCATGAACGTTGCTGAATCAGAAAATGCCTATGAGATCGAAACTGAGTTGCCTGGAGTCGAAAAGCAGGACGTCAAGATCGAAATCAATGATAATGTCTTAACCATTAAAGGCGAGAAAAAAGGCTTTAATGAGGAGAAAAAAGATGCTTACCACCGGATTGAGAGGATGCATGGAAGTTTCGTCCGTTCTGTAAAACTTCCCCTTGATATTGATCCTGAGAAGATTAATGCTAAACTGGAAAATGGTTTGCTACATATTGAAGTTGCAAAACATCAAAAAGCTAACGATAAAAAACGCAGTATAGATATTTGTTAGTTAAATTGAGACCTTAACGTAGGCCCCTCAAAATAGCTTAAACTCATCTCCATAAGCTGGAATCTTAGCATCCAAGCTTAGCTCCTTTTTTATCCTGTTAAGAAGAGCCTTACTCTGTTCTGGCTCTCCATGATTTATAAAAACCTTTTGCACATTTTTAATACTTTGAAGCCACTGCATTAATTCATCTTGATCGGCATGTGCAGAAATGGCTTCCAGACTATTTATTGACGCTTCTACATTTACTTCTTGGTGATGTATACGTAGCTTATCAATGCCATTTTGTAAAAGGCGCCCTTTTGTTTCTGCTGCCTGGTAGCCACAAAATAAGATTGTGTTATTAGGGTCGGGAAGCCTCGCTTTCAAGTGATGAAGAATTCGCCCACCAGTCAACATTCCTGCAGCTGAAATCACGACAAAAGGTCCATCTTGCATGCATAGGAGCATTGAATCATCTGCAGACTTAACAACCTCATATTCAGTAAAATCAAGTGGTCCAAGGGTTCGATCTCCTTGGGCGAAGGGCTGAAGCTCCTCTGGATACCGCTTGTAAATCTTTGTGGCATTGATCGACATTGGGCTATCAAGGTAGACTTTAATCTTAGGAATAGTTCCCTTTAATTTTAATACGGCAATCAAGTGCAAAAGCTCTTGAGTGCGTCCAACTGAAAATGCTGGTATTACAAGTACTCCTTGCCGACCGTAAACTGTGTTGATGACATTACCCAGCTGCACAGATGGATCTGTTTTTTTCTGAATCCGGTTTCCATATGTTGATTCAACAACAACAATACTACTCTCATTTATATTAACGGGCCCTTTTACAATATAAGATCGACCATTGCCCAAGTCCCCTGAAAAAGTACATATGTGCCTTTTATGAACACTATGGATATCAAAGGCTAGTATACGCGATCCAAGAATATGTCCTGCTCGCTCCATCTTTACCGATAGGTGTTCACTCAATTCCAACCAATTCCCATCATCTATCGGCCTAAGAAGGTTAATAGCTCGTTCTGCATCTTTAACTCGGTATAAAGGCAAAGCCGGATCATATTTGCTATGTTTAGTCCGGTTAGCAAATCTAGCATCCTCTTCTTGTAGGTAGGCGGCATCCATCAACAAAATCCGACACAGGTCGGCGGTCGGATGTGAGCAGTATATAGGCCCAGAAAAGCCTTCCTTGACCAGCTTCGGTAAATAACCTGAATGATCGACATGGGCATGAGTAAGAATTACAGCATCAATCTTATTCGCACCTTCGAATTCCTGCCAATTTAAGGATCTAATGATTTTAGATCCTTGAAATAATCCACAGTCCACTAGAAAGTTAGCTTTACCAATTTGCAACTTGGTTTTACTTCCGGTAACTGTTCCCACCCCACCATGAAATTTTATATTTGCCGTAAAACTTGGATTGATGCCCATCTTATACTCCTCTGTATTTCTTAAAAAGCAGATTTGATGACTGAAATCGCCTCATCAAGGGAATCGCTTATGGTAATAAAAGATAACTCCTCCGACCGAATATACTGCTTTTTAATCAGTTCTGATCTAATCCATTCAAACAAAGGAGTCCAATATTCTTTTCCATAAAGGACAAAAGGGCAAACAGCAGACTTTTTAGTTTGAATCAAGGTAGCGATTGTAAAAAGCTCGTCGAGTGTCCCGAAACCTCCTGGAAAAAAAATAAAAGCCAAGGAATGCTTAACAAACATGAGCTTACGCACGAAAAAGTAACGAAATTTTAAGTTTAGATCCTGATAGGTATTGGGCGCTTCCCTAGCCATAAGTTCTATGCTCAAACCAATAGATAATTTATGCTCATGAGCTCCTCGATTTGCAGCTTCCATAATTCCTCGACCGCCACCAGTAACTATAGCTACATCTTCCGAGGCCAAGGTTTTCGCAAGTTTGTAGGCTGCCACAGATTCAGGATCAGTTTGGGAAGTCCTCGCAGACCCAAAAATTGCAACTACTTTTGAGTAGTCTCGCAGTTTTTCTAAGCCTTCAACAATCTCCGATTGAATTCTTAGAACTCTAAATGCATCGTCTCCATAATTCGATTGGGTATTCTGCTCATCATACCAACTGCGTTCTGAAAGTTGTTTATTCTTATCTTTGTTCATTCCAATTTCCTATATTGCAGATTCTTGAATTCAATAAGAAAATGCAAAAATAATCTTGCCGTCCAGAATTCAAAACAAATTTGTGCTTGAAAAAAATATTTTCATCAAAATTCCCCTTCCTAAGATGTGTTTAAGAGCTAATAAGAGAAAAATCTTAAG
>JBGCDR010000014.1:0-10029 GCA_045105515.1 Oligoflexales bacterium
GCCGGCGGCCCTACGCTATGCATCTTATGTTCCACAGATGATATCGGCAGCTACTGCCAGCGGCAAACCGGGAGTTTTCTCTTGGGCGGGCGTTCTATTTTTTGTTCGAAGCCACGATCGTTGCTGCAGCGCCGACTTTGGTCTCTTTTATATCGCCAAACTCGACGCGGATCCAACTGCGGAATCCGGCAGTGATGTAGACGGCAGAAACATTGGAGGGCATCGACTATGATCTACTGTTTGCGACACAAAAGCTACCGAGGAACTACCGCACCGTCGATCGCCTGCAAAACCTGCTGTCATATTTTTATCGAAGAGGTCAAGCGCTGCCGAGATGTCGGTGAGCCGCTTCCCCTGCACCAGGGTCGTCCGCAGCCCAAGCTGCGCGGTCGCCCCTCGGCCTCGCTTCCACGCCGGCTTTGTCAGCTGCTTGCTCAGCGCCGGCTCTTGGCTCAGCGCCGGCTTCTGAGCGCCCAAGCCGGGCGTGGAAGGCCGAGCTGCTAAAAGGCAGCGATCGCCCCAGGGCCGTTGACTTTAGCGGCGGCTGGGGCTAAGGTCGGCTGTTCCAAAGGCGAGGTAGCTCAGCTGGTTAGAGCGCCGGATTCATAACCCGGAGGTCGAGAGTTCAAGTCTCTCTCTCGCCACCATCAAGACCCAGGAATTTGTTTTGCAAGTCCTGGGTTTTTTTGCGTTTTTGCTATGAAAGTATTGGGAAAGACTTCTTGAAAACCTTTAGTACGTGATTGATGAGATTCGCTCATTCAGCTCCTTTCTGTGCCTGGTCAGTTACGTGATGACATCTTGGTAAGTTGATGTAACTAGCAGTTTTATCGACCACTCCATCAAACATGTGTTGCACTGGCCTGGCGTACCTTTCCGTTGTCTTACGGTTTTTATGTCCCATGTTTGCCTGAATAGCAGAGATATTCCCTTGGTTAGCAATTAGCCCTAAAGTCGCCCAAGTATTTCGTGTAATTCTGGCCCCTGTCCAATCCAGACCACTTCTCTTGAAAGACCTTGTGAATACGTCGTATATCTTGGTTTGACGAAGAAAGTTACCATCTCGGTTATAAAACACTAGCGAAGTCTTAGCCGAATGGTTAGCCCTCCTTCGAGTAAGCAGCTCCACTAATTCTTGCGGGATCGAAACCACCCTTATTGATTGTTCTGTTTTGGCTACTTGCTGAAGGTAAGGTTCTTTAGAGTTAAGATCCCATGCTAAAGTACGAATAACACTAATAAAGCATCCTTCCAAATCCACCGCATCCCAATGCAAACCACAAGCTTCTCCTAAACGCAAGCCTGTGAGAATCAGGAACAAGGCAAGATCATAATACACAGGGTATTCGTGTTTTTTAAGATCACCTAACCATCTAGGTAGATCTTCTTTACGTACGTAATAGTCAGGACGACGTTGGGTTGCACCTGGAAGAGAACAAGCTTTTCTATGTTTTTTTAGGATGGGTACGACAAATTTATAGTCTATCTCATTTCTATACCAATTAAGCACGATACTCAAAGCCCTTAGTTCATGTTGAAAAGACTTTCTATTTGGATTAGATGCAGTTGGGTGCTTGTGAAGCCACTTCATCCACTCATCAATATGAGCTACTCCAAATTTGGTCATGGCTATAGAACTGATAGGAGAGTCGAAAAAATACTTGAACCTAACACTCATAGACTGTTGAGAAGACTTTCTAAGCTGTGGAAGTGCTTCCAGTTGGTATTTTTTTACACAATCACTGAAAGTTAGATCTAAAATATGATTGCTTTTTACACCTTTTTCTAACTCCTTTTTCCTTTCCTCATGCCAGAGGTAGGCTTCTGCCTTTGTCTCAAAACACTTACTATCCAATCTCAATCCATTCACATATATTTCAGCTTGATAAAAGACAGTCTTTTTGCCTTTAGCTTTGCGGGATCGTTTAGCTACTCCCAAGGTTTATTTTCCTTTCGTTTTACCCAGTCCTCAAAACTTTCCATGCGAATAAAATTGGTGTTGCCTAATGTCACAAAAGGAATGATTCTTTTTGCAATCCAATTTCGAATCGTTTGGGGAGATTTCCCTAGACTTTCAGCTAACTCATCTGGTGTGAGCAAACCACCGATTCTGTTTTCAAAGAGCACACCATTCTTATCATCTATTGACATTTTTTTCATTGAAAAACCTCTTTGTTTAATGAGACTATGTTTTCTAAATCGCTCCTATATTCTTACTTAAAACCCCTCATATCAATGTATTCCCTTCCATCAAAGATTAAACTCCGAGTTTAATTGGATCTTTAAAGACCAACTCTCCTTACCGAATACTATATATTTGGTACTTCTCAGTGGAGAATTGGATCTTGAGAAATTAAAATATTTAAACAGGCTATTTTTGATTTTTTATTTTCTCTATCTGAGTAGCGGCCACCTCTAAAATGGGGAGTAGCTCTTTATGCATTACAGTATATTTTAGAATCTTATTTACCCTGTTAAGCTCAACCTTGTCCAAGTTATTAAGATGAAGTATGGATTTTTCAAGTTCTGGCTTTCTTAACAGAGTTGCTTCTGCTGTCTTTGTCTGGTCCTTTTTTTCATCAGAATCAAAATATTTTTTAAAGGTATCTAGGTCACCAAAATTCAACAATATGTCTTTAAAAACTATTTTAGTGTTATGAGATGATGAGTGGACTTCAAAAACCAACTGATTTTTTTCATCAATATCAATTGAACAGATCACTTCATCAATAAGCTTAAGAAACCGTTCGATTCCCAAACTAGGGATTTTGAATCTCCTAGGAGCAGAGTGGAATAAACATATTGTTTTTTCATCTATCGTTTCCAATATCATCTTTTGTATGGACATTACATCGAATACTTGGACAGTCTGAAGATCATTCCTGGCAATGGAGAGTTTACTGCAATTGTTCTCATTCCATAAGACCACCTGAATTGCATATGCTGAAGCTTCTATTATCCTCTTTTCAATTTTTACTAGAACACCAATCTCCAGATCAGCTAAATCGCTTCGTAAATCTGGGTAAAGCTTATCGAATATTTTGGTCGATATTCCTGGGTAATGAGAATGCTTACTAATAAATGCATTCAATTTTCGAAATACTCTAAGTTGATCTAAAAGGTCTGCTTTCTCTGTTTGTGTTACACCCATCAATGTAAGCAGTTTATTGTAGAGTGTCTTTTTGGCAGGGCTATCGGGATCAGGTGGCTTAAATCCAAAAAGATTATATACGCTGGCAACGCTAATACCCAGCTCGTTTGCATAAGTTTGATAGCAGATGTCTACCTCATTTTCATCAACATGTTGTTTGAAAGGGTTCACCATAAATAATACCTTTTAAACCAATATTTTTTTTAGCGAGTCACCTCGCCTCTTCTCCTTTAACTTATTTAAGTCTTCTAAAATATTTTTTCAATTATTTTTAAATTAGTTGAATTTTCAGAATTACTGGTCTATCAAAAGCAAGAAAGCTGATTTGTCGAAAGTAACCATTTCAGTTCGGGATTTTTCATACTTATAACGTGGGTAACTATCTATGGGAATAAGTCTAGATTACAAAGAAAGCAAAAACATTATTACACTTGTTAACATATTCGGTGTTGATAATTTTGTTTCTATGGAACTCGAAAATTTTAAGCAGAATCTTCCAACTGTGATTCCAAAAGACACCATATCATGCCTAACAAGTGATCAATTAAATAGGCTGATTTTAGACTTTCTTAGTTCCAAAAGAAGTGAGCTAGAGCATAAATTAGTCAATATCAACACTACGCTAGTCCCCATCCAGATCGAAAAACGGCTCACTTACTCCACAATCAGGGACTTAGCAAAACTCAATGGTCAAAGTCAACGTGAGGTGCTAGCCACCCTTGGTTACAAGCTTTCAACAGGCGAAAAGCTTTGGGAGCGTGGTTCCGCCCTGAAGATGTATTTCACAGCTTGCATGCCTGATGATTACGTTTACACCGATATCGGTGGAGGTAACGCGTTGCATAAGGTTCCAGGTTACTCAGACCTATTGAACTTCACAAATATTAGCGCAATTGATGAAACCTTGCGAACAAAAAATGTTTCAGACAGACACATGTTGTTGAAAAATCCCACTATTCATCTGAGGGTATCCACACAGGTTCCTCCTTATAAATTTTCTGATCTTAAAGTTGAAAATATCAAACGGGTCGTCTCTAGGTTAAACTCAAATCAAATCAGCGTATCTGAGCTTATAGGTCAAGCTAATTCTGCAAAAACAATCCCTAAAAATAATTCCACTGATGCCCAAAATACAACTGGCTCTCTTAAAATTGGTGCCACTCTTGAAGACATTAATGACCAGCAGTTAAAGCTGCTAGGTCTTTATAAAGAACTTAAAAAAACCCTACGAGCAATGACTCCAGCCCAAGATGATCGATTTCGCATTGCTGAAGCGATCCTTGGAGTGTGTTCATTAGCAAGTAAAGCTTATTCCATCTATACATCTTAAGATATTATGAGGGTAAAAAATGAGATCAGATTACATTTTAGCTTTTGGTATAAGCTGTTGTGATGTTTTTCAAGAAGTCGTTTGGAAGCTGAAAGACCTAGACCTTTTAAAAGATGTGCTGTGGTTAATTTCATCCACTGAATGCTTGGAAAAAGAGCTGTCAGAATATTTCCAATTGGAAAAGAGTTACATTTCTTCAAATTTTATCGGCGACTCAGGAGGCTATGCTATTAGAGTCTCCACCTTTCTTCCTAATGAGGTGCCCCCATCGTTAATTTCGAAATGCTACCAGCTAAACGCTTTCTCCTTTGGAATCAGCCCCGACGCACCTATTGGTTTAATTCCATTCGAAGATATGTTGGATTTGAACAAAGTAAGGTTTGAGGAATTTTACTCTCTAGAAAATAACCATAATATTCCCATTTTTGATTGTATTCATGGTCCTATCGAAAATGACAATAGTTCATATACATTAGATTTTCGTTGGGAGTGGGTCAACATGCTCAAAACTTTAAGGGGGAAATATAGCGAAGGATATGCAGTCTCACCTTCCTTAGATTTGCCTGACGCAGTCTTCTTTTATTTGCAACCTTGGTCTATAGGCGCTAAAAAGTTGCATTTATTGGGCAAAGGCGACATTCAGGGAATACCTCTTTACATGTATTTAGCAAAAAAAGCGGGACTAAATGTAACAATTGACGCCAAAACGTATACGATCGATGCGATAAAATTTTTAAGGTTCATGATTCCCGATGAAAATGGGGTTCCTATTGGCATCAATATCGGCAGAAAAAAGTTTCATAAGCTTGAAGCAAAAAAGCTAGAATGCCCTTGCCCTGTTTGCCTTCATTTTCAAGATCAATTTAGAATCAGCATATATTCACTTGCTGAAGAAAATTTTCATGATCGAAGCCTCGATGGAAGTCGATTGCTTCATACCTGGATGGTTTGTCATAACATTGTCATCCTCCAGCAGTACCAGAACAAACTAAAATCTTTCCTTTACCAAAGCAGAAATATTTTCATGAAATACTTGCATAAAGGGAATTCAACGAAACTATCAAGGCCATTCGTTTAGTCGATAAGGTGGTTGATAAAGGACCAGAAAATTATGAAAAAAGTTTGCAATTTATTCAGTTAACCTAATGCAATATGTGACAGCAGTAGGAACTTACATTAAAATCCCTCGTATTTTAAGGAGTATAACTAAAATGGAAACTTTAAATCCAACAGAAAATTTAGACTGGCTTTCTCAAATGGACATAGCCGGGGAACCACAACTACTGAAGAGTATTTTAGTCGCATGTGTTTCAAGCCAGCTACCCGATCCACTATCGATTTTTATTGGCGGAAGTTCTTCATCAGGGAAGTCCACCTTAGTAAAGGCAGTTTTGGAAAATTTAACACCTCGGTCATGGTGGGAAAACACGGTGATATCTGAAATTTCACCAAAAGTTCTTTCAAAATTTGAACCAGACTTTTTTAAACATAAAATAATTTTTATTGATGAGACTCATGGTAGGTCCGATGATGTTGACTATCAATTGAGGATTGTACAATCGGAAGGAAAGTTTCAGCGATGGGTAACTGGTAAAGGTGGCGAATCAACAAAAGAAACCATCAATGGCCCTGTAACAATCATTGACACTACGTCTGATGACTTTAATTCGCACAAAGAGGATAATCTTAACAGAGCAATCATTGTACAAACAGATGAGTCGCAAACGCAAACCGAAAATATTCTCATTAGCCAGGCGAAGGCTATAGCTGCTCCTAAGAAAATTAATACTGATTTTTTCAAACCATATCGACAACACCTTAGCAAATTAAAGAAGATTGCTGTGTATGTTCCGTATGCAGAAAATATAATACCAAAAACACGGCGATTACAGGAGAGAAGGGATTTCCCGAAGATTAATAGAGTGATCAGAACAATAGCACTTATGAGGCAGTTTGATAAACCAACAAGAAAGTCAGACTTGGGCGAAGCATACTTGGAAGCAGACTTTCAAGACTATGAATCAGCCTATTCCATTCTCAACTATATGTTTCAGGCTACGGTCCACACTTCAGATACCCTAAAGTATCACTTCTCTGCTCTTAAGAAAGGATTAAAGAAAAAGGAGATTTTCAATGCTAGAGACTTCGAAAATCACACAGGGCTTAAATCCACCCGCACTAAAATTGTGCTAAAAAAAATGGTTGAAGAAGGGTTTATAACTCAAGAATCTATAGCCCGAGGAAACCAATTTGCTCTATATAAACTATCAAAAGTGGAACCAAAACGATGCAACTTCTTGGTAACGCCTGATGAATTAAAACAAGCTTTAACCAAATAATTCTATTGTGGCCCCATTGAGGTCACTTGCTTGGCGACCACAGTTCCCTTAATGATACCGGCATGTTAATCCGAAGCCCCTGAAAATTCAATCTAGAACGAAAATGCTCATTTTTATGAAAATGGAATCTGTAAAATGATTGCAACAATTAATATTTTGGAGGGTGCTATGCCTAGAATTGTTAAGTTACACCTAAAATACAGGATTCAAAAGCGTTTTAGGACACTGCAAGATGCGGCCTTAGAGCTAAACATCAGCTATTTCAAGCTAAGCAGGTACATTAACGGGGCCTCTAATTTAAGTGATAAAGAGCTAAAATCTATTAAAAAAATTCTGAAAGATAATAGGTGAATCGGAGATGAGAATAGTGGGGAATAGCTTTATATTATGCAATACTTACCTTACGTCAAAGGAAACTTCCCACTATTTTCTACTTCTAACCAATGAAAATAGCTCTAACACATGTTTTCCAACTTCCAATCTAAAAATTAGCTCGCTAGAGCATGTTTTTACTGTATGGAGTATTTAAAATGAGTGATATTGAGGAATATAGACTAAATCCACTTGCCAATTTTGATACCATTTTGGTTCGTATGTCTTACAGACTATTTAACCTACCGGTATCTTCATGGCATTCCCTTAGAAAAGAACTAAACGGTAGAAATCAGTGTCTTCATTCATTTGACAAAATAGTAAATCTGCATAATAAAACTGCTACTTTTACCTTCCATTACACCAAAGATAGAACTTCGGAGAATCCGCTCTTAGTTGTAGGGGTTTTAATTTCTTTCAATGGGGTGCAAGAATACCAAAAATTTCTACATGAAAGAGGCTTAACTGTAGACTTAAACAAAAGATCTCCAAGCAATGAAAAATCAAACTATCTCACCAATGAAGAACGAAATCTAGCCAATTCTTATGAAGGTTGTACTCCTATTGATTTCTACTTAGATCATCTTCCTAGGAAGGTTTGGCACTCACTCTGCATATACTATAATGAAGCTTTATCGAAACTTAATTATTGGATCAAGAACCACACAGATTCCCCAGATCGTTTCCAGACATCTAATCAAGACCACCAATCATTTAGTTTTCAGTGGGTAGAGATTAATTGTGATCTACCTATCAATGAGGACTCTGACCCCTTGATAGATCCCCAATTTATCAGGAATATTTCTCTTTATGCTTCCGACATTAGGTCAATTAAGTATGTTAATACCTCTAAGGGAAGACTTAAAAAGGTTAGGACTGCTCCTCACTGCTACCGCAAGTTTAATTACTCTCTTGAAGCTACCCTAGATCAACATCAAGTAGATTTAGTCTGCTACCACAAAGACAAGGATATCCTAAGAGTAGAAGCTATCATCAAGGATAAATCGAAGATTAATAATGAAAAAAAACAAAGGAAAGGTCCTGACAACTTTGAACTTATCAAGAAAGGTTCAGCAGAATACAACGAGGGTGGTAGCAAAGCGTTTAATGATGAACATGATATTAAACATATTTTTACAAGGCTCTGGTCCTATGCGTTACCTACCCTAGAGAAGATAGCCAAGAAACATGGTAACCCTTCCCTTAAGCTAACAAAACGGAGACTGATTAATATTCTTACTGATGCCACTGATGAAGATGATTTTCCTATTTTTGATGAAGACCATGTCACCTACTTAGTTAATCACCTTCTGAATAATGACTTTATAATTCATCTCTCTTTAGAAAACGGACCCAGCAGACCTATCAAAGATATAGTTAGGAAGCTTGCTAAAATGAAGAAGGTTTTTCAACCTTTAGGCAAATACCGCAAAGGGGCTTACACGATAATTCCCACGTTGCTAACTTAATATAGAAGCTTTATTTCCCTCTGGGTTATATAGGATATAATTATGAAAGTGAACAATGAGAAGAAAAATGTAGCTATTAAAATATTAAAGTCGCTAGACTCCATTCACCTTATCAACAGTGGGGCTGGTGTAGGAAAAACGACCTTCGTAGTATACTTAATCACGAAAATCTTTGAACGTTCCTCTAACTCCGAAATTCTAGTCTTAAGTTTCTCTAGGAATGCTCGCTTCGAGCTAGAAAAGAGAGTTTGTGAATCATCCAATATAAAAATTAGAACTTTCCACTCCTTCTACCTTAGCATAATCCAGAAGAATATCGGCAACAAAGTTCCGCGAAAGTCCGCTAATAAAGTAGGTTATTCATCTCTAAAAATATCTGAAGGAATTAAACTGATTGTAGATGACTCAGAAATTATAAAATACCTAAAGGACAACAAAATAATCTCCTGTAACAAAACTATAAAGATATTTTTAGAACAGTATAAGAGAATATCCTGGCGCAGAATTACGAACACGGACTTTAGAGATCTACTAAAAAAGTATGCTAAACGTAAGAAGCAAGACAACAAGATTGATCTTTATGAGATTGAAGTTATAGGTTACAGTCTTCTCAGAAAATACCCTCATCTAGTACATTCTTATGACTACATCATTGTGGATGAAGCTCAGGACTCAAAAAGCATCAACATCCAAACTCTTCGGCTCCTTATTGACCAAGACACCAAATTAATTTTAGCAGGTGATGAATACCAGAATATTTATGAGTTTATCGGCACACCAAAATCTATATCTAAAGTAGTTGCTGCAAAACTGAAAACCTTTAAGTCTCATTACCTTCCTACATCATTCCGTTTAACGAAACGCCTTGCTAATTTGGCTAACTCAATATCTAAGCACTGTAAGTCTATAGAGCATAAAAAAATAAAAGCTAATTCCAGTAAGAAAAAAGGGAAGAAACCGAAGCTAGTAAAATCTCTAGGATGGGAGGCAATTGATTATTCCGTTAAAAAAATTAAATGTGGTCTTAAACGAGGAAGATATTATGGAGATTATGTGTATTTGTTTCCTATATTCAAACACAGGAGATTCCGAAAATATAAGAGCAGAATATTAAAAAAGTTAGATAAAAATAATATTCACTATTACCTCAAAGAAGATGAAGACCACCGGCTTGAACAAATCAACTTATTCTACACCATATTTCATTTTAACAAGCAGGACAAAGACACATTAGAGTTGTCTAACAATTGATAAAACCCTTTGGTAGCTTAATTTATGTTATTTTATAGTTCCAAAGACCTGCTGCTGCGTAACCTATTTCATCACGAAGCTTATCAATTCTGACTCTTAACTTTGAAGAAGCTGCGT
>JBGCDR010000015.1:0-3455 GCA_045105515.1 Oligoflexales bacterium
CATTGTTAGATTATGCTTGAATAGTCAAAAAAATACATCTCAAATATTTTTGACAACAAAAATTTTGTTAAAAAAATATGCTGAACCCATTTTAACGTACTTCAAAATTTGGTTAAAAGCTTACTTGAATCAACCCTGCAACAGTGACATATCCAATCACCTGAATTACCCTCCTGGAATAAAGTGAGTCCAAACTCAATCATATCATATATAGTGAGTTTGAGTTGTTCTCGTTATCCCTAACGTCCTGTTTTTTGGCAAACAGGCGTTAAAATTTTTTCGTAGATATTCAAGGTTTGCCTTTCTTACGATGCAATTCATAATTGGATGTCTCTCATTTGAACTGACTTGGTAGGTAGTATAGAAATTATGAATCAAACACACATCATTCCAATTCCTGGTTTTAGTGAACCTGTCTCATGCTTCTCCCATTTATTAGCTAGTTTCTGCTTTCTATGTTTCACTATTTTATTGATCTACAGAGGGCGTGGAAATGGCCTGCGTGTGACTTCTCTATTTCTTTATGGAGTCTGCGCTTTATATCTTTTTTCTATGAGTGGAGTCTATCACCTCCTGGAACCGGGTGGCATGGCAAGGGAAGTTTTCCAAAGGCTTGACCATTCTGGAATCTGGGCAATGATCGCAGGCACTTTCACTCCGATCCATATGATCTTGTTTAGAGGGGTTTGGAGATGGGGGGTTTTAGTCCTAGTCTGGAGTATTGCAATCACTGGCCTCACACTTGAGGTTATATATTTTACTAAATTCCCGGAATGGCTAAGCCTACTACTTTATCTGTCCCTTGGCTGGCTTGGCTTGCTAACTTACATTCTCTATATAAAGACTCACAACGAAGCAATAATCCGAAATCTTGTTTTTGGTGGTATTGCCTACTCTTTAGGTGGGGTCTTTGAATTTTTGAGATGGCCAACAATAGTCCCTGGAATAATTGGGCCTCATGAAATTTTTCACTTTTTTGTTATTTTGGGAGCTTTTTTTCATGGAAAGTTTATTTACCTCATTAGCGATATCAGTATTCGCAAAAAATTGACTTTCCTTATAAAAGATCGAGGAAATAATGAATATTATGTTGTAGCAAAAGGCGAGAATATCCGTTTCAAAGTTTCAGGTATGGAAAACCTACACGGTGCTATTGAAGAGCAAATATCCAGAAAATATAGCCAAGTTCATAAACCTCCTGTAATTAGATTGCAGTATTTAAAAGAGAATTTTATGGTACCTGGGATAGATGCGGGATCAGTTTGCGGAGATTCTTTTCATTCAATCAAGTGATTCAACTGCAAGACAGATGTGCGCGTAAATATAGGTAGATCTGTCCACACTTGAATCGTTGTTATATAACTTAGTTGCTAGCAGTCTTAATCGGTTTTTCAAGCTTCAGTTCTACCTGAACTTTAACCACGTCGGCGATCATTTTATCTCCTAAGTTTTCAAAAAACTTTCCAGAACCATAGCGCACATTAAATTCAGTTCGATCAAATTCAAGGGATGCAGTTAAAGCAGAAACTGATCCAGCCTTTTCGATCATTTTTCCTTGTAGCTCCACGGGTTTAGTAATTCCTTTAATGGTTAGCTTTCCCTTTACTTTATACTGGCCATTTTTTTGTTTTGAGAAATCTGTTAAAACAATTTTTGACTCGGGATATTTTGCTGTTGAGAAGAAGTCATCAGAATGAAGATGCCCTACTAACTTTTGATTCCATTTTGGATCTTTTAAATCTGAGTTAGTAATTGAGGTCATGTCAACAAGCACTTGGGCCTCTAACGGTTGTTTTTCTTTAAACTTGATAAAACCTTCTTTGATTTTCAAACTACCTTGGTGGCCACCACCAACCACTTTACTTCCTTCCCAAGTTAATTTACTTGAAGCTGGTGAAATTGAATGTTGTTGACCGTATGCAAGAGAACCGAGCATGAACGTTGCAGCGAAAACAAAAACTCTCATTTTTTTCCTCCTTAGTAAATTTGGCTAGTAGCACTTCTGCCACCTACAAACTAATCATCGGTGAAAATTTTATTTTGCATAATATCGAATATTTGAAAAGATTATGCAATATATTGTATAATAAACGCATGGACCTTAATAGCTTGATAATAATAGAGAAAATAAATAAGCTTGGAACCTTTTCTGCTGCTGCTAAAGCTTTAAAGATGCCCAAAAGCAATCTTAGCCTCAAGGTTAAGCAGCTAGAAGGGGATCTCGGACAGCCTTTGTTTTCAAGATCTACTCGCCAAGTAGTCATCACCGAATTCGGACGCATGATATTGGGTGAAGCCAATCAAATCTTGGAAGTAAAAAGTCGGATTGAAACTCTAGCTGAAGAGGCAATTAGAGAGCCTAGTGGTGCTATGCGAATAACCGCATCCTATGATGTTGGGCTATACCTGTTGCGCTCGATAATCCCCCGTTTCAGTGAGCAATATAAGAAAATTCAGGTGGAGATCGACCTTAGTAATGCACGGGTGGACCTCCTCACTGAGGGCTATGATCTTGCAATTAGGGCCTCATCTGCTCGTCTGGCAGATTCTTCAGCTATTGCAATTAGACTACGCTCCAATTCGTTTCGGCTTTATACTCACAAGGAATCTTCTTTTGCAAAGATCAATAGTTTTGCTGAGCTCGACAGAGTGCCCTTGCTCAGTATTCAGAGGTCAAAATAACTAGGGAAGGCACTTCCCGGATTCTTCGCCCAAAATCGCGCATTATAGTAAAAGACATGACTGGAATAAAGCACGCAATACTAGGAAAGGTAGGTGTTGGAGTAATCCCGGAATATATTTGCTCTGATGAATATTCAAAAAAAATGCTTGTTAACTTATTTCCGGAGTGGATTGCGGGTAAAGGTGTATTCTACGCAATATACCCACAAAAGTCTGCCTTAACACCCAAAGTTAGAGCCTTTGTTGAGTTCCTTAAAAAACAATTTACCTTGATTGATTGAAGTGAAATAAATTCGGAATGCAGTAAGAGGAATTCGTAGGGCCTTTGCAAGATAGCCAATATAAGAATTTGAATATTGTCGTAAAGGTTTAGGTCTGGCTGGTGTTCCCTTTTATCTTGTGGAGTCAGCAAAAGCTAATGCTTTTCATAATGAATTAAAGGAAAATTGGGGTTATACCCCTCGAAATGAATAATCTTTTGCTTGTACTCGACTCCTACGGTAGCTAGAATTGAGATTCCCTCCCCTCCTCAAAAAAAATTATCTGGATCTTCCAGTTGGTTCACATCGAGCCATATTGTCATGGATTTAAATTTTGTATAGAGTTTGTTTTTTAAACATATTAATTTAAACCAGTGCTCGATCACCTTTAAACTGACCCACTCAGTCGCACAAAATTGACCCACCCAGTCGCGTATGACCTGACCCAGGGAGTCATGACTTAATTGACCCACCCTGTCATCCCAGTAATGTACTGCTGCCTAACATAGGAGC
>JBGCDR010000016.1:0-5266 GCA_045105515.1 Oligoflexales bacterium
AAAGGGAATCCTTCCTCTTATTGTTCCCATCACCTTACTCAATCATTATATCAAGATTCATGATGTTCCATATATCCGCGATCAATTCTATCTTAATCCGCACCCTTTCGATTTGAGCCTACGAAATCACGTTTAAAAAACACTGAGGAGGGGGCAGAGTGAGCGAAAAAATAGCAATCATTGGAGCAGGAGTCAGTTCCTGTTTCTTGAGCCATCTGCTTAGCAAATCAAATTATGACATAAAGATATTTGAAAAAAGTCGCGGAATAGGAGGACGCTGCGCAGTACGAAGAGATACCGTTCACGGAGAGTTTAGTCTTGGAGCACAATTTTTCACCAACAAGAACCCCCAATTGAGCAAGTATTTCTTGGGTTTATTGGAATCTAGGCTTATCAAAAAACTTACGGGTCCCTTAGGCTACCTCCACGAAAATGGAAGATCCCAACAAGCAACTCCTCAGATTCGTTACATTGGGACTCCTAGCATGAACTCGTTTTTAAAGCACTGGGTTCATGGCGTCGATATTAATTTTCAATCACGAATTGAAAGCATTTCCCGATTAGGTGAAAAATGGCAACTTGTAACAGCCGAAGGACACACTTTTGATGATTTTGATACTTGTATTCTAACTCTGCCTTATCCACAGGGACTGCAATTATGGCAACAAAACTCGCAACTCTCGATTCCTGAAACTCATATGTACCCATGCTTTGCCCTCGTACTCGCCACGGACACCTGCCCACTTAAATGGCATCATTCATTTGTAAAAGACCCAATGATCGCTTGGTTTGCAACTGAGCACAGTCAGAATCAGCGTATTAAGTGGGTAGTCCATGCTGATGCCAAGTGGTCTCTCAAACATTTAGAAGCTGACCCGAATTGGGTTCAAGAGCAGATGATTCAACGCCTCTATTCATTGTTAGAAATCAGGCCTAAGGTTCATTTTACGGATATCCATCGATGGAAGTACGCTAGCAGCGAAAGTTCTGCGGAGTTCGAATTTTTATGGGATTCCCATTACAGGCTAGGATATATTAGTGACTGGTTAGTAGGAGGTCGTGTAGAAGGCGCTATGGAAAGTGCTGCAGCACTAGCATCGCATGTGTACCAAGTACCAAAATAGATTTCACTGCCCTAAAAATGCATTTAATTGTTGGGAAAAGATTGAGTCTCTATTGTAATTTCTGGCATCACCAAGCTCCTGTCCCAGAATTTCCTTTAAAGGGACCTTTAATTTCAGAGGTAACCCAACCTCCATAAAAATCTCCAGCCTGAGCTTTCACTTTTTCATCATTTATGGAAATATCAAATTTTGAAGGGTAGAGTGAGACCAACCCTTTAATTTTTTGATATTCCTCATAAGGATTTTCATAATACCAACCAACATCATGAAGAGTCTCTCTAGGTAAAATGAAGCTCATATATTTTGCATTCCCCTTCCATTCGCAATGACTGCTTTTGCTCGAAATTTCATAGTCACATAGGAGTGCATCAAGATCGAAATAATATGTGGGTGGACTTGCTGTTTCCATAACCTTCACAGCGCTTTTAGCTGTCAAAAGATGCACTCCATGAAGTGAAACAACAAAATTTTTATGGACAACGACCAACGCTGGAGGTCTGGGATAAGACCAAACAGATTCTTCTCCTGCGCCCATTGGATCAAGATCTTTGGGCTGATTTCCATACCTAGCCCACATTTTAGCTAGTTGCTCAAGTCGTTTGCTTTTAGGGTGAAAAACCTTTCCAACATCCTTGCTCAAAATTTCATTACTCACATTGACCTTACCTTAGTTAAAATAATATCTTTGTTTAGACTTAAAATTATTAGCGCAATATTATTGATGATATTACGACCTACATGATCATAAATATGCTAGCAAAGCTATGCTGCGCATCGACCACAAAGCAGTCCTCAACCAATTCGTTGCTACTAGCTTTTTAATAGAAGTAGCTTCAAATCCATTTGAAAGAATCCGATGCTGGGGCATGCTTAAAAACAAAGTTACGAGCCAGATAGCAAGCAAACCTGTGAAATTAAACCAATGGAATAGTTCATTTTTTGCACACCAGAACAGAATAGCTGAGGTAGTAAGCTCAAAAGTCATCACAAGTGCAACAATAAGAGTGATACGCTTTTGATGAAAGGTGCAAAAACGCTGGAACATACCACGATCAACGAAATAAAAACTCGGGTAGTACACCAATTGAATTAACCAGATTAAACCTGTCATAAGCAGACAAGTAGCAAGTTGAATCTTGTAGTATATTGGTTCCAAACTTAGGGTCTCTCTTATCCCTGAAAAGGGCAATTGGTTATAATAAAAACCGACAATTTGAGAAATGACACAGGTATTTGTTAATCAATTATTATCATTTTTTTTGCTACTGTTTATGTTTTCAACTTTCCATGTATAATCTGCTAGTAATCTCACCTGAGCAACAAATTCATAAGAATGCTCCTTACCCCATTCATTAGGAGCTATAATGGATAACATTTCCTCACCACTCTCGCGCTCATAAAGGTAATAGGTGTGACCTATTGCTGGTTTGAAGCCTATTTTTGCCTGATAAATTCGTCGAGAAATTTCTGATCTATCTTTAATTTTTTTAGCTTGCTTTGCAAGTAATTCCACTTGCTCATAGATCTGATCGAGTTGCATCTCGCTTTGCTCATGCATTGCTTGTAGAGAAGTATTTTTCATTTCTTCTAAATTAAGTTTTTCTATAGAGAAGGAGCCTACATGGTGAGCATATTCCATCAACCCTGGCTTCTTTGCAGCTAAAACCTCCATCTTTTCGATTTGCTCCTTTGTTGGCTTATCGGGTTTTGGTTTCATACTTAGCTCCGTTTTTTTTACACACGGCATCCTCTTAAGGAGCACATTAATCCACAAAAAGTCACATATTTTCAATCATACCAGCAGTTAAACACCCCATGGGGAGAAATTACATGGTTTCTTGCTGATAATATTAAATAAATCGTCCAACTGTTTCAGCTGCACCGCGGAGTTTTTGCCCAGGTTTTTTCAACACGATTCTTTGAGGAGAAGTTCCGCAGCTCAAACTCTTTTCCATGATTGTCACAATTCTTAGATATTTACCTCTTAGTTGCAAATAAAACATTTCTATTATACAAAGTGTTTATATATGTGTAAACACTTTGTCTGGAGATTTCTTGTGTCTGCTCAACTAAAAATAACCAAATACTATCATGGTAAAAACTACTTATGCCACCGCGAGATCGATGGATACCATAGGCAGGATAAATCCAATCGGCTGGGTCTCTTAGATATAACTAGCAATGATTTTGTTTAGAATTGAAAGGTTAAAATTATGACTTATGCACGAGCTAGACTATGGCTAGGAGTCAGTTGTTTTGGGACACTGGTCCTACTTGCAATATTTGCATTGATCTTTAAAGTACCCAATGTTGCCCTTCAAACAGAAAAAACAAATACAATATCTTTTTTAACGAACTTCTTTGCATTTACATCATTTTTTTTCCTGATAATAGCACCATTCGACCTGCCTGGTGGATATGCCTTTCCTAAAGAATATCATCGCTATTCACCAAAAAATATCCGTTGGTTTCTATTCAAGTACGTTCGTGGTGTGTTGCCGAAAATTTTTGTTTTCTGTATTGCTGGGCTGCTACTTACATTTATGTATTCTATACTAGGTTACATTGGTTTAGCATTGACCGCATTTCTACTTGGGTCACTTTTCATATTGTTCCAGCCAGCAATCAGCTTCATAGTGAGCGGTATCAAGCATTTCAAACCAGAAAAAATCAGTGAAAACTGGTAATACCCCGTTCTGTTTGCAAAGTCGAAAGATTCAACCTTTACAGGAGGAATTACCGGATCGATCTGTAATCCTAAAGTCGTCATACCTCACCACTGGCAAAAAATTTTGAATCCCAATGAAATTGATCTCATGGTAGCCTGACGTGAATTTGCAATCCAATCATCAAGTCGAACTGGAGGGCTTATGATTGCTTTGGTTTATTTAACTTGTGGTATAGTGTTAAGTTTTTTCTTAACTAAATCGGTCAGTGGAATAGATCCAACAACAAGTGCGGGGTATGCCACGACAATGCTTTGGAATATACTATGGAGCTTTATTGGCTTATTGCTTCTACCTACCCTTAGCCGTCGAAGCACTTTGTACGTCGACCAAAGTGTCGTTAATAGAAGAAAAAAATATCTTAATATAGGGGCAAATGAATTGATCCCGGGTTTATCGCAAGATTCAGATAATGCGTCAATTTTAGAGTCAGCACTGAAGAAAATTGAACGACTATCTGATGATGAACCTAAACGTTCGAAATGGCTTGAGCGGATATTTCATCCAATCCCATCCAGGGCAAGTCGAAATATAGAAACAATTGGTTTTTCATGATAAAAATATTGTTGGCATTGTCTCAGAACCTATCTTTTTTTATGATGGATCGTAAGCGGATTGGTAGCACGTGCCGTTCATTGCGACTTAGGAAAATCCGATTTGTGGATCTACTTGCCTTCAGATTAGGTTAACTTCAACTAGACATGTTCGCGCAAATGAGATTTCCATGAACGTTTCTGAAGGCGTAAACAATAAAGCAATCAAAACAATCAAAGCAAAATCTTGCCTTTTGAACCAATCGCTGCTGCAATTTTAATATTTTTGCCGATAATCCAATCTAGACAACAAGGTTCTTGCGAAGTATGCTTCTGAGAATCAGCTGCGAAGATCTTTAAATTGCCCAACCGTTTAGTTAAGCTCACCGTAATCCCATGCAAGCAGATGAGGAGTACGAAAATGATTGATACTTATTTGGGTAGCTTCGTAAAAAAGTTCCCCCCTCACAAACTCAGTCAAAAAGACTGTATTGATTGGACAAAGAATAAACACCTAGAGTTTTCCCGTGGAGAAAGTCTTGATTTAGAAAGGTTTTTTAGACGATTTTCCGTAAAGGATTACCAAATCAATGAACGATGGATATCCCATCCTGAAATCAAGAATCAAGAAAACGAAAGCACTATTTTTTCACTAGAGAATTTTTGCGATATCAGCTATAAAAGCAAATTTTATCAAGATCATGTCAAAGAGATTTTTAGAGATTTTTACCCTAGTAAAAGTATCAGGGCTGATTCAAATAAGATTTTTTCCAATTTTTCATTAAATAGGTCAGAAAAATTCTAAGCCGCAGTACCAAAAGTGACTAGATAAAAAAAATATAGGAAGAAAAAACTTAAAAAAAATGGCTCACTTTTATTAAAA
>JBGCDR010000017.1:0-8970 GCA_045105515.1 Oligoflexales bacterium
TTTCACTTGTCTTTCCGGTAACATGAAAATAAACATATCAAGCCCTCCCAGAATTACGTTTGGGATCAGCTTATCAATATTTACATAATAATCATATAAAATAATAATATTAGCTGGTTAAAAAATTAGACAACTCTAATCCCTCAAGAACCTCCCATGGTAAACGAATATAAATAAGCTTAGAGGGTGCCTTATATTGATCACTGCTCTTCGCATACTTAGGATCATTACCTAATTTCTTTTGCTCCCAAAGCTCTTGCTCATCATCAGAAGCAGATTTTTTAAAGACTGCAAATTATTTTCTACATTGATTTCCCTGGAAGAAAGTTGGGAAATCCTATTTATTGAAAAGATTTTAAGAAATACTCGAGCGTGACATTTCGATAAATGCACCGAGATAGTCGATCCCGATATCTCGCTTCCTCACACCAAGATAAAGGTTTTTGTTTATGCCATCTTTACCAAGCCTAATGGGCACAAGGGGAAATTGGGCTTGTTGTTCAAGCACAAGCCAACGAGGTAAAGCTCCAACCCCTCGTCCACAGGCCACCATCTGCAACATCACCTCAGTTGCTTCAATCAATTTATGTTGCTTAGGTAAAACACCAGAAGGAGTTAGAAAGTGACTGAACACATCTAACCTTTCTACAGAAACAGGATAGGTGATTAAAACCTCATTTGCCAATTGCTCAGGTACCACAAATTTTTCTCTTCGCAAGGGATGCTCAGAATTAACGACCAAAACCTGTTCGTAGGCAAACACGGGTTCAAAGACAAGACCCTTGTTTTTCGCAAAGGGATCAGGTGTTACAAGAACATCGATATCGTGATTGTACAGGGCCTCAATCCCACCAAATTGAAACTTTTTATTGACATCTAAGTCGACATTAGGCCAAGAGGTGAGAAATGGCCCAGCAATTTTCAACAACCATTGATAACATGGATGACATTCCATACCGATTCGTAAAGTTCCTCGCTCCCCAAGGGCAAACTGATGCAGCTGGGCTTCGACCCTTTCTAATTGAGGTAAGACCCGGTTTGCGAAAGATAACAAGTATTCACCCCCTTGAGTGAAACGTATCAACTTACCTTCACGATGCCATATCTTAAGGTTAAAAGAATCTTCAAGCTTGCGTATGGAGTGACTGAGGGCCGACTGGGTCACAAAAAGAGATTCAGCTGCAGCAGTTACAGAGCCATGTGTATGGATCGCTCGGACAATTTCCAAATTCATACGTTCAATTCTCGCCATGATGTCCTTCCTTAGACAAAACATGAGCAATATTCATTAAATCATGAAAATTTAACATTTTTACTCATACATTGAAACCGCTAAGATCATGTATCAGGAAAACTTAATATATCTTCAAGAGGAGAATGCTAAATGGTAATATCACACAACCTTGGTTACCCTAGAATTGGTGAAAAACGTGAGCTTAAGCGTGCTACAGAAAGCTTCTGGAAGGGTGAAATTTCTGAAAAAGAACTGATGAGAGTAGGTACAGAAATTCGTCAAAAAAACTGGATCAAACAGAAAAAAGCCGGCATCGACCTAATCCCAGTCAATGATTTTTCTTTCTATGACCAGACTCTCGATATGAGCTGCCTTTTGGGCAATGTACCAACACGATTTGGGTGGCAAGAAGGACACACCGATCTCAACACTGTCTTTACAATCGCTCGTGGAACCCAAGGAGGAGTTTCATTGGTTGCTGATGAAAAAGACTGTCAGACAGGGAAAGTATCGACTTTTGCTAGTGAGATGACAAAATGGTTTGATACCAATTACCATTATATTGTCCCTGAATTTGGTCCTGAAACTAAGTTCGCCTTGAGTAGTACAAAAGTATTTGACGAATTTGCAGAAGCCAAGAATCTCGGCATCAATGGCAAACCAGTTTTACTAGGTCCCATCACCTACCTTACCCTCGGTAAAGTGCATGACTCTAACAATCTAGATTTCGATCGGTATACATTATTAGGTGATCTTTTAAGGGCCTATGAGGAGATCATTAGAAAACTTAGCCAAGCAGGGGCCGAATGGATCCAACTTGATGAACCTATATTTTCCATGGATCTGAGCGAAGAGCAATCTGCTGCACTGAAAACAAGCTATGATCGTCTTGAAAAGGTAAAAGGATCATCTAAGTTACTAGTTGCCACATATTTTAGTGGTGTTCGAGAAAACATCAGCTCTTATTTGGCCCTACCTGTTGATGGTTTGCACTTCGATTTTATGCGCGGAAAGGAAGATTTTGAAGCTGTACTTAAGAATTTCCCACAAGATAAAATTTTATCAGCTGGAATTATTAACGGCCGCAATATCTGGAGAAATGATTTCGATGCCTCACTCGACCTCTTGCAAAAAGCAGCAGTTGCTGTAGGCAAAAAACGTTTATGGGTTGCTCCGAGTTGTTCTCTCATGCATAGCCCGGTCACACTTAAAAACGAGGAAAAACTCGATGAAGAATTAAAAAGATGGTTTGCATTCTCAGATGAGAAGCTCACAGAACTGGTAAGTTTGAGTGGGTTGTTGAATAATACCTGCGATCATGGGTATTTGGAAGAAAATCGAGCTGCAATTGCATCGAGAAAATCTAGTAAACGAATTCACAACGCTTCAGTGAAAACTCGACTTGCAAAGGTAAGCCAGAAAGATTTCAAGCGCAAATCTGAATTTGGTGATCGTCAAGTTAAGCAGCGAGAAAAGCTAGGGCTCCCTGAATTTCCAACAACGACCATTGGCTCATTTCCACAAACTAAGGAGGTCCGTCAAGCAAGATCACATTGGAAAAAAGGACAATTGAGTGACTCCGACTACGATAGCTTCTTGAAGGAAGAAACTAAAAAGTGTGTTTCTTTCCAAAATGAGGCTGAAATCGACATGCTGGTTCATGGTGAGTTTGAACGCAACGACATGGTCGAGTACTTTGGTGAATGCCTTGAGGGATTTGTCTTCACTAACCATGGATGGGTGCAAAGTTATGGATCACGCTATGTTAAACCTCCGATTATTTTTGGTGATGTTAGTCGACCCAAACCAATGACTGTATATTGGACTAAGTATGCCCAATCTCTGACTGAGCGCCCGATGAAGGGTATGCTTACAGGGCCAGTGACGATATTGCAGTGGAGTTTCGTACGTGATGATCAGCTTCTTTCTGACACGGCCTTGCAAATTGCTTTATCCATACGCGATGAAGTGGTTGACCTTGAGAATGCAAGCATTGCAGCTATACAAATCGATGAGCCAGCTTTTAGAGAAGGTTTGCCTCTTCGGCATAGTGAATGGCAAAACTACTTGGATTGGGCTGTTAAGGCATTTCGATTGAGCTCTTGCGGAGTGAAGGATGATACTCAGATACACACTCATATGTGCTACTCAGAGTTTAATGACATCATCAAGTCTATAGCAGCATTGGATGCTGATGTCATTACTATTGAGACTAGCCGATCAAATATGGAACTTTTAGATGCATTCGTCGAATTCAAATACCCTAATGAAATAGGTCCAGGAGTGTATGATATTCATTCACCTAGGGTTCCTCCATTACAGGAAATGGAGAACCTCATGGGTAAGGCACAGGCTGTATTACCATCTTGTAACCTATGGGTAAACCCAGACTGTGGATTGAAAACCCGTAGCTGGGATGAAGTCATACCATCTCTTACCCATATGGTTTCTGCAGCAAAAAAATTACGATCTGAACACAACAAATCGAAATTTTAAGACTCATGCCCAGTCCCAAAAGGGACGTACGGACATCTCCCACATGTCGCCCATTTACTTGCAGAAGATCCCCTACCAAGCCTTTCTGCGAAAGGTTTTACGGAAAAGGTAAAATTTCGGTTTTGCGGCTAATGGGAGTTAGCTTGCTCGATGATTGGCTTGAATATGACTAATCTAGCTATTCCCGGCAAAACGCTTCAATAAAACTGGCTTTGCAGATAGAGGTTCCAAGGGCCAATGGTGCTTGGGGTACCTTCGAGAAAGTTCCTTCACTAAAGACGGATAAGAGCCCTGCCAAAATCCTGCTAGGTCCTCAGTAATCTGACAAGGTCGCTTGTTAGGTGCAATAAACTCAATCTTAATGGGGCATCGTCCTTCTACCAGATGAGGAAGTTCTTTGACTCCATAAAAGTCTTGGATATAAGCCTGGACGCAAGCTTTGTTTTGTTCGTATCTAATGCTGATCGATTTGCCGTTTGGCAATTGCATATGCCTTGGAGCAAGACTTTCAAGAAGGTAGGACTCTTCGACTCCTAGCTGGCTAATAATATGCTCTTCCAGGCTTACTGCTAAAATCGCTTCTAAGCTATCATATATTGAGCAGATAGAGTCCCAGAGTAGCGCAAACAAATCTCCCTCAAACAGACTTAAACTCATTCCCAAACCATAATGTTTGATAGTTCGGACTCGCTCCATATACTCCTCAAAAAAGCTGGTATCTTGAAAGGGTTTGGGCCAGTTTTGCTGAATCCATTCACTAAGTTCATCGCCCTGTAGTGAAGTTGTGCTGCCAATCCTTAAGCTTTCGATGAGAAAGTCTCCGTAGTAAGTCTGAAGATTGCTTTCTTTTACAGCTTGTTTAAGATCATTTGATTCCTCGGTCGTTTGAGTGATCATCTTGCCCGGATCTTGTTTAAGTTGCTCCACATGCACTGTTGCTCCAATATGAATCAAAGTTCCCTGGGACGCTCGCCTTTGTAGGTGTTCCCTTGCCTCAATTGCAATAACGTAATCAGGTAATCCGAGGAAGCTTTGATCTGCAATATATCCTCCCCTTCCCAAGCAGAAGTGATAAAGATCATCGCGTGTCTTTTTATTCTTACCTTGTTTTCTTTTAATAATTCGCCTTTTAGCAACTCGGTCAGGATATCCCGCAAGGAGGCAGTAAGCCAAGCCTTTCGAGTCGGTAGGAGTAGATGATGGAGTAGTTTCTAGCGCTAAAGGTTTGGCTAAATTCTTATAGAGCTGTAAAATTCGATTTACTCGGCTGTGGTCGATGGTATAGTCATCTAGATCCAGTTCCGTTTCAAAGCTAGTTTTAAACTTTATGGCTTTAATTAGATCCAATTGGATGCTCACATCACAGTTGCCTCTTCCTCGTCTTTGACCCCGAATAATGACACCCCCCTCGGAAATAAGGCATGCTGCGAGTAAGGCATCTTGCCCCTGTGATCTCTCGAGCCCAGCAACACAAATAGCGGCTAAGCGCGGATGAAGAGGAATTTCAGCAACTTTTAGACCAAATTCAGTGATTTTTTCATCTTCACCCACGGCACGAAGACGCTTTAAGGTAGCAAAGGCAGCAGCGAGAACCTTAGTGTTGGGTGCTTCAAACCAAGGCAGTTTGGCGATATCTTCACCCTGAAAAACTGAAGTTTGGTCCAGCGCAAGCAGATCAAGCAAATAAGGTGCAAAATCTAGCCGCTGAATATCTGGCAGTGTCTGTAATGGACGGCGAAGAAACTCTGATTCACTATAGAGGCGAATTACCTTACCAGCTCGAGTCCTCCCTGCTCTTCCAGCTCTTTGCACAGCAGAGTCGCGACAAATTCCTTGAACCTCCAAAGTAGGCATACCACTCCAAGAAGCATAAGCAGCAATTTTTGCAAAACCAGGGTCAATCACCCCTGTGACATCCGGAATAGTCAGAGAAGTTTCAGCAACATTGGTTGCCAATATAATTTTCTTGCCTAGTTTTTGATCAAAAGCTTTCTCCTGCTCTTTGCGCGGCAATTCGGCGCTTAGTGGAACGACCGTACAACGGCCTTTGACTTGTTTCCCTAGTTTACTTGCAATAGCTAATATTTGCGCTATTCCTACCAAAAAAACCAATATATTTCCTGGGCATTCTGGAAGCTCAAGCATGTCTTCACAAGCTTGAACAATCGCTTCTTCATCAATGCACTTTAGATCTAAATTCTTATAACTGACTGTTAAAGGAAAATTCCTCCCAGAAATTTTAAATACAGCTTTGCTATTGGTATATTTAATTAAGCTTTCTGTTGCTAGGGTTGCAGAGGCAACAATAAGCCGCAAATCAGGTCTGGTGCTTTTTTGTAGCTGCCTTATAAGCATAAGAGCTAAATCTGAATATATATTGCGTTCATGAAATTCATCGAGAATTATCAGTCCAAACTTGCTAAGAGTGGGGTCATGTTCCAGATAACGGAGGAATATTCCTTCGGTTACGTACCTTAAACGCGTACCAGATGAAAGTTTACGTTCAAACCTCACCTGATAACCTACTGAGTCACCACAAACCTCTCCTAATTCCTTGGCAACTCGCTCAGCCGAAAGTTTCGCAGCTAACCTGCGGGGCTCCAGCACTAAAATCCCTTTAGAAAAATCTTCCAACAAGCTTGCGGGAAGTCTAGTTGTTTTTCCAGCCCCTGGTTCGGCTTGAACTAAAAGCACCTGATTATCCTCAAGAGCTGCTTTTATTGCGGATATATAAGAGTCAATGGGGAGAATTTGATTCATAGACAATTAGCCCGTATTAGTTAAATTCAACTAAAAGGCTAAAATTTTACTAAATTTCTGAAAATTTGTGTAGAGACTTAAATTTTGCTTCTAAATCGAATAAGTCTTTTTGTTTGGCGGTTTTTACACGAAACACTCTCTTAGCACCAAAAGGATTAAATGACTCTATACCCATTTCACGATGCTTTCTCTTGCGTCCGGAGTTGACGAAAATATTCATATCAATTTCATCAATGGGGCTTGCATACATGTGCACGCCATCCTCTTCTGACAGTGTCTGACCCGGATAGAGATAATGATAATAAGGGCGCTTGAAAATTGAGATTCGCCTGGTTTCAGGGTAAGCCTTTATATCCCAACGGTGCACCGGAACAAAACTCATTCGCAAAACTTTTTCATAAAAAGGGATTGCTGTTGGTAAAGCATTGGTCATAAGAACTTTATAATCATCACTGTTTTTCAAATCAAGCACCAAACGATGCATAAGATCTTTACCATTGCCATAGCCAATAAGCAGAGAAAGCTCACAGATATGAGGATAGATTTTATGATCAAATGTTTCTGTTTCAGGATCTGCTATGTGAACAGGATCCTCACTATTGATAAGTTCCATAAGTTCTGAAGATACTTTACTAGACTTGCTATTAAAATCGAATGCTGGTTCCCAGGTCGCAAAAGGAGTTGCCAATATTAATCCAGTAAGAGTGCTATGATTCTCGTTTGACTCAAGCACAAGATAGCCTTCTGCTGGTTCATCCCAGGTAAAACGAAGCTCCATATAGTTCGTAGCAAGAAGATATTTTTCGTAGAGTTGGACATTCTTGACCTTAATCTTAGTAGACTTACCTTCTAACTGTTGAACTTTGCTTGCCTGACGCATGGCTGCATTTCTTGCTAAATAGCCAAGTGAGCTCATAACTTTTTCACTTAGCAAAATATCACGATCTTGAGGAAGCCTAAATTTAAGAAAGCTCACCGTTCGTCCATTCGCTTCCGGATGCACACACTCCTGCAAATATTGATTCGGCTTCCAATTAACATCAATCTTACAACCAATTGGCTTTATCCGTGCGTTTAAAGCGGGTATTTTAGCCAAGGCACTGCTCAAGTCTTCGAGTTCCTCGACAAGCTCCTCGTTAGCTAGATTTGTCTTTTGTTTCGAATCTTTCGCATTAATTTTAGTTGCTGCGAAAAGTATCGCTACAACAATTAATAATAATTGTTTTTTCATAGGTTTTTCCAATGGCAAATATGTCAAAAAAATTATTTTTTCACTAATTGAGCACAGTTTGAACTGACATACGAACATCACGATCAAGATTAACTAACTGATCATATAGATTACGTTCTTCCTCTCCAAGATGGTTTCGCTTTTTTAAAGTACTCCGACTTGCCCAAAACTGCTCCGCAAAAAATGTCCCTAAGGAACCAACAAGACTAACGCCTATATGAACTACAATTGCTGTCGTGATTGAAATACGATACTTTTTCGGGACAATAAATGTTCCACCAATAGCTGCAGATAGACCAGCAAGCTGAAGGGGAAGGTTCCACCAATAGCTAAATTTTCGCGAACTACGATAATCCGTAATTTTAAGCATCTGGTTTGCCATTTTACCAATAAGATATAGTTCTTGTTTGAATGGTTTAAAACCATTATCAACCAGAACTTCCAAAGTTTCTGTATCCTTAGCAATTGCTGCTACAAAAATAGGAGACCACGGTCGATGCAGTGACCTTATGCCATCTTCATACAAGAAATCGCTGATTACAGGGTTTTCCTGCAGCAAAACATCCATTGGGCTACCGAAATCACCACATAATTCATCGAACTCAGCCAATATTGAGTTGATACGCTGAAGACCCGGCTTAGATTCTAAATCATCCTCAGAATCAAGCATGAAGTAAATATTCTTGGAAGCCCCATAGTTCAAAAGCGCCGAAACTTGTTTTGCATCACCGCGGGCAATCGACTCTAGTAAAAGTTCTCTAGTTGGTGGCACATGATATTTGTTAAGAACAGAAATCATCCCTTTATAGTCTTTTCTTATTGCTAAACTCATAAGAGGCTCAAATTTATCACGGTAAACTGGGTTTCTAAAAACCTTAAGTTTTAAGAAAGACTCAAGAACTTCTGCATTTTCATCTAGGACAGCCATAGATCCAACAAGGCTAGCCAAAGGAACAAGAGTCGGTATAAGCTCATTTGCAGCAATTTTATCTTGCTCCAAATCTTGAGCCATCTCATCAAGATCTTCTAAACCTATTGCAACTTGTTCCTGCAAAAACTTGACATTGTTTTCGGATCCTTTAATAGATAAAGAGCTAAGTAAGCTCTCAGCCGAGCATTGACCGAAATGCTTTTATTTCTTAATTGAGTCAGTATAACTACTTGTTTAAATTTTCCGACACATCAGTTAATTCAACTATTTCGTACTAATTTATTTTTGTCCTATCAAGGCCAACTTGATGCTTTATAA
>JBGCDR010000018.1:0-11187 GCA_045105515.1 Oligoflexales bacterium
TCGAAGAGTTTTCTTGAGTTTTTGTAGATATTCTGCGAGCATTACCCTGCACCTTATTTGTTTTAGTTTCGCAACCAAACTATAAGGTGCATCCTTCTTTTCTTCAAGATTTTAGATAGTTAAAACCCCGGTCACGCATGATCGTTTTTTGTAGGAATAACCTGACACGATTCCAACGATTTTGTCTTCATGAAGCATTGGTCCGCCAGAGTCACCTGAAAGAACTCCTGTGTCTCCTTTTTCCTCATCTACCTTCCAATAATCAATCACTTGCTCTATTTCTATGACGTCTTTATGGTAAATTTCTTGGGCGATTGCGTTTGTACCGGTACGCTTTCTCAAATCAATTATTTTCCTGCGGTTATATTTACCAAATCCAACTAATTCAATGATTTGGCCGTAGGAAATTGGTTTGAAATTGATTTCGCGGTAACTGTCTGAAGTATTGTCGGGAAATACCACAAAGCCCACATCAAGTAGAAAGGCATGAATACTACTTTCACCATGGGATCTTGCTTTCCTGACGTATTCATGATTCATTTGATAATCAATTGATCTCGCTTTGATACTGAAGCTGGTAATGGTCTGAGCATCAAAATTAGGTTCTAAAATGGCAAAACTTGTTTTTGGTAGGGTGGGGTTTTGAATACAGTGACCTGCAGTAATCATTAGATTTGGTCTAACAAAAGTGCCTGTGCAAAAGGATTTAGACTGCAGATTATAGAGTATATGAACACTTGGGAATTCTTGGTAATCAACAATATTTCCTTCAATTAACTGAAACGATGAGCTTTCTGTCATATTCTCGCAGCTCAAAGTTTTTCCGTTCATCTCACAGTTTTCTTTTCGAATAGGTTTTATGTTTTTATGCTTACACGCTACTAAGACCACTGAAAAGATAAAGGTGATCCAAATCATACTCTTGACCATTTTAAATCCCACTTTCTACAATTAGCTAAACTCCTGTTGCTATTTTAGCATAATAGAATCTGGTTTATCACTGTACATGGCAACTTAAAGTTGCTTACAGAGATTTTTGAAGTTGTCAAACTAGACCCATAGGATTATTCATTCTTAGATCGACTACACCTAACAGCCCGTTCTTTCTGTCCCAATGGTAAAGGAGCTATCTCAAGTGAATCGTAACTATGTTAGTTTAATTCTCATCTGTTTTATCGGATATCTTGGAGTTGCATTACCATTTCCTGTTCTTGCTCCGATGCTCTTATCGGATGTGGCAGCTGAGCAGTTTGATTTTTTGGGTTTGTCTAGTGAGTTTATGCTTGGTTTAACACTTGCTATATATCCTTTAGGGAAATTTGTGGGCGCTCCATGGCTCGGGACCTGGTCAGATCAGATTGGGCGTCGAAAGGTCCTACTCATTAGTTCTTTATTAACTGCAATTGGTCATTTCGTTTGTTCTCAGGCTATTATTTCTAATAATTTTGTTTTGCTTATTGCTTCGCGCTTTTTTACCGGCCTCTGGGAGGGCAATATCGGGATCGCAAGAGCTGCAGCCACAGATATAGTGTCAGAGGAAAATAAACCAATTGTTTTTGGGTATTTAAATGCAGCTATCACAAGTTCTTATATAGTCGGGCCTTTAATAGGAGGTTTTTTTGCAGACAGTAGCTTTCATCACTACTTTGGTTCTCATGTGCCTTTTTTTATTGCAGCAAGCTTTTCTCTGGTTTGTATGGTGATTATAGCAGGGTTTTCAGAAACTCTGCGAACAGAGAAAGCAAGAGATCAGCCAATTAGAAGATTTGCATTTATGAACTTAGAGAATAGAGCATTGCTACCTTTATTATTTATATGTTTTTTGTTCACATTAAGTTTTGATAGTTTTTTTCAGTTTTTTCCTTTGTATATGGTGAAAACATTTTCGTTTAAAGAATTTGAAATTGGCTTAGTAAGCACTGTTCTTACTATTGCGATGGTTCTCACTCAGACTTTCTTAATTAGAGGTTTCAAAATTGGTGACTTCGAAAAAATCGTGCGTTGTGCTGGCTTGTGCTTAGGAGTTGTGTTGCTAACTATGTTACTTCTTGAAAATTTATATGCTGTGTTCCTGTGTTTACTTATGGTTGGTTTTTTTATAGGCATACTTGAAACATTTTTGCCAACGCTGTTCTCAAGTCGTTGCAGCTCGAAAGAGCAAGGAAGAGCAATGGGTCAGCTTATGTCGTTTAGGTATTTGGGTGATTTCATGATTTGTTTGGGGGGGGGGAGCATGGCTGGGTATGGAGCTAGTTTTCCTATTTACATGTCGGCATCTATTGCGATTGTTGCTGTTGTGGTTTTTGGAATCAGTTATTTACGTATAATTCAAGATACTTAGGCGGCAAAATCACAATCCACTAATGAATTTTAGTCGTGTCTTGCGAATAGCTTGTCTTTATAAGCACAAAAACTAGGCATTTATTTCAAATCATAACAATCATCCTAAGTAATTTTTGAGTATTTAATCGGTTTGTTAAAAAGCGTGTATTTTCTCACACTACAGAGCGTACAAGAATGGTACTCAGCTCTTGGGAGAAAAAAATGTGCTCTAAAATAAACCAACAGAAAGAATCTTTTCATAGTCCACCAATTGTTAGTGAAGGAGTATTTGATTTGCAAAATAAAACTAACAGAAGGCTTGATTCTAAACCAAAGAGGCCCTTTACGTGGCTACTGGTGAATGTGAGATAAATTTTCATTTAGTTTAGCATCGCAAACACTCTCTTTTACTTCTTATCCAGGAGTTTTTGAGAATATTATTTTTGAGGTTAAGTACATTGTTATTATCAATATTTGCAATTTTTATGAGTTTAATACTGATGTCAGGGACGATTATTCTTGGGTTCGCTGTACTTGGGTCATTTGCAGCTTGGGGGGTTATGCCCTTGATTGGACTTGCTTATTTGCTCAAACCAGCCAGCATAACTAATACTAAAAGTCAGGAGTGCGAAGTGAACTTGATTAATCTGGAACCAGATTCTTTAAAAACAGAAAAAGAGGATCATATTGTTAGCTTAACTGATAGAAGAGATGCAAAGGTCATAAGTTGCTTTTGTTCGAATATTATCGGAGTGGATATTTTTGAGTCCCAATCTAAGCATGTGGAAGCAGAAGTTTCAGACTTGCTTATAAATTTTAGAACATGGGATATACCCTATGTAATTGCAATTCAACAAAAAAGCCGACCGTTTTTTATCGACACTAAAGGCGTTGAAATGCACACATCAGGATTATCTCTCTTAGGTGAAGACAGAATAAATAATATAGTCCAGAATGATTTTAAATTGCTTGAAGGCAGGATGGTTAGAAAAAAGGATTATGACAATTTTTGGTATGACGTCTTCAATAGTGCTTTGTTTTCTTCCGATGAATATTGGAGATGGCCAGGGCATGACGAAACTTATTTTTCAGAAATACCATCTGAAATCGGAGTATCAAGATCACAAGATTTAATTTCATTGCAGGAAATTATGACTATGAAAATCAGAAGTGAAGGGCAATGCGCACGAGCCTTTGATGATTTCCTTGTTACCAACAAATTTACCATAAGATATGCTACCGCTACTCTAAAGAAACATTTTTTCGCGAAGAATGAGAATGTATTCCTATCAACTGCAGATTTAGGTGATATCGATCTTGTGAATTGGGCTATTGGTCTTGATCAGAAGCAACACAAACTTGAGGTTTGTCCAAGGTATGATCAAAATATCGTAAGTAACGAAAAAATAGGAGATTATTTGGATGGTTTCTTTGGCAATGCACCAGAAGGGAAAGTGTCTAATTCATAGTTAAGATTCATGCGATGCCAGAGACCCATTTGAAGTGATAAGATGTGTGATGGTTGTAGTAAGGTAAAAAAATGAAAAATTATATGAGTATATTGGTTGCTGTGGATCTCAACCTAAAAGAAGATGAAGAGCTTATACTTAAAGCTCTAAAGCTGGCTAAAAATAGCGATGCCAAAGTCTATATTGTCCATGTTGTTGATACGGCTGGAAATTATGGGATGGCTTCCCCCCAAATACTTTTAGATAGTATCGAAAATAATCAATCAAATGCCAGGAAAGTATTATCTGAACTTGGAGCCCGATTTGAAATACCAAAAGAATCTCAAATTGTAAAAGTTGGTCTTGTTAAGGAGGTTATCGTGGATTTGGTAAAAAATATAAATGCTGACTTACTATTGATGGGTAATCATGGTAGGCATGGAATCTTAGCTTCGTTTATTTACAATAATACCGTCAACCTAGTGAAGAATGTAGACTGTGATATGATCGCTGTATGGGTCGCATAAACTGTTTAAAACCCGATAAAAACACGTAGCCTATTTGTGGAAGGGTTTTTTAACTTTCGTCTTCCCTTAAATCCATTTTCTAGAATGAATATCAGTTTTTAGCATAATAGTTGAGGCGGTGTTTCTTTATATTTATATAGGCCGGTACTGGCAAACGCTAAGATTACGAAATAATGACATAATGTGAATCCTTCGAAGAATTGACCTCTGATTTTGAAGGTTACTTACTACAAGGCTTGTAATTAAGGTTGGCTTGCAACAGGTTTTTAGCTATAAGATTTCCGCTACCTGGTTGGTAGCGGATAAAAGAATTATCCGGCAGCATTATTTCCAAAATACCTGTTGATAATATTTAGGAAGACTCAAATGTTGGTTTAGTATTGATTTTCATGGACAATGAATAAGAGGTCATTTTTCTAATGAAATCGGTATTTATTTTAGTTGTTATTTCACTTTTTCTTTCTACAGTGTTTGTAAAGCATCAAAAGGAAAATGACCAAAATAAGGAACTCAAAATTGGGGAAGACCTTATCTATAGATATATTAGCCAACCTAGTGTTTACAGATTAACAGAGGCTGGAGATACGGAGTCTATTAGGTCTTCAGCTAACTATTTTTTAGCCAGTAATGTGGTCTGTGCACTGTTTTTTTTCGATGGTAAGCTGGTTTCATCGGTAAGATCTTGCGGATGGATCATTCCAAGTATCGATAGGCAGTATGAGAATTTTTCCAATGGACGACATTTATGGAACGGGTATTTTACGTCGTTTTTAAGAATTGGAGATTTGTCTGCAGTTGCATTTTTTGATAACTCGTTTGATATGGGTTTATATTCTGGCATTCCCTACTTCACAACTATTTTGCCAATGATAAAAAGTGAAGCTGCAGATATTCTATTTTTCTTTATCGTCATTTCGATATTTTTTATGGTTATTATGAGAACTGCCAATGTATTTAATGAAAATAAAAGCAAAGGTCTGATTATTCATGATTTCTCTCATGCTTCTGAGGACTTAGTCCAGATTTCTAACTTAGTGCTGCAAGCTGAATCCCTGAAAATGGCATTCAAGGTAGCTGAAACTCTAAAACAAAAAGCTCTTTTGCAAGATGCAACATTGAATACATCCAATCCAATCTCTTCTGTGTTAAATCTCAAGGAGTTACTGGACAACTTCTTAAGTGGTTTTTTTGTGGTAAGAAGTTTATCCTGGTTGGAATATAAACCATGCCACAAAAATATATTTGTTGAGACTGATATTTTTTACTTTTATCGCATTTTGGTTAATGTTTTTGACAATGCTTATAATGCGGTTTCAGAGCTTATGTTTAAAGATGGCGAAATTACCCGAATTAATATGGCAGTTTCTGAGTGCGATGATTATGTAAAGATATCAGTGAAAAACAAATCCACTAGTAGATCATTGTATTATGTTAGGTTATTAAGATTAATCCCGGGCCTGTTCCCAAATAAAGGGATAAAAAGTTTAGAGAAAAGTGTTTCAAAGGTTAATGGTTATATAGATTTTATATTCGGTAGAGGCAGCATTTCAGTCGCTATTTTCATTCCAAAAGGAAGAAAATCATGAATTTTCTAGTATTGTTTGTTTTTAGTTTAATCTCCTTTGTCCCTATTGCTTATAGCGAGCCAGATCTCGATCGTAAGCGCATTATAATTATTCTTAGTCCATCAGATGGCGAACTTTGGTCCGATAAAATAACGGATGGATTTTCATCAGAGCTTTTTACTACTAAGTTAAAGTTTAGTAGGCATATTGTTGGCTGGTCATTTGATCAAGCCGATGAAAATATCTTAAATACCATAATTCAGCTTAAGCCGGATCTTGTTTTTTTCCCAAATGATCAGGTCTATAGAAGGTTTTCTAAAAAACTACCTGAAAAAACCGAGGCAGGAGTTATGTTTACCTCTTGTATCTTTGATAAATCGGAACTTAGTGATTTATCTGCTGGTAATGAGATGGGAGTTCTTAGCCTCCACCCGACTAAATATCTTATCGAACAAGCTAAAAAGATAAAACCGATTGAAACCTTGGGTATTGTCAGTGGTACAATTGGCCAGGAAGGCTCAATAAAGATAAAAGAAAGTCTTAAAGGGGTTGTAGATGTTGAGTTAGCGATAACCGACAATATTGACCTCTATCGGAAAAAATCTCAACAGTTTGCCAAAAAATATGATGCAGTAATGCCCATTTCTCCGCTGGGAATAAAAGACTCTCAAGGGAATTGGATCTCAAATGAATAGATGAATGCAGTTATTGAAGAAATTGATCAAGTAACTTTGGGGTATGGTCGAATTTCTGGGATAGAGAGAACTATTGAAATAAATATAGATCCAAAATCTATTGGGAAAGCTGCTGCGTACGTATCATATAAATTTTTTAAGGAAAACAAGAAAATTGTTGAAATTAAGGAAAATAATGGCTTAAAAATTTCGCGAAAATCGATACAAAAACTAAAACTACAAATTCCCGTTGACCTAAAAAAATATGTCCAGCCATAGCTGGTAAGATTCTTTGCTAGAGTTTGTATTTAAATTAGCAAGTTTACTTTTATTGGGCATTTTTTCGGTATGCATTCTATTCATTGCGCCATTCATAGATAACTTCTTGCAGTTCGTCAAGCTGCTCAATGGTAGTTGTTACTATTTCTCTAAGCTCAGAACTGTTGTGAATTGTTCCATCTTCAAGCATTTTTCTTAATATTGACATTGATTCAAGAGCTTCTTCAATGGAGCTTTGATTTAGTTCGCTGCTCAGTCTTTCATTTCTCGATTGCAAATCCTGCAGATCAAATTTCCCTTCATAATCTTCAAGATTAATTATTTTATTGACGGAACCATTAAGCTTATCCATATGGCTCATAATTTTTTCCTTTAAAACATCTCGGGGTGAACTTAAAGGCAAACTATCCCGATCTTCCCCTTGATCATCGCTAGAGAGCTTATGCTCAGGCTTTCCAAAGCCAAGCATTTTAAATGAAGAAGACAGATCCTTCTTGTTACTATTAAGCACGCTTCGAGGAGAATGCTTTTGATCGTCAAGAGTCTTTTTACTTGAACGAGGTGATAATGCAAAAAACTCATCCATGCTATTAATACTACTCGAGTTCTGCCTTTGTCGGCGCCTTTTAGGAGATTGTTCGGTGCTCAAGGCAATCGTGCATGTGAAAATTAGAATAGTCGGGACGATGAAATGGTAAGTTGTCATTGCGTATTCTCCAAAAATAAAGTTACATTGTAACAACGAGCAGCCAGTTCAGTGTTAAGCTTGAAGTAATCGGAGTCGTTTAATATGGACGACCACATACAATGAACCAACGTATAAAGCCTATCAAATATTCATAAAATCCTACAGCCGATATAATCCCATTGTTTTACGTATGATATGCAGGGCATCATTGTAAAAAAATTATAATCAAGAAGTTTTTTATACTACGTAGAAAGATTCGTAAAAAAAAAGAACCTATTAGGTTTGTATAAAAATAAATTTAGAGCTTAAGTGGAATTCCTTTAAGAAACTCCCAATGATTAAGTAGGGCGAAGGATATGAAAAATTATATGAATATACTAGTTGCGGTGGAGCTCATCCGCGAAATAGATGAGAACATCTTAGGCAAAACCTTAGATCTGTCTAAAAATTCTGATTCGAAGCTTCATTTGGTGCACGTTATTGAGCCTGTTTTAAACTATGGAAGAATTCCATCAATGGCAATGGAATGTCCGCAAAAATATGAATCCTATGTCAGGAGAAAAATATCGGAATTGGGATCAAAATTTGCTGTACCAGAAAAAAATCAGTTTGTCGTGGTTGGTAGGATTGAAAACCAGATCTTTGGTTTGATAAAAATTATTGATGCTGACTTATTAGTGGTAGGTAATCATAGTAGGCACGGATTCCGAGCGCTATTTAAAAATAATCATACCTCAAGTCTGGTGAAGAACACTGGTTGTGATATGCTTGCTATACGAGTGGCTTAGAAGAATTGTTCAAAAAAATTCTTAAAAAATATACGTATCTTTGCAAAGATGGAATTCTATTAAAGGTTGCTGCAAGGTAGTTTGTTTTCAAGATACTCTAACTTAGCAAATGCTTTCATCATTTCTGCATGAGATCTTGCTTTTCCCAGTAATACTAAATCTACTCCATTTACCCGGTCAAAGTCTTGGTGGACCATCGAGGAAATTACGATTAAGCCTTTAACTCTCTTGATGATAAGCTTTATTTTTTGGAATAGATTTGTTTTTATTAAATCTTTTTTTCCAGGCCAATACCTGTCAAAAATGAAAACAGCACCTTTAAATTTCTCAGGGTTCGTACTGATAGCCAAATAAAATTTAGCAGGATGGTCATAAGCTCCGGCTAAATGTTCTCCAAGCAAGTCGGACCATTGACTAATTCTGATTGGATTGTCATGAATAATGTAATAGATCATTTGCTAACCCTCTTATCCAGGTTTTTTAACGAAGAAACCAAATGAAACAAAGATTGTCTATCAACTTTATCTAGGTCACACAGATGGTTTAGACCGTCAATTTCATTTTCTGAAAGCTGGAGCAAATTTTTAGAGATACTGAGAAACTTGTCAAATTTATCGCTTGTTATCAGTGCAAGCAGGTCAATCATGGCTTCATAGTCAAGAGTGGAAATATGTTGCATGATATCTCTAACAAAGAAATCTTCATCGCCAAGCTCGTTAGTATTTCCTTCAAGGGCATCGGCGAATCCAGCAAGGCTTAGCTCTCGTAAATCTGCAAGAGGTTTAAGTCCCATGAGGTAAATGACTGGGGTAGATATCTTTAATCTATGCTCCATCTTCTCAATTGTAGCCTTAGAGCAACCAAGCTTTTTTGCTAGGTCAGCTTGAGTCCAGTCTCTTTCTATCCTCACCGACTTCAAATAAATGCGGAGCATTCTCTGTAGCTCATCAGCGACGTCAGGCTTATCGGTATGGGACACAAGCACCTTTTCTGGCATTTTATAACCCGTAACAAAAAAATGGTTGAAAGGAAGAGATAAAAGTTGTTAAGGATGGTTTATCCATAACAAAGGATGGATAAAGCTTAGCAGCAACAGTAGTTAACATCAAGCTTTAGGTACTTGTCCGATTAAGGAATTTTCGGATGATCCGCAAGGGGGTTTTAAGCCCCCAAAAATTAAGGATAGATTAGATTATCAAGTAACTGATAATTTTGAAGCTGGAGAATAAAGGTTAAACAGGGTTTTTAGAGGTGTGTCTTACAAAAATGACTTGAATTGGTGATGTATGAAAGATGAAAAATTCGGCTCAAGTGAATTAAACTGGCTTAATCCTGGTAGAGAAAAGATCAAAAGATTTAGAGCAGGCCTTATGTATTTTTCATGTAACCAAGAAGAAGAAATGCACCTTTCTGACTTACTTCATTTCAAGTCGAGAGGAGCTTAATATGTCTTGTTTTGTCGTATCAAATGAAACAATTGATGCAGTTGTGATGTCGATTCTAGGGGGAAGCAGCTCTAACTTAGTGTTGGCTTTAAACCTGGGAGAAAATACACTGCCTAGAACAGAAATTGATCCTGAATATGATGAAATTTGGCCAGAACTTAGTGAGATAGAATCCCTTCAAGAGCTGGGGAGCCGACTCTTAAAACACAATGTTGAAGCATATGAATACTCGCATGAGCCAGATAAACTGAAATTTCTGCAGCCTCGTGATTATAAGTTCAATTTTCCAACAAATCCAAAACTCAAAAATATCGAATTGTTAGTGGCTTTGGAATGTTACATGTACCAAATTGTAGATCATGAGGAAGAGACACTCCATCCTATTTTTAAGCTTTTAAAGGAGGTGTCTGCGAATATGTATAGAGAATATGTTCGAGCTTTGCCAGAATGGGATCAGTGCAGAGAAATGTGGCGATAACGATAACTGCAACAAATGCCAAGAAAAGTCCCTTAAAGCTTGTTGAGCGCAATTCCGTCATGCACCATCAGGTAAGCTTTGTACCTTGTCTTCTTCCCAGAAATAGCGATTTTCATCTTTTTTATGCACTTCGGTGCACGCTTGAGGAATAAGCCGTAGCGTAGATAAGTTATGTTCCGAGTGCGTTGTTCTCAGGAACATTCGTATTAACTGTTTGAAATTTAACCTAATTTGCTCAAGGCATCCGACAAAATCTGAGCCCCTAAAAATAGAAATCACTTTTCCACCTTTTTTCGTATTTGAAATTTTGACTTTTGCAAAAACTAGATCGGCTCCTTGATACATGGTGACTTTGAACTTAGCTGGGATTTTTTCATATTTTATAATTTGTCTAGCAAATAAAGTTCGGGCGTAGCTTTCTATATTGGATTGTTTTGATTCAAAGCCCTTGTCAAATTTCATTTCAAGATTCATTTTTAATTCCTCAATAGATAGTTTCTTTGCAGATAACAGGGTATTGTAGGTATCAGTTTAATAATGCATGTGACAAACCTAGTATTTTGCTACACAACCCTAATGTCTCTTAGTATATGCTTTTGTCGCAGTAGCAACACGTAAGGTTATTAACGATTAAAAACGTAATCTTTCGTATTTATGATCGGCCCTAAAGAGGATAGCTTCATAATAGGGGGGGGCGATTTGTGATATGGGGAGCAATAATTCGTTTCCAAAGTATCTTTTGTTATCAGCTTGTTTTTTTCTTTTGATGTTCGCGAATTGGACCATGAAATCCCTGAAGGATCCGGTATTTGCAGCCTTATGTGGCTTTGAGCTTGCTCGGTCATGTCCAATTTGACCCACCCAGTCATGTAAAACTGACCCACCACGGAGCCATAGGCGACGACCTTAAAAATCTCCTATCAGCTTAATATTGAATCAGCAACATTATTGAATGATTTACGATAAGAATCTC
>JBGCDR010000019.1:0-14150 GCA_045105515.1 Oligoflexales bacterium
GAGATTCTTATCGTAAATCATTCAATAATGTTGCTGATTCAATATTAAGCTGATAGGAGATTTTTAAGGTCGTCGCCTATGGCTCCGTGGTGGGTCAGTTTTACATGACTGGGTGGGTCAAATTGGACATGACCGAGCAGCAAGCAGATTAGCCTCATAGACTAAACTAAATCCGCCTTCCGAAGCGATGGAATTTTTTCTTCTGCACTTAATCTAGCAATCCGCCAATTCTCTACGTACTAAGGAATCATGGGACTTAGATCTAAAAATGCAAACCGGCCAGGGTACAGATAAATGGATTCGTGCTATCGGACGACCATATTTTATCGATGGTAAAATTGCTGGATTTAAGGGAAGTTATCAGGATATTTCTGAACAAAAGAAAACCGAAATAGAGAGACTAAATCGCCAAGAAGAGGTGAGAAAATCTCGGGATGAAGCTATCAGGGCGAATAATGCAAAAAACCAATTTATAGCAAACATGAGCCGCGAAATAAGAACTCCTATGAACGGTATTGTAGCTATGGTCGACATTCTCCTTGAAAAAGAAATGAACTTAGAACAAAGAAATATAGCCCAGACGATACAAAAAAGTAGTGAGGCTCTATTATTGATACTAAACGATATCCTTGATTTTTCAAAAATAGAAGCAAACAAATTAGAAATTTCTAATTCTGTCTTTGATCTCAATAAATGTATTGAAGGGGTCATCAATCTCTTTATTGCTGAAGCTGAGAAAAAAAATATTGCGTTGGAAAGCAATATCAATGAGCAGATACCAGCATTTATTGAATGCGATGAGTTGAGATTAAGGCAGGTGCTTTCAAATTTAATTGGAAATGCTATCAAGTTCACCCTCGATGGTGGAGTGCAGTTGACAGTCACAACTGATAACAAAAAGGAATTCATTATATTCAAAGTATCAGATACTGGCATTGGGATTCCTGACTCAAAGCAAAAGCTTCTTTTTAAGCCTTTTTCCCAAATTGACTCGTCGAATACAAGAAATTTCGGTGGCACCGGATTAGGCCTCGCAATTTCTCAGTCCATTGGTGAAAAGTTAAAAGGAGATATCAGCTTTACAAGTAAAGAAAACAAGGGCAGCAGTTTTGTTTTCAGGTTACCTTACACAGAAAGGCAACTTTTAAGAAAGAATGACTCACCCAACTTGCTAATGGAACGAAAAAAAAGCCTTTCACATCTCAATATACTAGTTGCTGATGACAACGCATTGAACAGAAAAATTGTTGGCCATTTTTTAATTAAATTAGGAGTTTCCTTCACAATTGTCGAAAACGGATTAGAAGCTATAGTAGAATTTAGGAAAGCTCACTATGATCTAATCTTGATGGACATCCAGATGCCCGTTCTTGATGGTATTTCAGCAACAAAAAAAATCTTCGAAGTAAATTTAAAATCACCTCCATCGATTATCGCTATGACTGCTAATGTTCTAGAAAAAGATTTAGAGCAATACATAAAAGTCGGCATCAAAGATGTCATTAGTAAACCATTTAGATTAAGTCAATTTGAACAGACAATAAGAAAATATTCTGATTTCATCGAAGATAAAAATCTATGTTCAGACTCTAAAGTTTCAAACTTTTGATCTATAAACAGCCTATCACTACATGATTTTACCAATAAAAAAATATAATCCAATTTTGATTGGAATTTAGCCTATCATCAATAAAATAATCTCATCGTAACTAATTCGTATTTAAAGATCTATCGATATTCTTTCAAGTTTTTAAAATAAATATCCGACTTCCTAAACGATTTTAGATCGAATATCTAGAAGATGTTTTTATAGAGGAATTTAATATGAACAAAAATATTTTTAAATTTTGCTTATGCTTGATTTTTATAGATACTACTTTCAATATAACATTCGGCAATTCATCAACTACAAATAATTCACTCACATTTTTAGCATTTGGTGATGGTGGAACAGGTAACAGCAAGCAAAAAAAGGTCGCAGATTCGATGGTAAGAATTTGCTCTATACAAGGTTGCGATTTCGCAATCATGCTGGGTGACAATATATACAACGATGGAGTTGACAATGTCGATGATGAGCAATTTCAGACAAAATTCGAAGTACCCTATGGACCATTGGCAATTCCATTCTACGTTGCCTTGGGAAATCATGATGCCAGGGGAAATACTCAAGCTCAAATAGATTATACTGAAAGATCTCTTTGGTGGAATATGCCTGCTAGGTATTATGCAGAAACTATAGAAGATCTAATGATCATAGCAATAGATAGCAATGATTTTGGAGAAGATCAAAGACAATTTCTGGCAGATCAATTAGAGAATTCTTCTGCTTCACTTAATATTGTATATGGCCATCACCCAATCTATTCATATGGAAGTCATGGCCATACTTCATATTTGGTAGATGATCTCTTGCCGATCTTATGTGAATATCCGAACGTAGTTTACATTTCTGGGCATGATCACGATCTACAAGTTTTGGATTCAGAATGTGGAGTGCCACTCTTTGTATCTGGTGCAGCTGCAAAATTGCGCAAGACTAACTACGGACGTAGAACCGTGTGGAGTGAAAGTACATACGGATATACCTTATTTAGCTACAATTCAGGGATTCTAAATGTAAGGTATTACTCAGAAGATGATGAGATTCTCTTCGACAGAATCTACTCATTCTCTGATAATGAGCAACTAACTGAGAAAGTTATTAGTTTTGATGGAAACTGGTCTTATCATGATCAAAACTTAGACCCAGGGCTTAGCTGGATGACTGAAGATTTCGATCATGGTACCTGGCCCCAGGGAAATGCTCATTTGGGCTACGGTGATGGAGATGAACAGACTGTCATTGCAGGAGGAAGCCCAAGTGTATATTTTCGTAGATATTTTGAAATTTCTGAAGGGCTTAGCTGGGCTCGACTCAAAGTCCATCATGACGATGGGGTAGCAATTTGGATTAATGGTCGGAAAGTCACCGAAAAACATATGGCCAAGGGCTTGGATCATGATTCTTATGCAAGTTCACAGTCAAAGGACAATGAGCTAACAATTTTAGATATGGATACAAAACTATTAAATGAGGGATTAAATACTATTGCAGTTATGGTTAAACAGCGCTCCCCAACTTCAAGTGACGTATCTTTCGACCTTGAACTCACTGCAAACTATTTACAAACCCCTCTTCCTAGTTCAATAGAATTTGGATCAGATTGGCTTTACCACGACTTGGACTACTCTCCCAGTGCTAGCTGGCAACAAAGTGATTTTGACGACCGTTCTTGGGCTCTAGGCACCGCACAGCTCGGATATGGAGATGGTGACGAAAAGACGGAAATAGCTCAAGGTAGCCCCTCTGCATATTTCCGGAAAAAAATTTACATAGCTGAAGAAATAGCTTGGGCAAACCTTAAGGTACTCCACGATGACGGAGTCGCAGTTTGGATTAACGGTGAGATAGTCCTCGCAAAACATATGAATAATGGCTTAGAACACGGTGTCTATGCTAGTAGCCAGTCAGGTGAAAATGAACTAACAAATATAGAATTAGATGCCAATCTGTTCCAAAAAGGATCTAATACAATCGCGGTAATGATCAAACAACATTCAGCTACTTCCAGCGATATTTCTTTCGATTTAGAACTCACTCCAAATTACGACAAAGATCCTCTTCCTAAATCCATAGCATTTGGTTCCGACTGGCAGTATCACGCAATTGATCAAAGTCCCGGTGTAAATTGGTTTGAAAAAAGTTATGACGATGAGAATTGGCAACAGGGAAAAGCTGAATTGGGTTACGGAGATGGAGATGAAAAAACCGAAATTAGCAAAGGAAGCCCTTCCGCTTACTTCAGGAAAGAAATACTTATTTCTGATGGAATTCAATGGGCTCAACTAAAGGTACGTCATGATGATGGAGTCGCAGTATGGATCAATGGTCAAAAAATCTGGGAAAAATATATGAACAACGGGATAGAACACAACGTTTATGCCAGCAGACAATCTCAAGACAATGAGCTAAGCACAATCGATTTGCCTCCAAGTTTATTTCAAGAAGGGGCCAATACTATTGCAGTAATGCTCAAGCAGCACTCAGCAACATCAAGTGACCTCTCTTTTGATTTAGAACTCTTAACCAACTATGATGGCAACCCTCCCCCTCCCGCTGAAGATGGAATAGTCCATATTGGAACCACAGAAATTAGGGACTCTCGTGGAGTTATTAACATTCAACGTCCATCGGGTAGTAAGCAGGGTGACCTCCTTGTTCTTTTCCTACATCGCACTGATGATGATCTCCCTCTTTTTGTAGATGGGTGGAAAAGAGTAGCTGAATGCTATAAAACTAACAATGGGCATCAATGTGCCACTGAACCTGACTGTACGAATTGGCACAATGACTATTTCTGCGAGAAGTTTGGCAGCAAGGGAAATGGTCATGATCTAGCACAATCAGTATTTATCCGTGAAGTAAAACCTGGAGAAAAAGATTCCTACCACTTTAATCTTAATCTAGATAGCAGTGGGCATCCTGGTTGGGCGATTCTAACCGCATTGCGTGGAGCAGATACACGCAACCCGGTTAGAGATTGGTCTACCACTGGCTGCGATAAAAACGCAGATAGCATATTTCCAAGCGTTTATGGGGAGAGTGGTGATATGCTGCTCCTATCACAATCATTCGATGATGCAATAGCTAAATCTAAATTTGGAGCACCTTCTGGTACATCGACAATTGGTTATGTAAGTAAAAGTGATGAGGCTGGTTTCCTTTTTGCAGGCATATTAGGTAATTCAGGAAACACCGGTAACAAGAAAACTCAAGGAGTGGGTGGACCTAGCTGTAAGGATGCTCTTGTGTCAATAACGATCAAAGCAAAATAGCTCAGACAAGAATTGATACAATAAAAAATTTGCTCTAAATAATATCTTTGCCCCTTGAAGCGACAAAATGGAGGCCTGTTGCAAAAGGGAAGTAATACTATCCAAGGGTATGATTTGTAGCATATTTCAGTTTCTTATCCACCTCTTTTAACACCAATTCTAGCCTTGGAATTTTGGAGAGCTAATTTTTAAGCAATATTGGGCTCACCAGAGCTTTTGAGCAAGGCAAAAGAGGTTTGCATGCATGGATGAATAAAAATCTCCTTGGGATAAATGGGGCAATTGTGGGCTAGGTCTTGAGAAGATGATTCACTAAAGGTCAACTCAGACTCTCCACTACATAACTTTCTGGCACCTGCACTACTAAGAAGAGCATAACAAAAGCTGCATAGGCACTGATAAGAGCACCAGGCGCGAAAGGACTCAACCTTCCTAGGCCGAGCATCAAAACTGGAGTAAAGCCACCAAAAATAGACATTCCCACATTATAAGCTATGCTTGAGCCTGTATATCGATACACCTGAGCGAATGTACGTGCTAAAACTCCAGGGAGAGGTCCTGAAAAAAAACCTAAAAGAACTGAAAACAGCATAATCCCGAAACTGACTTCAAATTGGCTACCGTGATTAATGAGGTAAAAAATAGGCCAAGACAAGATCATAATGAGGCCAGCAGTTCCTCGCAAAATTGCTGTTGGTGCCCATCTATCAGCCAAATAACCAGAAAAGAGGATTGCAATGCACAAAACTAGTGTATGCTTACTAGTCAAAGCTAAAGCCCGACCGAGCTCATAAGAACGTTCTTGATGCAGATAATTTGCAAAATATCCACTTAGAGTATAAGTCATCAGCCCAACCAAGCCTACCATGCCAATGCAACATAAAATTTCATGTGCCTGACGCCTCCACAAGAGTCTAATAGGCTCGAACATTCCCTCTGCTGGAAACTCTCCTTTCCCCTTATCATCAACCATGCTGATCCTAATCAAAGTAGCAGCAAACCCGACAACTATTCCACTCAACACGAAGGGAAGACGCCAGCGCCAACTTGGTATCGATTCTAATGCAAAGCCTTCGACCATAGCAGACATCCAGAACCCACCACTTAGCATTCCAAAACCTGCAACAGCAACAGTAATACTAGTTGTGAAAGAATAGCGATCTTTCAGCAAATCTAACTTGCTCAAATAAGTTGCTGCACCACTATACTCAGGACTCACAGCAAAACTCTGCAGACTGCGAAAAAAAAGCAGTAGGCAAGGAGCTAACCAAGAGACTTCAGAATAATCGGGGATAAAACCGATGGCAGTGGTTGAAGCTGCCATAAGAAGCATAGACCACAAAAGCGCAATTTTACCACCTTTACGATCACCTAGGGCTCCAAAAACCACTGTCCCCAGTACCCTAAAGAAAAAGCTAGCAGCAAAAATTAACCAGGTATAGATCAATGCATGCTCACTAGGAGGCAGGAGCTTAAATGCAATGATTTTAGAAGCATAAGCAAACAAAGTGTAATCTAAAAACTCTAGATAAGTCCCTAGAGCTGAGGAAATGACAAATAAGCGAGTTCTATATGATTGCTGGGTACTCATAATTCCACTTTTAGGCTTGAGTTTAACTAAATGGCGTAAAGCCTAACATGGATCAGTTATCTGACAAGAAAAAAGCTTCATAAAAGAAAGCTATAACCCAACCCTTGAAGGCCAATAGCTAGCGTTTGATCCTAACATTTTCAGCTTTACAAGCGCCTAAGCTTCCGATAAAGAAACGAACTTCCGTCGTTTAATGGGAGTGTCTATGAGAGCGATTCAACTTACCTTAATAATAATAATTTTCTTTCTGGACTCCAGATTGAGAGCCCAAGAAGAGCAAACCTATGCTCTACAAGATTTGCAAGAGATTTTTTCCCTATTTAATTTTGAAGACATAAACTTTAACGGTAAACAGCAAATCATAAACAATCTTATACACTGCTTAGAATTAGACAAACAAAGTGATATACCAGCAGATATCCTCATTTCCATCAAAAGTGACTATTCAAGCTTTATTAGCTCAAAAAAACCAGTAAATTTTACTTTTAAATACTGCTATTTGGCTGCTCAAGATCTAGACGCTTTTCTCAAAGAGTTTAATTTAGAAATTCGCCAGCTAGCTACAGTCCTTAAAATTAAGAGGATGGATGGCAACACCTACTTACCTCTTGCTGCTCTAATCATTACTCTCTCCTGGGACCCCAAACTACATTTTTTTTTACAAGAGAAATATGCTGCATTTGAAAAAAATAAATTAACCCTCACAGGAGGTCCATATGGAGAGTATGCCTACTGTCTAAGCACTCTTTATGGAGCCAGTACTTATATACTTAAATATATAATCGCTTTTACTGATATTCATGAACACCAACAGGCCGAGGAATCAAAAACAAGCAATATACTTAGGTTCATTGCAAGATGTTTAAGTCGAAAAACAAGTGATGCTGAAGTCCCATTAATAAGCAAATCATAATCCCAATAAATTTTGCCCTTAACTCTAGACTTTTTAATAAGTGTCATCTATTAAATATTTCTCTTAATGTCACCTTGCCTTGAGGTAATTATGTTTGGAAAATACTTTCTATTTTCATCCTTCGCTTTTGCTAAGCTAAGCTATCTGTATTTTCACCAAATACTTTCACTCGCCCTCTGATTTTAAATAAATTTGGTACAGTGCCGCTTAGTTCACATACTAAAACTATAGAAGTCCCAAACGAGAGCTATATAGACTTTCTTGGGAAGTCTCCTTATGCCAATAAAATTACTAATATTTTTGCAAATAAGGATCTGTCAATTAGTGAAAACTTCCAGATAGAACTTGACCCAGATAGCTGGGAAAATCAAATTGGGGCTAACAAAGAAGAATTCTATACAAAGATAAGAGCAGACAGCAAAATAGGCCTGTCTGTCATGCGCTACCTTATAAGAAACAGAGTTCAGGAAGAATTGTGTTAGTTTTGTTTGCTGGAGAACAGCAGTGGATCTTAGAAAATACTCTTCATGTATGTACTGATTAATTTAACTTACATAAAGGAAGTAGATCTTGAAACAATATACCATGATAGATACTTTGTTGATTTTTATCTGCTTTTGTTTACAAACAAAAGCTATCTATGGAAATGAGACCATAAATGTTCAGATTGCTGGAAACTCTTTTGAAGTAAATAAGATTTCCAGCAGTAGGGGGCCAGATGCAATCGATCTAAGCCCAATCTTTAAGGACCTCGGTTTTAAAATCTATGATCCAGGATTGACATACACAGTCTCTACTAGCTCATCTATCTCCTTTATTGATGGACCTGCAGGTAAACTACTCTATCGTGGTTATCCAATCGAAAGTCTCGTGTTAAAAGACTATGTAGAAGTAGCTTACCTGCTTATTTTTGGGCAATCTCCTTCTGAAAAAGAGTTATACGATTTCAACGAGCGGATACGCCACTATGCCCAACTCAATCCTTCAATGTCAAAAAATATAAGCGACCATGCTAAGCACTCAGACTCAATGAGTTTACTGGCTAGATTTATCATGACTTTAGCAGACTACAAAACCCACCTAAATAAGGAGAATCTAAATCAAGATGAGAAACTAGATTTTATGGCATTAGTTCTTGGAAAAATACGTAGCTTTGTCACAAAACTTTACCAAGTCAAAACAAATACAACTCTTTCTTCTGACAGTAAGTATTTTTTTGATCACGATAGTTCATACAGTGAATCTTTTGTTAAAGAGGCTTACCGAGGATCTGAGTTAGAAGAAAACCTATCACTAGCATCTAAAGCTATCAATATGTTGTTAGTATTACACGCAGACCATGGTCAAAACTGTTCGACATCCACTTTAAGAGGTGTCATTTCGGCAAAAGCATCACCTTTTTTTGCTCTTAATGCCGAGGTTTCAGCCCTTTCTGGAGCGGCTCACGGTAAAGCAAATCATGATGTCATTAAACTCTTAAAAAGTATCGAAAAAAAAATCTATGCCAAACAAGAGATTTTTGGTGGAGAACCAGTTGACTACCTCACTAGCGAAATTGATATCCTTTTAGCTAGGGTAAGAAACAAGGAAATTCTGCTTCCTGGCTTTGGACACAGGGTCTATACTTCCTTTGACCCCAGAGCAAGAATTCTCAAAAAACTGAGCAATGAAGTTTTAGCTACGTTCGATAAAGGAAAAGGCCTTTTGACTATAGCGTCGGCGTTGGAACAAGCAGCCCTAGCAGAACCTTTTTTGATTAAACGCAATCTATACCCAAATTTAGATTTCTATTCTGGGATAATCTATACAGCCCTTGAAATCCCAGAGGAAATGCTAACAGTAATGTTCGCCTTTGGGAGAGTATCAGGATGGCTAGCTAACTACCATGAAATGACTAATGAGCCGTTTAAAATTTGGCGTCCTGGACAGGTATATATAGGTGAATAATAACCGGGAGATATAGAATCAACTGGACGTTCAATCAAACATTTAATTCAAAACTACTCAAAATTATTAACTCTAAGATATTCTAAAGCAGCATCACCTTTTAAAAAGCCCAAACCTAAGGAGCCCGAATCTTGGGTTCCCTGTAATGCGGCTTCCCGCAAAGTGGTATAAACAATATTTGTTGCATTTTTTTTAGTAAAATGTATGTAGGGATCCCTTGCAATTACCTCAAATAAAAGAGCTGCGAAGGCAGAAAGCTGCGGAGCTGCAAAAGAACTACCAGACTCGAAGACAACATTCGCCCAACTAAAAAGGCCTTCACCATTAAGAGCAAGGCTATGGGTATATATAGCTTCAAAGCTTCCTGGGACTGTTGCTGTTAGAGCAGCTTCTTGCCCAGATAATTCTGCATTAATGGTAAAAAATACTTTTGGTGCCTCTTCCCAGCTTTTTACATAATCACGAATTAAAGCCGTATCATATGCTGACAAGTCACCTGGCTTCCCTAAACCCAATCTTTGACGCCTTGGAGAAAGGATACCATTAATATCAGTTCCAGAATTGCCCATAGCTTTACTAATAATAGCACTTTCTCCAATGAAGCTTAAAAATCTAGCAAATTGGCGATTTACCTTCCCACCTTGACCTATGAAAGGGCGACTAATATTGACTACCTGGTACCCATCAACAAAGGCAATATATTTGAAAGCCTCGATGGCATGAGAATTTGATGCTGCAATGGGAATGATGGTAGCTTGAGGAGCTAGAGTCAAGATCACATCAATCACAGCGTTTCCATGGCTAAGCGAAACCGGATTTCCAAAGGTCTTTAAATCTAATATTCTTGCTCCGTCATAATGCCTTCTTTGTTTTTTTAATAGCTCAGAATCAAACAAGTCAAAAACTACTATACCTACATCCTTGCCATTATAATTGGCTCTTAAATTCTTTGATTGACTTAGATGCAACTTAGGATGAAGAAAATCTATTATAACATTTATGGCGGCATTCCAATCGTATATCTGTTGCTTTATAAGCTTTTCATGATCCTTATCACTAGAGCTATCTTCAAGCAATATTTCCAATAATTGCCAATACTCACCAACTTGTGCTGGCCATTTATAAACTCTCTCTTGCTCAAGCCATAGCATCCTTAGTTTTTCTAGAATTCCAATTGGATTTTTTGAATTAAGCGGAAGCTTGCTGACCCTAAAAAAGATATCTCTTACTAAACTGTGCATACGGAGCACTAGTGGGCTTAGTGAATCTCCAACAGGGGGGATGCCAAGTCTAGAATTAATTAGGCCAACCCCCTCAATGACACAATTAACATGAGTTTCCAGATGCAAGAGAATTTGGTGCTTAGAAACTGAATGTCTTTTTCCATCACTATTAAAAATAGAAGTAAGAAAGACTCTAAGTGCATCTTCTGAAGAAGCTGTATCTATTTCGCTACAAAAATTTGGCTTATCTATTACCAAGTTAGATAATTGTCTTCCTAACAATTTTCCAGGACCTGGGCAAATAAAACCATTAAAGACAAAAAAAGCTATAAAATAATTAGCTCTAATACAGACCGAAAACATAGCTTCCCTTGATTTTCAATTGCTAAATATTTGTACTATGTGAAGTATTTATGAGTTTTTAGATAAGTTCAAGCTTAGAATCAAATATTGAAAACCAGGAAAAGATATGGACTTTATAGTGGGGGAAGGTTGATTATTCTATTGAGCTGTATTAAAAGTGAGCACTAAAAGCGAATACTCCAAGGAGTCCAACGAAAATGATTCATCAATATGATAAAGATAAAACAGACAATTACCCCCAATTTTTCAGAATCACTTCCATGACTTGATTCTCCCGCCGGAGCACCAGGTGGAGAGAGAGCACATAGCATAATAGTTTTAGATACAATTCCGTTGAACGAGAAAAGCTTGATAGCAACAAAAGCCGCAGCAAACCCAGTACCCATTCTAAGCAAGACTGAAGCCAGGCTTTCGCCAAAATTCATACTACCAAATGGATGAAATAATGTTCCAAGGTATATTAAGATTATGGAAAATGAAGCACCATAGACTGGTCTAATAATTTTCCCTAAAACTGGGATTTTATAACCAGTAATTGCAATTACAATTCCTAGAACCGTTGCAATAACGATGGGCTCCTTAATCAACTGCCTCCAATCGATATTTGAGCTTTTCATTATTTCATTGGCGAAAAAGGATCCTATCAGAAAGGAGCTTGCAGTGCCAAACCCTTTTGATCCGAAAATCATAGCTATCAGAGGAAAGGTAAAATAAGCGACATTAGGAAAAGCTGCATCTGATGAAACTTTTACGCTCGTACGACTATTGACTTTTTCAAAAACTAGCTTACTAAGTGCAGTTACAGCTGCACCTGAAAGAACAATTAATGTAAGAGTTTTAACTGGAATGCGACTGGATACCGAATTATAAATTATTACTGGTAAGAATAAATAGCGTATGAGTGGAAACATATTGCTCGGATTTAGGTGGGCCCATCGAGCTAAGCAGTAACCAATTCCCACAAGGGATATGAAGGGAACATATGTGTTTGAGAAACCTAAAAAAGTCATGTTTATCCTCTAGATGTAGACTTCCAGGTGAATCGGAAGCATTTAACAAAACCTAAAGGATAAAATCAGTTTTCAAACTAAGGTATCTATCTTTACAAAAAATTATGTCGCCAATATTATTTTATTATTTCAACATTTTATACAAAGTACAAAAAGCAGTAAAACCAATTAATAATGGATTTGTTCCCAGCTGACTTGCCGAACTTGATGAATAGTGGCAGCTCAAACGATTACTTCCTGACCAGTCTATTGGACACTTGTTAAACTCATCATTATATGTGTCTGCTGCTACTGTTTTATAAGCATCCAATGTATTGCGATACTCGGCATTCCATGTGCTAAATCGAAGAATGGTATCAACTTCTTTTTCAGACAACCAGATTCCAGTTGAGTTGCTAATGGTATTATTAGATTGGATGAGTTTTAAGGTCTCCTCCCAAGTTATCTGGCCTTGAATTGGTCCATTCAAAGAACCTTTGATTGCTAGATCTTCCACAATATCTCTACCGTCTTCACACCAGTCATCATATTCATCTGCAGCTGCAAGTTCGCATTTATCTGGAAAAAGGGTAGTTTTGTAACAACCGCTATGCCCAATATAAGCTCCATCGAATTTTTTATTCATGAGATCTCTTAGTTCATCTTCCAAGCTGCCAGTAAACAATGTTACGGGCAGAAGTGTGTTAACTTGCCTGCCTTTTAGAGATGTTATTGTTGCTGAGTTAAAAAAATAATAGTTTTCCTGAGTAGAATTTGAAAATGAAGCTATCCTCCTTTCAGCTTGATCCAATAAATATTTTTTCAGACCTTCGTCCATTTCACGAGATTCTTTCTCAATCTCGTCTTGAGCACTACAAGCAAAGTTGCGACCATCTTCACAAGCTCTCCTTTTCGCTTCCTTTTTTTCGCTATCACAGGAATTTCCTGATGACGAAGATAAGGCACGGATGCCCCTTTCATTAGCTAAGCTATAGTGATTCAAAGAGGCTAAACAAATAAAACTAACTAAAAGAATACGTCCTAATGCGATAAAATTAGTTTTCATTTTCATCAGATACCCTTTTCTAAATTTCGATTCCTTGTGTACAATACTTAAGCAACAAACATTCCATCACCTTTATTTAGCGCTATAAAATGAACCATACTATTTAATTGCTTGTAAACAGTATTTTTTTAATTTCCCTGGGCGTTACTCATAAATAAAGTCATCATTTAAATCAAAATATTATTTCAATCACAACAATGCTCAAAAGTTTTTCCTTTTTTAGAAATCAAATTATAAATATCCTAGAATATATGGAATATGTGAAAAATGATCGATTTTTAACTTGAGGTTTCGAAATTAAGAGTATAGTGTATGTCGTTTGCTTACGCGACAAAAACATTAGAAAGATTCAATTGTGAAGATATTTTACTACTTCATATTCTTAATGTTCTGCACCAGCTCTAGCTCCAAAGCTGGAACCTCATATTCAAAACCTAAGGCAGCAACTCGTAAAGTTGTCATTTGGGAACAAGTTTGGCTATATTCATCGTATTTAAGATCCCCCTTAAAAGACAAACCCATTAAAAATATTAGAAAAAATCAAATCAGAAAACTCTTAGATAAAACCAAGAGAAGAGTGCCGATTGAAGGTAGTTGGTCTTCAAAACATATATATATTTTCCAAAATAAGAAATTATTTCTACCCAAACACGGAAGCGACCTATTCATTTTTGCTTCCCTAGTACATTTTACAATTGATCATGAAAATAGTTCCAATCAAGAAACTACACAAATAAAATACCTCCCCTTATACAAAACTGGAGATGCCTATCCATGCGCTATCATCGTTGAATCTGAATTATTGGATTTAATAAACGAAGACATTCCTGAAGGCCACTTCAGCAAAGAACTTAACGTATCAAATTTTGGCAAGTACCGAGCAAAAACAGTAGATAATTTCCAAAAAGTTTTCCTTCATATGAATCTACTACCAAGTATTTTGAATGCGATAGGTTTAAAGTTACCGGATGATGCCGAATTTGAACTTTCTCATGCTGCAAAATCCATTCGAGTAAACAGGTTTTATCATCACCCAGACACGAGCATTGACCGAAATGCTTTTATTTCTTAATTGAGTCAGTATAACTACTTGTTTAAATTTTCCGACACATCAGTTAATTCAACTATTTCGTACTAATTTATTTTTGTCCTATCAAGGCCAACTTGATGCTTTATAAAT
>JBGCDR010000020.1:0-3955 GCA_045105515.1 Oligoflexales bacterium
CTTAAGATTTTTCTCTTATTAGCTCTTAAACACATCTTAGGAAGGGGAATTTTGATGAAAATATTTTTTTCAAGCACAAATTTGTTTTGAATTCTGGACGGCAAGATTATTTTTGCATTTTCTTATTGAATTCAAGAATTAGGAGTAGCTAACCAGTGTTGCTTCTTTTTGTGCTTAGGGAGGTAAGCTTTCTTTTTTTCTTTTCCTTTAGTTTTCTTTCTATTCTTGTTAGAGCTAAAATTTGATATTTCATTATTAGCTTTTAAGCTTGCAATGGCTACCGTATTTATCTTAGCATCCAGCTCAAAAAACATATATTTCCAGACTTCAAGCTCGCCGATAATTTGTCGTAAGCGTGATCTAGGATTAGAATGAGGGAAATTAGGGAAATCTATGGTTTCCTGCATATAATCTTCAAGATAGGAGCTTATTTCACCAGCATGATCACTTGTTAAGATATCATTAACAGTCTGAAGAAATTTGGTAAGCGGCCCATACTTAGAATGTGAATAAAAAACTTCTGACTTATGGTAATCGTCGCAATTTTTAAGAACCCCTAGGAACTCTTGCAGATTATTTATTTTGGGAACCAACATACTGAGGATTTCCTCAGGATCAAGATCGTTCATGAAAAAATTCAAAGCGGATATTTTTTCTTTTGAAGAACTTATTTTTGGGTCAGTTAAAAAATCGATAATTTTCTCTTTTGGCTCGCCTTCAAAATTAATGATGGATTCACTAGCAAAAGCCACGCAGACTCGGGAAAAAATCCATAAGATCAATAGGCTTAATTGAATATTTTTCAAATGATTATCCTATTAAAGTTCGCCAAAACAAACACCATCATGAGTTCTCTAGCATTATTTTATAGGATTACCAAGAAGAAATTAGAATAGTGCATGCTTCATAGAAGCTTACCGTGGAAGAGCAGTTATATTAACTCATTCGAAGGAGTATAAAATCCTGTATTTAGGAGTTTATTTGGGTTTTACATACTTAGGAACTAAGAAGTAAATATTATTGCAAAGCGCTTAAGGAATCTATGTCAAGGATAGGTGATATGATAGAATAATCATATCATTTAAAAGTGAATACAAGGGTAACCTTATGAAGAAAATTCTGATTATAGATGACCATATGGATACAGTAGATTATATAGCTGATACTCTCGAAGAAAAATATGATGTTCTAACTGCTTATGATGGTGCTCAAGGCCTAGAGCATGTAAGGAAAAATCATCCTGACCTGATCTTGCTCGACCTTATTATGCATATTGTCGATGGTTTTCAGTTTATGGATGAGCTCGAAAGAGAAGGGATTAATATTCCTATAATTGTTGTCACAGGTGCTCCAAAACACAAGCTTCAAAAACTTGCACATTATAAGGTAAATGACGTGGTCTTTAAGCCTTTTACTGAAGATGTTTTTCTAATAAAAATCGACTTGATATTAAAGTTGGCAACAGGAGAAAGATAAATTATTTTTGATTATAAATTTTCTAGTAAATAAGGGGTGAGCATTGGGTATACAAACGAATAATCATGGGTTTATAACAAGCTACTATGCTGAGGACTTGATAGAATACTTGGATGTGGGGCATAAGCAATTTAGGATTATTTGTACTCCATCAAACCGGAATTGGATCGAAGAGGAAACTTTAAAACGAAACTACAAGAAAAAAGAAATCAGGCAAGAAGATGATAGCCTCGAGGTTTATCAAGTAGTTTTTGAAAAGGACGCCTGAAAAATATTGTTGATCTTAAGTCGTTATTGGTAGACACACGTGCAAATTTTTGCTAGTGTTCAATCTTTTTGAACAAAGGTAGGCATGTGCTATGAAAAATACCATTTGCATCTTGATTTCAATTGGAATGGGATCATTAGTATATGGTTCTGCATATGTAACTGATGATGAAGATTTGATTAGTACCGATAGCAATTACTCAGAAGATTCCAAAATCACTTATCATGACATATCAGATATTCATAAAAAATCTCTAAAAAATATTGCTTTTTTAATTGCAAAAGGTTCTGTAGAAGAAACCAGAGGAATATGGGTTAAGACTTACTTAGAAAAATTTTACGAAAAAGTCTATTCATTTCTAAATATTGATTTGTCTAAAGATACTTTTAACGATATCTTAGAAATAAAAAATATTATTGCTAGGAATCTTTTTATTTCAGAAAAAGAACTAATTATTTATATAGATCCTATATTGGATGGCTTGAAGACTACAGTGGAATTGTTAAGAGATTTATTGCCCAGTGACGATAATGGTTTTTTATCTAGCTACTCGTTTTCAAGTTAGTTGCAAACTACGGTTAGTTTTTGTGGGTCTATTTTCTGCTAGCAGGAGTAATCTTCGTTTCTTTGGCTGAATTTCCAAGATCGTAAAAGTACACGGCACCGCTGTTTTTTTTGTATGCTCCAACAGAGAGCTTTTTCCCTGAAAGAGCTATATTTTTTCCAAAAAAGTCTTCAATATTTGCATCGGAAGCTATAATTTTAGACTCTAAAATCCCCTTAGCAAGATTGAAAAGATACACAGCCCCACTGTCTTTGCCCTTATCATTATCTTCAGGCGCGCCAACAGCAAGGGTGTTTACTGTTAGAGATACACTAAGGCCAAAATCTTCATAAGATGTTCCATCAGGCGCTGTTATCTTTGTTTCTGAATATCCTTTACTAAGCTTATAAAGGTAGACAGCTCCACTATTTGGACCTTTATCGTCATCCTCAGGCGCGCCAACAGCAAGGGTGCTCTTTGATAAAGCTACACTGTAACCAAAATAATCATGACGTTCTCCATCAGAGGCTGTTATCTTTGTTTCTGTATTTCTATCGGCAAGATTATAAAGGTAGACGGCTCCGCATTCTTTTTTCTTACTATTTGCCTCGTAAGCTCCGATTGCAATGGTAGTCTCTGAAAGAGCTAAGCTATTACCAAAATGACTATGTGATGCTGCATCAGAAGCGGTAAGCTTTGTTTCTTCATTATTCTTAGCAAGATCGTAAAGGTAGACGGCTCCACTATTTGGACTTTTATCATCATCCTTAGGAGCGCCAACCGCAAGAGTATTCTCGAATAGAGCTATACTGTAGCCAAAATTGTCCTGATGCTCTCCATCAGAGGCTGCTATCTTTGTTTCACTTTTATTCTTACCAAGATCGTACAGGTAAACAGAGCCACTTCCAGAACCCTTATCATCGTCTTGGTGTGCCCCAACCGCAAGAGTATTTCTATATAAAGCTATACTAGATCCAAAATAATCATAGGGTGCTCCGTCAGAAGCGGTAATTATATTTTCCAAGTTACCATCAGCAAGATTATAAATGTAAACTGCGCCACTATTAGAGCCATTAGCATTATCTTTAGGGGCCCCAACTGCCAGGATCTTGCTAGATATAGCTAAGCTGTAGCCGAAATGTAAAGTTTCGTACTTGGGGTTACTGCTAGGAAAATAATTTTTTTGGATCTTGCTTTGATTGGCCAAGATCTTAGGTTTTAGGATTCCAAGCATTACAACTATAAGAATTATGTTTAAAGAGTGCTGCATAACAATACCATATTGGATAAAACTCTCTTGATCATTTTACTCATAAAAAGATCGATTAGCATTATTTAAATATTGAATATTCCTAATACAGGTGTTTTTACATTCCCAAATAAATGACAAATATTTTTGAGGAGACCTTGCAAGAGTGTCAAGTATTGATACTTGAAGAGTTCAAATTGATAATGAACTCTTCTTTTTGATTTCTATGATAATTTCATTATGACGAAAGAATGGGAGTGTCCACGGTGGGTTATAGCCCAGGGCTGATTCAAATAAGATTTTTTCCAATTTTTCATTAAATAGGTCAGAAAAATTCTAAGCCGCAGTACCAAAAGTGACTAGATAAAAAAAATATAGGAAGAAAAAACTTAAAAAAAATGGCTCACTTTTATTAAAA
>JBGCDR010000021.1:0-7399 GCA_045105515.1 Oligoflexales bacterium
CTAAAAATCTCTCACCGGTTGATTTTATTTTGCTCAATTCTATTTCCAATGGATTGTCGCGGGAAAGTAAAATATTAGGTAGCTTTAATTCGGCGATATCGCGCTGCATGATTTGAGAGTTTTTTTTGTCCAAACTAGAGACTTTATAAATATTTGCCTTTGGCCCTCCTGCGTCGATAAGCTTAGGGAGAAGCTTTTGACATAGTGACTCAAATTTTGCTTCTTTTGTTTCTAAGAGGTAGGTGCGAGGAGTAAATTGAATTCTGCGAGGTCCATAATCTACAGAGACTTTTCCACGTTTTATTATGTCATCACCGATAAATGCTTTGGTCAGTCCGACAATCCGCTTAGCTTCGTCGCCAGTGAACCCAGCCCACCGAGCAGTGGACTCAATAATCCTATTATCATTAGTTTTTTTTCCAGTCCCTGCCCAGTCTGTGATGTCAAAGCCACCGGAGTTTTGGCATTTCTCCATAGATTTTTCAAAGTCACCTCCTGTATCACTAATTGAGTTTCTTACACATTGTGATCGCTCTTGATAAAAATCAGTTACCCTGCTATCCACATATTTGTTAATCTCTTTACATTGATCGAGACGCAATTGAGCCAGAAAATTTGCTCTTAGCCTAAACTGCTTGAGTATGGCACACCAAGTAGGACTCATGTAGCAAGTAAGGAGCATCGGAGATGAGCCGATTATGTTGCGACCTAGGCTTCCTAGGTACTTTGTATCTAGGATGTTTTTTAATGCTGCTCTCATGGTGTTGCGCACATCGATGCGTCCACAATCTGAGGCAATTCCTATGTCTACTTCTAAACTGACGGTTCGATAGCGATCAAAAACGGTATCTTCCAGTTCCCCAAACGATCCTAATAGGTAGTCTCCAGGTTCAAGCTGATTGGAAGATCTATAGTCAATGTTCCCAGCAAGCAAATTGCTTGGGAACACCACTATAAAAAATAGTATAAGTCTAAACATTTATATCTCCTTAGTTTAAGTAAATTTTGCAGAAATACGGGTTTGTGAGCAATCTGAGGATACCAAATAAAAAGGAAAGTATTTTAAGTTAAATACGAAAGTTTCTACTGGTAGGGTATTCTGAGTAAAAGGCTGTTATCAATAATAATAAAGGGAGGTTTGGAGCAAGCTCTTTTCTATCAATCTAAACTTATTTATAAAGTATGACATGCTATTTATTAGAGGTGACGTATCCTCAAAGACTTGAGGGTGTCCCAGCTTATATCGCTATCCAATCCCGCAGTTCTCTTCTTTGGAAGAATACACTTTCTTCCAAAAAGACACTTCTATCAACAAGAGCGTCAATTTTTGGAAAATTGTGATATTTTGGAGTCAACAACATCTAAATAATTTAGGTCAGTGAAGATGTCTGCATTGCCATTTTCAGTATCTTTAATTTGACCACAAAGAGTGCTCTTATCTGCCGTAAAAAATTCACCGAATAAGTTCGGTGTCATGCTGTAGAGTGCAAAATCCCTTCCAAATGTGTCTGGATTTTCATAAGATCTTTGACATGCTGCGAGTACATGGCGTCCCTCTTCTTCATTCTTTCCTATCACAGCAATTTTGACCTTATCACTTTCAAAAATACAGTATTTATCTCTCTGCCTCTGTTCCCATTTATCATTTTTCAGATATTCCAAAATTAATGCGTTTTCTATATCTTTAATCATAGGATATTCGGGATATTGCCTAAATATACCTTCTTCTGTTGCCGGAAAAAATGAACCGCTTCCTTTACCCTCATTATCGCAAGATTGATGGAATAGGACGCCATTTTCAAATTTAAAAATAAAGGTTAGTAGGTTATAACTTATTTTAAATACTCTCACCTGTCTTTCCTCACGCTGAGTTTGTTACTGGTCAAAGTTCATAGTATCTACCTCATATTTTTTACCATAGTCTGATTTAAGGGTGTCAACGATATCTGAAATTAGCACATCGATTCGGCCGTCTTCATATTGCTCGGCTTCGTCGATTTTTTTGAGCATATCGTGCAAAACATTAGGTTCCACCCGATTGGCTAACCTAATTCCCAATAAAGATGGAAAAATATCTTTAAAGGCATTTCTAACGTCATGATGTTTCGGTGACATAGAAATAAAATTAAGCAAAAATTCTGGGCGTAATAGAAATGGTTGTCCTTTGTCCTTAGTCAGCCATTTAGTTTCATGGTAAATCCTTGTCTCATTGGAAAGGCACCATGTTTTTAGTCCAAGTTTGTGTGTTTTTGCGATTTCCTTATTTTTATCTCGCAAACCATAGACTGCAAGGGCAATGCGAGCTGTATTTTTTGCTAAATCTGCGTGGTTCTTTATTTCTTTCAGGCAAACTATTAGCTTTTCAAGCTCTTCTTTGTCACTAATTAAGTCATCGATTTCCTGATGAGAGATAAAATTAAAACCAAATTGATTAATAATAAAAGCTTTAAGATCTTCTAACCCAGATTGCTTTTCCAAATATTGGTAAGCGCAAAACTGGCCTATATATTGTTCCCAGTTTATAGGTCTTTTCTTTCCAAGATCCACGTTAAACTTTGAGTAAAAATATGATCTTATCAATATTTTATGAGAATTTCTCGCTATTTCAGGTGTAACGCGCCTTTCAATGCTACGAAAATGATTATTAAATTCATGGTTGGTAGAAATTAAGTGATTGTGTACCTTTTCTAAAGTTGCATGAGTCAAGAATAGAGTTGACCCTGCCCCCTTTAAGATTTTGAAAAGGTTTCTTGTTTGCTGGTCAGCTTCTGGTACATACCTTTCGGCTAATGCCCTAACAATCACATCAGATCCTACCAGCAAATTTAAATGTGAGGCCATATCTTCAAAATATCTAACTACATCATGATTTAAATGGAGTGAAAATAAGAGGGAGTAAGTTCTGGATAATTTTATAAAATATTCTTGCTCTTCAGGATTTTTACTGTAAAAAACGTGTTTAAAACAGAGAAGAAGAGTCTCCTTATAAGCAAGCCTATGTTTTGCAAAACCAAGCTCTGTTAATGCTTCGTCTATTTGATTTGCAATAGTGTCATAACTTTCAGTGGATTCATCTCCATTGTTGATAAAGTTAGAAAAAGACACTCCTTCTCGTTCAAAAGTGAGTTGAATAGCTCTAATTGCAACTTTTGACATTTCCGTAAGCTGCCTCTCTTCAAATTTATCTGGAAGCATGAGACGTATACGCTCTTTTATTGAATACTTAACTTTTTCGACAATATGTTTATCTTGCTGATTTTCTTCTGTAATGAGTTTTCTTGTCTCGTATGGCAAACAATAAGAGGATTCCTTTGTATGGTGACGAACTTTTCGTCCCGATTCGTTGAATTTTGAGGATAGAAAGTTTAAACGATCCTGAATCCGAGAAAACACCCAGTGGCCTGTATCTGAAAATACCTGCTTGATTTTTTCTTCGATTTCAGAAACATTCATTAACTTTAGATTATCAGGATCAGGGTCGGTGTCCTCTAAAGCCCACAGAATTAAGCTGTCGGTCATACATTCTAGTAAGTCAGTTTTTGCTCCTCTCGCATCTGCTTCTTGTCTTAAGAAAACATAAATTGCTGGATTTTTTATATTGTTGGTGGTAGGAATGAAGTCACTATTTCCAGGTTTTTCAAGTATTTTTAAATAATGGGAAATTATATTAAAAGATCCACGGGTACCGACATCGTGATTAATATGACTGGCAAAGTATTCTTGATCCTTTATTTTTACAATTACTTCCAATTCATCCGAAAGGCTTTCTTCTATTTTATCTGGACAGGAAACCTTTTGAGAAGACAAATAGTATAAAGTTTTGGGAGTTCTGCCTACCTCTTTAAGTCTAGCAATGGTTCGTTTAATCTTTCCTTCTACATTAGTCTCAATACTTGCCTGATAAAAAGTTGTAGGTTTATCGCTATTGATCCAAGTATCGCTCATATCTTGAATACCATCAGATCCTCCATCTTTGTAGCCCCCAAGAGGTATAAAATTGACTCCCATTAGTGATGGTAAAAATGCATTTACAAAATTCTCAAAAATTGTTCCTTGGACGTGGCTCAAAGCAATCTTTACTTGCTCTGGGTTTATTGCATCTGACATAAGCTTATCCTCAATAGTCAATAGTATGAGCAGGGTTTTTATCAAGAGATTGTTTTCTTTTATTGTATTTCTGGGTCATGGTAGGAGAAGTATGCCCCAAAAAGGCTTCGATGCACTTTTTAAGGAGTAAGCCTTCCTTGTGGAAAATGTTTTCAAAAACACCAACAATCGTTTGGTCCATTTTATAACCTTGGCTGATTTATATAGGACTATTTTACTACGGCTAGGAACCTTTAAGAAAGTACGTTCTTTAAGGTTCCTAGCCGTAATGCTTAGAATTAATTCTTTCCTACCAAAAATTCAAGTGCTTCCCACCTATTAGGGAATTTATCAAACGCATCCACCACTTCCATCGTGTCCAAGGCATTACTCGGAGCCATCCACCTATCGTATTTGGTTTGCCTATAACGAAATGCTCCCTGCTTTGTTTTGCTCTTATTCATATAATAAATATCAGCATATTTACCCTTTTTGGTCCTAAGTGAGCGGATAATTTCCTTATTCGCTTCGTCTAGTAGGGATGATTTTTCCGCAATGTAGTCCACATTATCAGAACTCATCTGCAAGAAAATGAAATTATCTGCCACACCCCAAAACGCTTTACCAACCTCAAGGTCAAAATAGTTTTGTGGTCTTGGCGTTAAGGTAATCAGCCAACAACCACGCTTTCGCATGGTTTCGGCAAAATCAATGGCAAAATCACGAAAAGCCTTGTTATTTCTACCTAACATCGCAAACTCCTCCATCACTAATACCCCTTGGCGTCCTTGGTTTTGAGGTAAGCTAAGGATACAGCGGATTTCCTCGATAACAGCCATGGTCATTAGGGTCTGCAAGGTGGGGTCGTTATCCAAAGCGTCCAGGTCATAGACATAGAATAAGGTATTCTTGTCTAGGGAATCTGGTTTTCCGAAGGTAAAAAACGGAGCATAGGTTCCGTCACCATAAAATGGTTTAAGTTTTGAAACTAAAGTTTCAATGATACCTTTTTCTCTCTCATTTTTTCCATGCACTAGGCTTCCCAATTCGACCACAAAATCATTCATATCAATGGCCACTGGTTTATCACTTTTTTGTTTAATAAACTCTCCATCAACAAAATCAAGGCCATGCCTATCATATTTTTTGAGATAAGCTTGCTTCAAAGCTTTAGTGATTAGGGTATGATGTTCACTTTCGACTTGAAAACTAGGTGAGGTTAGCTTTAAGGCCATCGAGATCATTTTTGTGAGGAATGCTATCTTCTCTTCATTATAAATACCTCGGAAGGGAGAAAAAGGGATCTGCTGATCCCTTTTAAAAACGGTAAGATCTCCATCAAAATACTTACTCAACATTCCATAGCTAGATTTCTTGTCAATGACAAATACGATTGGCTCTGGATCTAGCTTTTTCAAGGACTGCAACCAATCCACAATAAATGCTGACTTTCCAGATCCCGTATCGGCTAATACCACTGTATGATTCGAGGTCTCGTTTTCAAGAAGTGAAAATGGAACAATATTGTTCTCTCTGGAAAGATACAAACCAATAGCTTGATTAAAGCCCCTAAATGAATCAAATAGCGGAACAAAATTTTTACAGTCAGATCTAAGGATGCGAATAGCTCTACGGGTTGAAAAGTCTGACTCAGGAGTATAGGCAAGGGGCAGGCAGTTTATCCATAGACCCAATCCAATGTCCGTTTCTTCAATAACTTCACATTCAAGTTGATTATGGAAAATATGACTAATCTTTCTAGTTCTTTCTTCTAGGATTTCATCAGATTCTCCATCAACGATAATACAAAAAGTCATATGAAGCACGCGATCATCACGAGCCAGCTGTTCCTGTACATAGTTGATTTCTTCTTTTTGAACCCTTGCTTTGGCAGTCGCTGCATTTTCAAGGAAGAATTCCTTAGCACCTAAGAATTTCTTGACTGATTGTGGACTAGGAAAAGATATATTAATTGCAATGCGGAACGGAAAAGCAAGGTTAACAAAATAAGCCATGCCTCCAGGGTAGGAAAAGGAAGGTGAAGTTTTTAATGTTAGAACTCTTGATTTAACACCTTCGCACTCAATTCCTGAAAAATCTAGCATAGGACTACTAAAGAGTAATTGCTCAGAGATAGGGGCTGAGCGATTAAGTGGAGCAAATTTTCGCTTGAAGTTGGACTTTGGATTGAAAAATTTTCTGAGATATCCAACTAAGGCCTCATCATCAAGTTTTTTAATCGATACCTCTGAATTTTCTTTGAACTCCTTTACCATATGTTTGAAAGAATCTAACTCGGACTTAAGAGCGCGAACACTGCGTTCTAACAGTGCCTTAGGATCAGCTAAATCCCTCAGTTTTGCCTTGGATTCTCTTTGCAAAAAGTAGCGAACTGAAACCAATAAGGTTCGCTTCAAAGGACCATTGTGCTGCTCATCATTGCAGCCTTCCTTAATAGCCTGTAGTTTTTCAGAATATAATAGCTTTGAAACTGGATGTTGATTCCTAAATTCACTCCCTAGTTCACTGATTTTATTGTCAAATGGGGAATATTGAGAACTTTCAAACAAAATCTGGAGAACGCAGTTCTCTCGCAACGAAAACCAGTTTTTGATTGATTCTACAGCCCGGATAATCTGTCTCTCGGTCATGTGTTCATGTTCAAGTAATTCCACTTCGAAGACTGCTCCAAGTGAGCCATCCTTCATCTGAAAAACTTGGTGGGCTGGGACGTAGTCATCATATGGTAGCAAAGCACTTAGGGATTCCGAACGCTCAAATAAGTCGGCAATACCTGACTTATCACTTAATGAATTCCTAATAGGTTTAGATAAGGTTTTAGTCATACTATCCTCTTTTGTTAGAATTTTTGGTGCTAGTAGATTGTTTTTTTATCAGCAACGATTCCTGTTTTTCTTCCACTTGCCAGTAAGATCTAGTCACCACAGTACGTATCCAACCTCCACGAAAATAGTCTCCGTTTGGCAGCTCATGGGGATGTACCCATATATCAGCTATGACAGGTTTAGTGCGCGTTGGGACAAGCAAAGGGTGGTCAACTTCTTCTAAAGCTTCCTTGATTTGTTCTGTACCTTCATAATCAGATCTTTTTTCCAGTAAGTTTAGGCTGGGTGCTCTTGAGATTGCACAAGAATCAAGTGATAAAAATATAAACATTAGAGTTGTCTAATTTTTTAACCAGCTAATATTATTATTTTATATGATTATTATGTAAATATTGATAAGCTGATCCCAAACGTAATTCTGGGAGGGCTTGATATGTTTATTTTCATGTTACCGGAAAGACAAGTGA
>JBGCDR010000022.1:0-2654 GCA_045105515.1 Oligoflexales bacterium
TGTCTTAGCAATTTCTCTTCTGATGGCTTCAGATTTTAATGCTGGTACATGTAGGGGGTCGTTCTGACCCTTGGTGTTATTGGGTTCTGAGTTAATTGAATTGTTTTTTGTATTGTCATTAGCATCGATTTTTGACATTATTCTACTGTTCCTCTTTCATTCGAAAGTGGTTTCAAACGATTTCCATGAGACGTACACTCTTCAAAAATTGCGCCTCTGGATCTTTCTAATTTCCTTGAAAATTACAGATCATAAAAAATTCGACCTGTGAATCCATGGTATCAAACTATTTTTTTATTGTATACATAACTCAGAGTTTTGTTACCATTCTCCAGAGTCATAGACTCGTTATATAATGTTAGTAGTTTTAAATTACAAGTTTGGGAGATCAAATGGGGAAGAGACGCAAAACCAGCGTAATTGCTGTAGCTAATCAGAAAGGAGGAGTCGCCAAAACAACTTCTGTCGTCCAACTTGCAGACTGTTTTGCATCCTTGGGTAACAAGGTGTTGGTTGTTGATTTTGATTTTCAAGGAAATACAACAGACTGGTTCGGCTTATCTGAGAAAGCAGAAAAATTAAAAAAAACAACAGCCCATGCAATAATGGGCTCACTAAAATTTACGGACATAAAATTAAAAACAGATATAGAAAATGTGGAACTGGTAGCTTCAGACTTATCTTTAAATTATTTAATGAGAACTTTAAGTGGATCGCAGAAACAGTTTCAAGTCGCTCGACTAATTTTAGACTGCCCAGAGCTAGATAATTACGATATCGTATTGATTGATACCCATCCTGCTGTTGACTCGGTCTTTGAATCAGTTATGAATTTTGCACATTATTATTTAATTCCTATTTATGCAGAGAAGCACCCTTACAAAGGGGTTGAATATCTTCTAAGAGTGATATCAGAAATTAAAGAATATAGTAATAATAATCTATTTTCTCTCGGTATATTCATTACAAATTACGATAAAAGTGCCACCTCTAAAGAATATAAAAAGAAGCTGGAGAGTCTTTGTATAAAAAATTCTATTCGCAAATCCAAAAAGGCAAGGAACAAAGAAAGAAAAATGATCCTTCTTGATACTATAATTAGACATAGTAAGACAGTCAAAGGTGCTTCATCATCATCTCAGCCTATGTCTGTCTACACAACTAGACAGAACAATGTGTGGGATGATTATATGTCGTTAGCTAAGGAGATAGACACTGAACTAATAGGGAAAAGAACAGGTAGACCTCAGCCATCGGTTAACTCAGCTACAATAAAACAAGCTGATGAATTTGTTAACGAATTTGGCGGGTATTCAATTTAAGGGGTGAGTTATGAAAAAAAGCAAAATAGAAAAGGGAATTGACAAGATCGGCTCTAATATCCAAGAAACCCTTTTAGTACAAGATGAAAAAGATGAATGGCCTCAAGAGAAATTTAATAAATTAATGCAGGCATTTGAAAAATCAGAGCAAATAGCTTCAGAAATACCAATCAGTATTATTAGGCATGACAAAAATATTCGACGAAAGATAGATGATTTAAATATCGATTCACTCGCAAGTGATATTGAAAGAGATGGACTAATTCATCCACCTACAATTACTTTAGAAAAGGATGAAAAGGGCTACTATTTCTTGATGATAGCTGGACACAGAAGACTTCTAGCTTACAAAAAATTAGGCCGAAGAAGAATACCCGTTACGATAAGATTGTATAAGACTGACTCTGATAGGCTGATTGCGTCTTTTACCGAAAATAATAGTCGCAAAAACATGGATATCTTCGATTTAGCATCATCGTTTAAAGTTTTTCGTGATTCAGGCCTTTCATACAATGATATCTCCGAAAAGACTGGGTTTGATAAAACCACTGTGACCCGATATATAAGGTTTGATAACTGGTCAAACAACTTAGTAAAATTGGTTAGAGATAATACATCACACTTACCCCTAAGATTTTTGACCTCTCTTCTATCAAAAGAAAAATTTGATGATGAAACTAGATTGATAGAAATTAAAAATTTTATTGATCACAAAAACAAAGGACTGGGCTCTTCTAAGAAAAATAAGGAGTCGATCTCAGATACTCGACTGAAAAGGCAAGGCGCTGAAGCACGTGTAATCGAGGCGATAAATGTGAGGGAATTAGACCCAGGACAATTACAACTTCTCTCAACGATTCTACTTGAAGCTCGTATAATAAAGAAATCACTTATAGATGATGCACGCGTGCATCTCTCTAGTTTGAGTTGATGCACGCGTGCATCTTTCCTTAAGATACTGCTAATTGCTGTCTTTAACTAATCGTTAAGTCTGTTTCCTTTATAGCTGAGCCTAGGCTATTTCTTAAAACTATAACTGATATCAATGCGAAAACAGGTCCATTTGAACCACAACGCCCAGATACTTGCACTTCTGAATGTGATCTGAGTTCTATCATTCTCATAAAAGTTGGAATTGAAAATATAAATAAACTATTATAGTGCCTTAAATAATACAATATATAAAAAATCATAAATACTGGCAAGACGAAGATTAAGCTCCCATTAACACCTACTTTCCATGTATAATCACTGAAACCGCAAAAGATATGATGTAAAAACAGAAAAAACCGCCATATAATATATATGTAATATCAACATGCTATGATTAAA
>JBGCDR010000023.1:0-15615 GCA_045105515.1 Oligoflexales bacterium
TATCTCATACCTTTGCTCATAAGTCAGATTGGCAGACATAAATACCCCTTTCTTGCAAGCAGATTAGCCTCATAGACTAAACTAAATCCGCCTTCCGAAGCGATGGAATTTTTTCTTCTGCACTTAATCTAGCAATCCGCCCTCAATAAAACGAGAAACCAAATTGAAATTAAGACTATTCTTATGGTTGTCTTTATCCCAATTTCTTCTGTTCATGCTTCTACATCGGACTTAATCATTACAACCAAAGGAAAAAATAAAGACATCCAGAATGCAATTGAACAAATTGTAGTCTTACAGCTTGGATTATGTAGTTAGAACACCAAACTCAGAAACAAATTATCGCGCTTCATTAATTATAAAATCAAATCTTTACTTCTTAAGGAAAATATTCTCCATATTACCTTAATTAAGGGGGAGTATCGATGTCACTTTCTAACCTTTTATTTCACATTGTATTTGCTATCAGAATTTGCAGCTTATTCCAGCCTGCCTTTGCCAATGAAGATAGAAAAAGCTTAAGTTCCCACAAGCAGACATTAATCTTTGAAGAAGAAATTCCTGATGAATTTGATGAATCCTTACTGGTCCCTGCAGATACTGTGAAGCTCCAAGCTCAAAAGAAATTATTTTTGCAAGCCCTAGGTACAGCAATCCTACTTACAGGAGCCAGTCTATGTTGTTACTATTATTACGGGTACCGAAAACAATCATTTACCGCAAAGCAAATAGCCATAAAAGAACAGGCCGAAATTTCACATTTAAGCGGCTTAAACGAGGCCGATGCTCGCAGAATTGAGGAATTGAAAGCGCAAAGCTCGCAGAAGATCTATAAGAAAAAAAAGCTTGATCTTAAAAAAGAACAAGTTATGAACACCATAAATTACCTCAGTGAGGAAATAAAACACGAAATCGAATCCTACCAAGTCTTCAGAAATAGTCTCTTAGAACATGCGAGAGATATCAGCGAGTACCCTGAAGTTCATAAGCAGCTCAACCAAACCACCAGCCTAAAACAATTTAAAACCTTAGAACAAGTCAAAAAATACTCGAACTTATTAGCACAAGTAATTAACAGCGATGAATCTCTAGAATCGAAACAGCGTTTACCTTTACTGCGTGTAAAAAAATTAAAAGCTCAAATTGCTATCAGGCAGATCCGTAAGCTCTTGTCACAAGAAAAAACTGAACTCAATCAAGAACGTTCTAAAAATGCAAGCTTTGTTCAAGGATTAAGCTTGCTCTTCTCCAGCATATTCATACCTTTTGAGCATCATGAAGCCTACAGAATGCAAAAATTACAATTTGAACTCGTCCAAAAAATGCAAATCCTGGATTCCAAGCTTGGTTCAATCGAGAATAGATTAAAGAATATGGATCTTGTAAACTGTGTCGAATTAGTAAACTCTGCTCAGAATTTGCGTTCTGATGTTTCTACTCTTGAGCAGATTATGAAAATCGAAAATAGTCATAGCTATACCATCCGAGAGCCCAGCTGTGCTGACGGTGATTTCTCAGTATTCCATAGGGAAATTGAAGGTTTACACGCTGCTTTTGATTAAAAATAAATAAAGGATTTCTTCTTATGCATTTTTATAAAAAGCTATTTCTCATCTTAATTTGCCTCACTTCCACAAAATCTTATGCCACAGGTTACTTGGAACAAACTTGGTCTCGGATTAATGCATTAAACATTTATCTCGGAGAGACTAAGAACCCTTTAAATGTTACTTATTGGCTTATTGTAGAACCTGCTATCGAGTTCATTGATCAGTCACTTTTTAAAGGGCTACGCTATGGAATGTTTTTCCTCTGCATTTGTATGACCTATAGGATCGTAAGCAATCAAGTATTACCAGTTGTTCTGCGCTACCCTGAGGATCAACACTCTAAAAAGCCTCGATCTTCATCAGCAATCTTGGCAAAGTCTAGGTATTTCGAGTCTCCTCTTCAGGTAAAAATCGATGAGATTGGCTTGTCAAAAAGAACAAGGTCACAGTTTATTAGTTACGGAATCCTACTTAAAAATGCAGCAGACGCATCCCAACCCTTACCTAAACTTTTGATAAATAATCTAAGCTCTGCGGAGTTTCAAAAAGTAATTATTTCCTTAGCTAAAATAGGCGGGTATCAATACCAGGTTTTAGATGCGGAAGCTCTAACTGCAGATCCCGAGAAAGCAATAAATACTTTGAGACAAGTTTTTAGTAATGCTGCAAAATCAAGCAAGTGTAAAACCATTATCAGCTTTGTCAATTTAAAGGAGCTCATAGAGTTCCCATACTCTGATACTGAAGGCAAACTCATAGAGCTCATTAGCTTCAGCAAGGCTTTGCTAAGCTTAAATTCAAAAAACTTTACGATCATAGCGCAGCTAAACTATAATGCACGCCAGCTTGTAGAGTTAAGCGACTTCTTAACTACAAGCTTTGAGTTCGATTTTTTGGCGAAACACAAGAAATATCTTAGTAAACTTAATGTATCTTAATGTAGCAGATTCACCATCTGTATAAACTCACAGAAACTTTAAGAAATAGGCTTATCCTCTCACTCGAGAATTTACTAGCACCTTTTCTTGAAAAGAAGAGGGCTCGTGAAGGGGGGTCAATTTATTCATAAAATATTTTTTGAAATTAATTTTGAAATACACTTGGAGTAGAATGGCATTTATAACTATTATCCTTTTTGTGGTCGTCCTCGCTTTTCAAAATATTCATTCCTTAAACTCACAAAAGAAATTCCTGGGCGTTCACAAGCTGACTTTTTTTTACGCAACTTTACAAATTTTTCATGCTTCATCATGCTTAACTCTTTTTCTTCCAACAACAGTTTCAACGTTCTACAAAATAAAAAATGCACTGAGTACTCTAAGCTGGTTGCCTAGCCATATTTTTTCTGATAAACCAGACATGTTAGCGTAAGAAAACTTCCTATCTACACTGAGCTCAGTGATGTTAGCGCAAGATCTGAGCCCTTTTATTTTCTTATGCTTTGACACCAGCATTCCATGGGCATGCTGGTTTTTTTTTGCTCAATGTATCTCATATAATACCTACAAGGCACCTTTGAGCATCCTGCCCAGAAAATACTCTGTTGCAATATTTGCGGCTGTTTCGTAAATCGACTTACGGTTTAACCGCTACGTGCATAGTCTTAGCACTACTTGAACTTACTGCAAAGATTAATGCTCGGATCAAATTCCACAAACAAACCGAAATTGGCAAACAACTAGGATTATTTGGTTTAATGGATTACGCAGAAGTAAAAAAAAGAATTCAACACTTTCTTTTGCAACAAGATGAAGGTTATAGAGAGTCAATTCAAAACAATATCCCAGCACCTTCTATTGCAAAGATAGCCAAATCACTGGACAAAAAATGTTCAATTGGTCAGCGGCGGCTCCAAAAGTATTTATCGGATACCGATAACGAAAAGGAGCTTTCCATCAATCTAAGTGATCTTGATACTTTTGCTAAATTAGTAGACATGAAACCAGGTCAATTTTTATCTTATTTACTGGAGGAGGACAGCCTAAGTCCGCAACTATCTCCATGGAAAAGTAATTTGATCGAATTCTTTGGCAATATTCACCATTCCTTAAGGAGGGAGCTAAATTGTACCGTTTTCTCCGGAGAAGATATTGAAAGGCGTGAAAAATTGTTAGACCTGCTTCTATTAATGGATAAAACTAATTCAGCCGATTTTTCTGTTATTAATCGCATTGTAGCAGCAATTGTAAACGACAGCCAAACAAGCTCTCACCTTAGAAAATAACCTCAAAGGTTAATATAACTTGAACTTTTCCTCTTAGATGATAAATTCTGTTACCGTTCATTTAAATGGAAGTGCGAAAATTTAGCGCAAATCCATAAAGCTTAGCTTTACAGCATCTTTATGACGAAGCTTCCATAATCCCGGCTCTTACGTATAGGTTTTTTGGATTATGAAATACCTCCATTGTCTTCTAATTTACCTTTGGTCATTCCAGCTACTGGGAAGAGAGAGTATTGAAGACCAAGAACGTAATATCAAAAAAGTGCTGAGCCTCAATGAACCTACGATTATACTCACCAATGAACTATCGGGTAATACCTTTGATCCTCTAGACGCGAGCCTAACTAAAAATATTCGCACCATGCGTCTTCTGTACGAAACACCAATTAGGTTCGACAAAAATGGATTTATGATTTCGAATGTGCTCAGCAAATTCTCATTCAGCCCCGAAAAAAATAATATTACCTTCGTACTAAGAAATGACCTAAATTATAGCGATCATACTCCTGTTACAATTCTAGATTTATCAATAACTATCAAAAGGATGCTTCTATCCAGACCAGATCACCCTGCACTTAACCAAATCGTTGGTTTGACAGAATGGTTAAAACACGACCATCCCTTAGAACATATGCCTTCGGGATTTTCTATTGTTAACAATACCCTAAGCATTCGTTATACAGAAAATATTCCCCAACTCCTTAACTGGTTTACTAACGAGATTTTTTCGATCATACCTGAAAGATGTATTGATAAAAAAAACAGCAACTTGGTTTGCAAGATTCCTCCTTTTTCTGGAGAGTATGAGCTAACTCAAAACGAAATTCCTTTTGTTTCCTTCAAAAAAAGAACGAGAAAAAAACAAAAACCCGATAAAATCAAGTTCATTCATATTTCACCGGTGAGGATTATCAAATTCCTTGATTTTTATTGTGGTAACCATGTTATTACTACAGACGATATTTACATCCCCCCTGATCATCGCAATATTTTGAAAAATCGTTTCAAACAAAATTCAGTTCCTGAATCAAGATTTATGGGCATTATTCTGAATACCAATGTGCCTCCATTCAATAATATCAGGGTGAGACAATTTTTTGCTAAAGAGTACAGAAAAACACTCGAACAGCTGTTTGGGTGCTCAGATGGAAGCATATTCACACGAATGATGCCAGGTTATGTACCCTTGGATGTTTTAGGAACAAGGATTCATGACTTCACGATCGAGGAAGAAAATGAGATTATAGGTATTTTGAGAAATCACCCACCGCTTTGGCTTGCTCGCGCTATCGATGGAGATCACGACCCCTTTCAGTTTTATCTGTCACACACCTTAAAAAGATTAGGAATTAAGCAAAAACCACCAATTGAACGAATAAAAGGAATCAAAGAGTATCTAGATTCTTGGGAGAAAGGCAAACACAACATAAGTAGAGCTTACTCCGGTCTAGGTGGCCCGGATCCCACGAATGATCTTAAGATGCTCTTTGCCAAAAATATGTATTATTTTATGGATGATCTTTATAAAGACGAAGTTCTTCAGGATCTCATAAACAATGTAAGTCATAAGAGTGTAGAGGAAATTGATCAACTTCACCTCAAGAAAATTAATGCCCATCTGTTTGAACAGGCGATTTTTTCAACAGTAATAAACTATACAACGGTACAGTATACTTTAAGGAGTAGCACTCTTAAGATCGTCAGTGATTATTCAACAGATGCATCACATTACTTCATAAATTGATCTTCTAATTTTTAAACAAATTTAATGCACAGTTTCTGTAAGTGAGCTAGAGCCATGGATAAAGAAATAACACCAAAAAAAACCATTTTATTTCTAACAATACTTCTGTCAATTACTTCGTACTTTGGCCTAGATCACCACTACAGAACAAGAGCAAAAGATGTTGTGTTTACCATAATTAATTCTTCAGGCGAATTGATAAAAGTTAATAACTTCATGCAGTTTGGGGGTACCATAAAGTTTGTTATGAGTCGGGAACCGTTCATAAAGAGCGTTTTCCTTTACGACAAAGACTATCGCAAGCTCCTTAATTTTGGTGATGAAGTCGATATCTCTACCGAATTCCATAATTTTAATCACGAGCAGATCCAAATCCTCAATCGTGGTCCACTAGCATATACTATAAAATATGTATTTAATAATGACTCAGATATTATAATGGTTGCCTATCTGCACGATGACAACCGGTTCTTGACCCTTTTTATTATGGTATCTGTTATTTTTGCTTTATTTGGAATCATCTACATAGTTTGTCAGCGCCTAGATTTTGATAACCTCAATGCTCAAGCAGCAAAACATGCCCTTGATCTCATGAGCTGCGGATTTCACGAGATGAAGCAAACAGTTGAACTATTTAGATGCTTACAGGAAAATATCGTTAATGGAGAAGTAACTTTCAATAACCAAAATTATGAAAAAATGTTCGTTCACGATTTCAACAGGAATATGATCTCAGTAGATTCCATGATGTCTATCCTAAAACTGACCAATAAGCGAGCATACCAAAACAATTGTGAAACAGATCTTAATCAAGTTATTGATGCATGCATTGAAACTTACAGAACAAAAGGTAAGAGTATAGATATAAAGTTCAACCATTCTACGAAACTAACACTATCGAACGATATCCTCTATGCGACTTTTGGCAATTTAATTAAAAATGCTTACACTTACTCTGATGGCCTTATTTGGATTAGGACTAGTGAGGTAAGCAAATATTTGGTGTTCACAATTGCAAACACCGGTAAAGAGATACCAAAAGAAAAACAAAAAGCTATTCTTAAACCAGGTGTCGCATTGAAAGGACAAACCGGCCTTGGACTGCATATTTGCGATATGTGGTGCAAGAAGATAGGCGCAAAGCTAAGTATTGAGAGCAATCATGCAGCAACTCAATTCACAATTAAAATTCCCCTGCAGCAACATGTCATTCAGAGCATCAAAAAAGAAGTTGTTGAAAAAAAGGGCAATTTAAGCTATCTCAAAACTCGTACTACCAAAAAAGTAGCAGTTATAGATGACGTTGAAACATTCCGCGTAAGCATCTGTAAACAAATTGCTAGATATGGATGCTCTGCAGAAAATTTTGAAAATATGGATATCTTCCTGGACAACCTTAAAAATGACCCAAGTCAGTTCAATTACATTTTGATCGACCGACATGGAAATGGCTTCGATGCAGTCAAGGATCGTTTTCCCGACTCTTGTCGCTACTATGGTTACCAGGGAAAGATTATATTGTATTCTAGTGATATACCAGACGTGAGCCAAGAAGAATTAAAGCTTAAAGGATTTGACTTTGCAGTAAAAAAAGGCCAACAGATAAACTGGGTACAATTTCTCCAGTAGACAAGGTTCTCCAGATGGAACTCCGGAGAATCCTCTTATTTCGGCAAACTTTTTAAGTTGAGTATGGGAGAGATGAATGGTGGAGGTTGATACGAAGGCATCCATCTTTATCAAGTATATACCCGAAGGTATACTCAACCTTTATAATCTGGCCTTCAGTGTCCGTAAAAAAATAATTTCCCATCGCCAGAGATGTATCTCCATGGATGATCACATTTTCATTTTCGAATCTTATGGCTGTCCAAGGTTTAATTGCAAAGCCGTTGTCTTCTGGGCAAATACCATTTGTTGCGACAAAATATGATAGAGCTGATTCCTTATCACTTCTAAACTGCTGTTGAGCAGCTAATGTTGGCTTAAACAGCACTGGCGATAAGTCATAGGCATATAACTCATCAATAAGAACCTTTGCTGCTTCAGAATAGTCTTGCTTTTCAATATAAGCTTGGCCGACTTTTATAATTCCATCGGCCCATTTTTTTTGAGCTTCAATCACCTTTTCTTTTGTTAATGTGTAAAGTGTAGCCATTATTGATCTCCTTTTTGATAGTGAAACCCACCGAAACTCTCAGGAAGAGGCTACTTATTCCACTCCCTTCGAGGAGTTACTCGCACCTCCTCTTGAATTAGGAGGCCTCATGAAGGTGGGTGATATTTTGTTATATATTGAAAATGCATTCATGAAAATACCTTCATGAATGCATTTTCAATATTCCAAAAACATCAATAAATTTAGCTAGCTGAATTTTTATTGCTAAGAGTTTTTTCGATAATACTAATAATCCTTTCAGGATCAACTGGCTTTATTAAGTAATCAACAACTCCCAATTCTTTTGCCTTGATAATAAGTTTTGGATCAGCATAGCCTGTAGTCACTACAAAAGGTAGATCAACCATCATGTCAATCTTGCGAATAAACTTTAATAACTGAAGTCCGTTCATCTCGGGCATGTTCAAATCAATAAAAGCAACAGAAATATCTGGGTTTTTAGTCATAATGCTGATCGCTTCTTTCCCATTTTCTGCTTCTATAACACGATAATCCTTATCTTCTATAACTTCTTTGAGCAATTCTCTAAACGCTTCATTATCGTCAATTAGGATTATTTTTTTTCCAAGTTCTGTAACAGTTTTTTTCTCAGGTTTCACTTTTTCAACTAGTCCAATATCTTGGAGTACAGAAATCGAACTTTCATGATTAACTTTTTCACGCTCACTTTTATATTGAATTTTTTTCTTTAGCATTGGGTCCTTACCTATACGACTTAAGATCAATAATTTAGAACAAACATTGCTTTAAGATGCTATAATTTTAACATTTAAATGCAATTAAGTTCTTTGGACATTTTTGTGGTTTTTACAAAATACAATACATAATTGAGACTAATTATTAGTTTAAAGCGACACTATTTGAAATATCTCGGGGCATCATGGCAAAAATACTAGTAATCGACGATTCACAGATGATAAGAGCAATCATTCAAAGAATACTCCAAAAAGAAAATCACGAGGTTATTGAAGCATGCGATGGAGTAGAGGCGTCCAAGTTACTCAAAGAAGATCATGCGATCAAAATGGTATTTGTAGATATACATATGCCTAATATGGATGGAGTAGCTTTTATAAGAGAAATTGTAGTCAATCAAAAAAATCTTTATCCAGAGATCTCCATTGCCGTGGTGACTACAGAAAACCGCCAAGATCTAAAACAATTGGCACTACTTTCTGGTGTGATTGGTTGGTTGGAGAAGCCTGTTGCCCGGGAAAATATTATTGAGCTTACTAACAAAGGTCTTGCTGCAATAGAAAGTAATTAGTGAAGCCAATGTCCTTGCTCAACGGCAACCATGTCACTGTAGGTATCAGAAACCCCGACACTACCTAGGGTCCGGGTCCAGATTTCACTGTAATTAGCATTGAAGAGGATATCATAGTCTAACGGAGCTTGGAGCCAGGTACCGCTATCTAACTCAGCTTCAAGTTGACCCGGTATCCATCCTGCATAACCCACTAATAGCCGAAAGGGATATATAACCGGCTTCTTTACTGAAGCCTCAGCATGATCAACTTGAACAAAACGAGCGTTATCTACAAGTTTTTTTAAAGATTCTTGGGATGATGATAAGGAAATCCCAGGAGCAATTTCACGTTCGAAAAACTCGCTCTTTTGGTTGTGAAGCACATATCCGGCGCTGCTATCTACCGGCCCAGCATTCCAAACAGGAATTTCAGGTGGAATTTCAACTTGATTTAAAGAAACCACTTCATCAAGGCTCATCTTGCTTTTATGATTTATCACAAAACCAAAAGCTCCTTTTTCATCCTGCTCTAGCAAAAGAATTACTGATTGTTTAAAGTGAGGGTCGGCCATGGAAGGCGAAGCCGCGAGAAATGTAGGCAAAGAAGTGCTTTCAAGCTTCAATGATATCTCCCTAAGGTGGATTGGATTTCTTATAAAATCCTACTAAGCTTTAAGAAAATGTTAAAGTGAAATTAGCCTTAAGGAGCGCTTCTGAAGGATCTTTCGGCTATAAATAATTGATTTTAATAAATATAGTATAATTATATGTATTTATTTTAACCATTAGGTTACTATCGAAGCGCAAAAAAGTTGTTTTTAATTCAATGAGGGCGTTTAACAATGCGATTTCAGTTAGTTATCTCTCTTTTAGTATCCCTTTCGACTCTTGGCGCATCAGCTATTGCCAAAGAAATTAAAGAAGCCAAGCAAGAAATTATGTATGTACAATGCGAGTACGTAGATCTACTCAATGGCGAAGAGGATTATCAGTGGGCCGTGGACCAGAACGAAGCTTATGTTGCGGTTATAGGTACGAAAAATGCTCACAACCAATTTGTAACTCGTCAGAATGAGCAGCTAGTAAAAGACTTCTGCACTTACACAAAAAGAGCTCAGTACGGTGATGATAAGAGCGTCTTTTACGAAGGAACAGGAATGCTCGCTAGTCCCTCTAGTTTTGGCAAATCGATACCTTTAGTTTTTGAATCTGAAACTGCTTACCCAGCAAATGTTGACCCCGATTGGGCAAAAAACCTTAAACCGGGTAAAGTAAAGCCTAAGTACTACAACCAATTGCTTGCAGCCAAGGCCGTAGGAGTTACAGTTGCTCTAGCTGGCTTGTACTTTGGCTATGCTCAATATGGAGACAAAATATTTGCAACATTAAGTAAAGTTGCAGGAACAGCTATCGCTTCATTTGCGGTGGTGGACTTTGTCACTGATGAAGCTGCAGGCTGGGATAAAGCTGGAAAGGCTATAGAGAAAGCTGAAAAAGCAAGCGAGAAGTATAGACCTAAGAAGCCTGATGAATATAAAAAGCTTAAAAAACAGTGGTTAGAAAGCCAACTACCAGCATCTTCACTAACAAAAATTGAAGAAGATTCGGATCCGAAATAGAAGCGACCAACTAAGGCCGAGCTAACAAGCTTGTTAATTGTTAGTCGCCCCTACCAAGTATGATTTTTGATCCTAGCAACAACTGACTCTGGCGTGAATCCATACTCCACAGCAAGTACTGGTGCAGGAGCACTAGCGCCAAAATGATCGATCCCAACACAAAGACCTTTTCTTCCAACAAATCGCTCCCATCCAAGAGTGGTGCCTGCCTCAATAGAAACGCGCTTATCACAAGCATCAGTCATAATCTCTGCTTGGTAATTTTCATCCTGCTGCCAAAATAGCTCCCAACAAGGGACAGAAACCACCTTAATCCGATCATAGATTCCTTGCTCTCTTAGTCCTTTAGCAGCTTCCAATCCAAGGCTTAACTCACTACCTGTAGCAAAAATAACAAGCTGACAGTCCTTCGCGTCCTGAACTACCCAAGCACCGCGCTCGGCCTGCTTTATGATATTAAAATCATGCTCTAGGTATGGAAGCCCCTGCCTTGTTAAACAAATGCTGCTGGGCAGATTTAAACTCATTGCTTTGGCAAGTAAGACCTCTGTTTCCTGTGGATCTGCGGGGCGCATCACATAATGATCGGGAATATTTCGGAGAGTCATGATATGTTCGACGGGCTGATGGGTAGGACCATCCTCTCCGAGGTAAATGGAATCGTGAGTAAATTCATGAATAACTCGGCTCTTTTGCAATGATCCAAGACGCAAAGCTGGACGAGAGTAATCAGCGAAAGACAAGAAAGTTGCATCGAATGGAATCAAACCGCCATAGAGTGCTAAACCATTGCAAAGAGCAGACATGGGAAACTCTCTAACTCCAAAATGGAGATTTCTTCCTTCAGGATTTTCCTTGTTGAAGTCACCAACCAATTTAGCAAAAGCTCCGGTCATATTTGAAGGTTCCAAGTCAGCGCTACCACCAACAAGAGCTGGTACCTCATTGGCCCAAGCTTCAATCAATTTGCCAAAAGCCACACGTGTTGCAATGGTCTTACTTTTGTCCCAATTAAATCGAGAAAGTTTTTGTGGATCAAACTCCTCAAAATACTGCTTAAATTTATTTGCAAATGCATCCTTAGCTTGGCATTCTTCAAGCTCCTTCTTCCAGTTTTTAACCCGTGATTCTAGCTGCAAAAATCTTCTTTGAAAATGTTGCTTAGCCTCGCTTGGCCAGTAAAAATCTTCTCCATCGGGAATACCGAAATCTTGTTTCGTTTGTAACCGTTCATCTTTTGGAAGCGGTGCGCCATGAGTCCCGTGCTGCCCCTCCATAGATGCAGCGCCTTTAGCCATGGTTGTATCCCCAATAATCAGCGTAGGGCAGTGGGTTTCTTTGAGTGCGTTTTCAATCGCACTGCGAATTGCTGTGTGATCGTGGCCATCAATATTGATCACGTTCCAACCAAGACCCCTATAAACCATTTCAGTGTCATCAGAGTATGCTTTGTCAATACTCCCTGAGATTTGACAGCGGTTTTTATCATAAAACCAGATGAGATTATTAAGACCCATATGCCCTGCAAGAGAAGCGCTACCATAGGTGATGCCCTCTTGCATACACCCATCTCCTAATAACACCCAAGTTTTATTTGTAAATAATTCAGACTTTAAACTTGCACTTAAATGAGCAGACCCAACTGCGAATCCCACAGACATGGCACAGCCCTGTCCTAATGGTCCGGTCGTACACTCCACACCCGGAGTTAGGTGATTCTCAGGATGGCCAGGAGTTTTACTACCAAGCTGTCTAAAAGACTTAAGTTGATCTTCCTCCAACCACCCAAGACCATAAAGCATTGCATAAAGCAACATGGACTCATGACCAGCACTTAAAATAAACCGATCCCTACCTTGCCATTTTGGGTCCTGCGGGTCAAACTGCAGGTATTCCGAAAATAGAATATAGGCGAAGTCCATACTTGACATAGCACCGCCCGGGTGCCCAGAACGAGCCTTATCAACCCCGTCAATAACTAGGGCTTTTAGGTAATTGATAACCTGTAGATCTTCCAAGTTTAACCCCTCGATTAAAAACAAAAATAAAAAGCTTTTATTAAGCAATAACCAGGCGTTGAGCTTATATAAAGAAAGTATGAAAGCCAATGATGTTTTAAAATACCTTGCAAATCGTGCACAATAAGTGGAAAAGAGTTACGTCCATCTCTAATGGCGATGAAAATCCATGTTATTCAGCAAGACGCAAATAAGGTTTAAACACAATGATTCGCAGTGATATCAGAAATTTATGTATTATCGCACATGTTGACCATGGCAAAACGACCCTCGTAGACGGATTGTTAGGTCAAAGCGGCTTATTTGAAGCCCATGAGCGACCCATGGATCGGGTGATGGACTCAAACGACTTGGAAAGAGAACGTGGCATTACGATTCTGGCGAAAAACACTTCCCTCAATTACCAAGGGACCCGACTAAATATCGTCGACACCCCTGGCCATGCCGACTTTGGTGGGGAGGTAGAACGCATTCTAGGAACTGTAGATGGAGCAGTGTTACTAGTAGATGCCGTTGAAGGACCTCTTCCTCAAACACGCTTTGTGCTCGAGAAATCCCTAGCCAAGGGCCATAAAATCATCCTTTGTATTAATAAGGTAGATAGACAAGAAGTCTTAGAAGATCATTCCCGAATCCACGATGTGGTGGACAGTACCTTCGACTTGTTTGTTGAGTTAGGAGCTAGCGAAGAGCAGTGCGAGTTTCCAATTATATATGCTTGTGCTCGTGATGGTTGGTGCACCGATAATTTAAATGAAGTTCCGTCTTTTATTTCTGGAGAGAAAAAAGGCAACCTTAAACCTTTATTCGACCAAATAATAAAGCATCTATCTGCTCCAGACGTAGACCAAGATGGCGAATTCTGCATGCAGCTTTCAAACCTCTCGTGGTCTGAGTATGTGGGCCAGCTCGCAATCGGACGCGTAGTATCAGGGAAAGTAAATAAACAGCAGCAGGTATATAGACTCGGCTATTCTAAAGAAACCGACGAACAAACTGTAACTCGCTTTACCGCTTCAAAACTGTACAAGTACGATGGCCTTAAACAGGTGGAAGTAGATGAATTAAGAGCCGGAGACATAGGCATCCTAGCAGGATGTAGCGATGTATTTATTGGTGACACAATTGCAGGCTCCGAATCAGTAAGCCCATTCCCCCGGATTGCTGTGGATGCCCCAACTCTTAAAATGACTTTTACCATTAATACAGGGCCATTTTCCGGTAAAGATGGGGAGGCTATCCAATCACGAAAACTCAAAGACCGCCTCTTGCGAGAATGTAGGGCAAATGTGGCCTTAGGCTTTGAAGAAGGCGAAAGTGCCGAGCAGTTTTACCTACTTGGTAGAGGTGAACTTCAGTTCGCCATTTTGATTGAAACAATGCGCCGTGAAGGCTTAGAGTTTATGGTTGGACGTCCTGTCGTTATGTTTAAGAAGGATGACAACGGCCAAAATACTGAACCCGTAGAAACAGCAGTATGTGATTTACCAGACGACTTTAGCGGCGATGTAACCAATATGTTCCAAAACCGCAAAGGCATTCTTGCAGGCTTTGACCAAATTGGAAATGGACGGGTACGTTTAAGCTTTGATATTCCAACCCGCGGCCTTATTGGTATCCGCAGCCGATACCTTACTCTCACCCGTGGTGAAGGCTTATTCAGCTCTAAACTAAAAGGCTTTGAACCTTACAAAGGCGACATGCTGGTAAGAAAAAATGGTACCTTAGTTGCTGACCGTACCGGCAAAACCACCGACTACGCTTTAGCAGCTCTTGAAGAACGTGGCACTCTCTTTATTAAGCCCGGGACCGAAGTATATGAAGGGATGATCATTGGTGAATGTGCTCGGGAAAATGATATGAATGTTAATCCCGTCAAACCGAAAAAACTGACTAATATTCGCACCACCTCTTCCGATGGTCTTATCATTCTTCAAGGGACTCGTGATATGTCTTTAGAACAGTGCATTGAATGGATTGATGATGATGAGTGGATTGAATGCACTCCCATTTTTGTCAGGTTACGTAAAAAAGAGTTGGCAGGTAATAAACGTTCCGTAATACGCTCAATTAAAAAGTAATCGTTCTGATTTTGAAACTGCTTGACAGTTCATGCGAATTTATGAGTCTTTAGACCTATGAGCATGAACTATCAAGTAAAAAAAGATGGACTAAAACGTTGGCTTGACTACATTCCAGCAAGACCAAAGAATCCTCGCACCATAATCCTACTTCCAGGTCTAAATAATCTTCACTCTATGGATAGCTATGGCGATTATCTTGCAGGGCAAGGTTTTAGAGTCCGTAGTATTAAGTATGAAGGTCAAAGGGAACGTTCTAAACATTTTTTTACTAAGAGAAAAATAAGCACTGCTTCCATCGATGAGTGGATACAAAATATTGACGAAGGATTAAGCTCCCTCCAAGTCGAAAATAAGGCTTTAGCCGCTCTAACTTACTCTATTGGTGCTTCCCTACTTGCTCTTTACCTTTTGCAGCAGCGTAGCACAACTATCACATCAATATTCGCATTTGCTCCTGCCTTATCTTTAACTAGAAGGTCGAATTTTTTCCTGGGCCTTTACCGCATGATGTCATTCATAGTAGGAGGAAGCACCGGTATATTTCCCACGCTAGTAGGCGAAGAATACCGAGCAGAAGACTATATGTCTTATAACTCTTATAGCAAGCCAAAGCAGGTAATAGATCAAATCAGCATATTTATTGATAAGCAGCACCCACCAGACTCGCCAATTCCTTGGACAGTTGTCACTGACCCCACGGATTTTTTTGTAAACAGTCTTCTGTTAAAAACGCAGCTCCGCAAATATAATTTCCCCAACCTTGAATTCAATAAGAAAATGCAAAAATAATCTTGCCGTCCAGAATTCAAAACAAATTTGTGCTTGAAAAAAATATTTTCATCAAAATTCCCCTTCCTAAGATGTGTTTAAGAGCTAATAAGAGAAAAATCTTAAGTTTTACACACAGCGTGGCCATATATCATTAATGGTCCTCTACTCAGTAAAACA
>JBGCDR010000024.1:0-5066 GCA_045105515.1 Oligoflexales bacterium
AAGATCGGCATTGTGTTGGCGGTAAATATAGACACCGACACCGCCGTGATTTTTTTTACATAATTAAAATCATCGGAAACTCTGTCATAAATCAATTTTAGAGGATCTTTCTACAGATTAGGTCCTAGATGCCAGTAAATATGTTAATTGTCTTTAACAATTAATCTTGAAATTACAATTTTTTTACAATATCTCTGATGGCGAGAGATATTGGAATTTGTTTTTTTAATCATTAGGGGTGTATTATGAGGAACTTTTTTGGATTCGCTCTTATCTTACTGAATTTTCATATTGCACATGCAAGTGATTTCATCAATGAAAAACAATTTCCTGTAAGCCTTTATTCAGATCACATCGTACCTTTGGCACCACCTCAAGAATATGACTCAAACTATATAAAAACTAATGATTTAAAAAATGATGAGAACGATGCTTGGTTGCACACTAGTGAAATATCGAAGATATATACTGAGAGTATGGTCACTCAAGCAGCTATACATAATCAGGAGCCAAACTACGAAAATGTCGTCAGTTTAATTAACGAAAGGTATCATGAATGGTTAGACAGTATGTTCGAAAAGACCGATTTAGAAGCTGTTAAAGCTTATATCTCCCTACATTTTACCTCTAACACTATTCTGAATCTAGCTGATCTTGCGGCTCAAGATGCTGTTAAAGATTTAAGCCGAGAAATAACTATCTATACGGCTTGCCAGGCTGTTCGCAGATTTGCCAGCAAAGCTAGTTGGAGAAATGCCATTGATATTGTTGGTAAGCCAATTAAAGCTAATACTGCTTATATAAAGTCAAAAAATTCTTTTGAAGAGTTCGTTGAAGGTAATTTGTATCATGCTGCATATAATGGGGCCAAAAAGAATTATGATTTTGTATTTGAATCGTCAAGAAAAAATCGAAGTACCGCCGCAAGAATCTCGGCACAATTGAGCGCAGAACGTGTTTCTCTTATATATCTTTATGAGAATTTAGAAATGCTTCTCGATCTAGCTTTTTCATCTCAAAGTGAAATTGAAAATCAGCATATCTTTATTCGAAAGATTAAAAAACTTAAGAAAGCCTTAAATTTTAAAGAGAACTCACCTTTTATAAGTACCTATACCTTGGTGTGGGGACAATTCTTTTTAGATCAATCTTCATAGGGTTGACGGACTCTTATCAGTTTCAGGAAACCTCCGAAGGAGGAGGAGGCATGTAGCCTCTTCCTGACAATTGAGAAGGGTATTCTCTTACTCACCAGTTAATATCTTATCAAAAATCTGTTTAAGCTTTGTGAGGTAGTTATTTTGGTTTTCTGCATCAGTTAACTCGATGGAAGTTAAAGTTGCGATCTTAATTGTAGGATTAATTTCGTCGATCCTTTCATAAGTAGATCGGTATGAAATTATTTTTTGGTCAACATAATTTTGAAATTCATTTGAGTTTCTTATTTCATCCAGCATGCTGTGAAATATAATGCTATGGATTCCACGATGAGAAGCTAGAAGATCAAAATTTTCATCGGAGAGCTCGCGGATCTTTGTAGGTATAATTCGGTCGCAAAGATTTCTGAAACTCTCTTGAGCCCCATTTAAATTGCGTTCGTTTTGACGGTCTTGGTTTTGCCTCGCTATAACATTATTATTAATCAAACCGCCAGGATTAGCAATCTGATCATCATCTTCGAACAAATCAACATGAACCAATAAAGCCAGGATCCCTTGGACTTGGGCTGGTCGATCATTTAACTCATTTATAACACTATCAAATTGGTTTTCTAAATTTCTTAGGTAAGATTCTCTTTGTTCTTGGTTAGCTTGGTTAGCTTGGTTAACGTCGTTAGCCTGGTTTGTTAGGTTAGTCAGAGAAATATCAGGAAGAAGATTCATGAGCGTCATTGGCTGTTGGTTGGCAAAGTTAATTTCGCGGGCTCTTGGTGCTTGTTGTTGCTGTGGAGCCCGTTGAAACAAATTTCTTCTTATGCCAGAAAACATAGAACTCTGCAGAATAATTGCAGAAGTAGCAATCTGAACGTTCTCAGAATAAGGGAAATTGGGGCGATGATATTCAATGATTTTTGCCACTTCCATCTCTACGAACAGCTGAGCAAGCTTTTCAGCAAATAATTCAGGGGAGTTGAGGCGTGTTTTTATTTTTTGGAAAGATTCATCAATATACTTTTTCCTTAATAGACTATTATGGCAAAAAGCTTGCCAATCTTTGCAAACCGAAGTAGCAGTCAAAAAAGTAATTGGGTCATTAAAAGATACTATTTCAGCAAAAATTTGGTTATCGAGAAAAACATCTTTTCTTAGCTCAGCAACTTCGTCGTCCATTATTTCGTAAGAATCGGTGATTCGTACGAACTCTTCTAAGCTCTCCTCATTTGCATAAGAAAAACTCGATAGATAAACAAATGCTGTCATTATGGCACCGCTATACCACATACTGTAAGAACGCATAATAATTCCCTATTTCTCAAATTAAAATATTACGTGATTAAATTCTAGATTTGCACTATAGGCAGTACTATTATGTTCTGCTTAATAATTTGTCAACAAGTAATAAATACGAAGATTTCTACTATGCTTGCAGATTGGAAGAATTTTTACAATGTAATTAAGTCTTGAAAGCTTTTTGTATTCTTCATCACCTTATTTAATGTTTTTTAATTGATGCTTCAAAATTTTTATTTTGAGATAGAAAAATCTGAATGATCGTTTATATATTGTGTTAATTCGGAGTTGAGCAAATTATAAACTCTACGGATGCGCATATTAGTATTAACCTCTTTGTGAACAAGCAAATAAGTAGATACCGCAATAGGTTTTTGGTGCGGAAAGACCCGGGTCATATTCGCTTCATGATCAGCTATGATATCGAACATCACACCGATGCCGACACCTGACTTACATAGATTCCAATGAACTGGCAAAGACTCCGATATCAGAGTTAACTGCTCCATACTAATAGAGATCCCTAAATGTTTTAGATACTCGACATGCTCCTGACCACCAGGAAAGCCAATAAACTCTGCCTTTGAAGCAATTCTATCTGGATCATCTTCGGATAAATCCTTTAAGTAGTCCTTAGTTGAGTATAAGTAAGCAGCAAATTCTGGCAGTCGTTTGGAAATTAATTGCGAATCTTTGGGTTTTGCATTACGAATCGCAATATCAGCTTCTCTATGGCGCAAATCACTGCTCTTGTCTGTCGATATGATTTCGATCGTGATCCCCGGTTCCTGCTTACGAATTTTTTTAGCAATATGAGGCAGAATATAGTGAGCCATTACCTCCATAGCTGAAATACATACACAGCCTTCCAAAGATGTGGATCTACCTGAAGCTACTAAAGACAAGTCAGCAGCAGCCTCTGCCATCTTCTCCACATATTCGAGTATCTCTGTTCCTGATTCTGTTAAATTAATGCCTCGGGGAAATCTCTCGAGTAATGTGACCTTGAGTTTTTGCTCTAGTGCTGAAACCTGACGACCTAGTGTGGTGTGATCCACAGCTAGTGCTTTTGCAGCTTTTGAAAAAGATCCTTTTTTAGCAGTTGCCCAGAAGGCCCGAGCTTGATTCCAGTCAAATTGGATATTTTTCCAGTCCATAATCTATCCCTAGATGCATGTGCATATTTGCAAAACTAACTTGCATAATTACAGGTTTAATTCTGCATAATTGCACCGAATAGGTAAAGGTAAGTAGATTGGTAAGGATGAAATAATGAATTTAATGATTAATATAAAAAATCGCTTAAAGGAGTTAAAAAAATGTTTAAAAAAACTTTGATCGCATTAATATCGATCCTAATACTAAATCCATCCAATATCTTAGCGGGTACAGGATATCAAGGAATAAATTTTGTGACGCCCTTTTGGTTTGGCTTAGAAATGTTCGATCAAGAAGAAAATTCTAGTAAAGTTGACTTAAATTTTTCGGTATACCGTTTAGGATATACTTACAGCTCAGGATTATATCTAGGTTTATTCTTGGATCGCTTTAAATACCAAAGCAAAGCCGATGCAGATAGCAAGTATCAAGGGTATGGGCCAAGCATCGGCTTTGCAGATAGTGGTTGGTTTTTTATTGCTCATTGGGTATTGGAATCTAAAAAAAAGATTCATCACCTAGGAGAGTATACAGGGAGTGGTCTTGGAATAGCAGCAGGATATTCTGTATTAATTGGTGAACAAATTTCTCTAGGGACTCAGCTAACTTTTCGAGCTAACAACTATGATAAGCTAGTAGCTCCTACTGGTACTAGTAATTCCAAGCGCAAGGAATCGAATTTGTTACCACTCATAGTGCTTGGTACGTCGTTTAACTAATAAAAGTGTGGGTAATGGGGGAGGAGTTATGAATCGCGGTGCAGCCACAAATTTTTGGAATTTTATTGCAAATTTCTACGCAAGACAAAAAGTTAGTGATCAAGAAGCTTACCAGTATAAGCTAGATGCAACAGAAAAACTCTTGAATAAAGAAACTGTTCTACTTGAGTTTGGATGTGGCACTGGTTCAAGCTCCCTTTACCATGCTAAAAAAGTTGGAAAGATAGTGGCTATCGATGCTTCACAAGCGATGATTAAGATAGCGACTGAGAAAATGAAAAATTCGAACATTGCTAACGTAGAATTTATAGTGAGTGATATCGAAAGCTATCAAAATCCATCTATAAAGTTCAATGTGGTTTTAGGACTTAATGTACTGCACTTAATTCCAAATTGGGAAGAAACTATTTTAAAAATATCTTCCTTGATGGAGCCTGGTGGATATTTTATTTCAAGTACTGCTTGTACGGGAGAAGGTTCCCATATCTTGAAGGCTTTGATTCCGTTTGGAGCCTTGGGGCTCCTTCCTAAGCTGCAATTTTTCACAAACAGTCAATTGGAGCAAGTTATTATAAAATCTGGATTTAAAATTCTAAAGAACATTAGAGTTGTCTAATTTTTTAACCAGCTAATATTATTATTTTATATGATTATTATGTAAATATTGATAAGCTGATCCCAAACGTAATTCTGGGAGGGCTTGATATGTTTATTTTCATGTTACCGGAAAGACAAGTGA
>JBGCDR010000025.1:0-9415 GCA_045105515.1 Oligoflexales bacterium
TTTAATGGAAAATATTTTTTGGACTATTGAGATTTTAGATACGCGGTTAGGTATTTCTTGGAATTATAAGTGGATGGGAAATACAGGGGTTTGTTTTGTCTTTCAACTCAATAAGTTACCCAAGATTTCAGTAGGAGCTAACCCTGAAACTTAGATGTGTTGGTGATGATGACCACCTCTCTCAACCTATTCTGGATGTTATTACGGATAATGTGGAGGAAGGTCTACAATTCCAACAAGTTCAAAGAGTAGTTTGCGATGGCAGAAAAGAGACTTTTTCAGTGGGTGGCCTCCTAAAACTTAAATCTAATACAAATATAATTGTTTGGAGTATAGACTTAAGAGACTAATTTAGGCGATTAACTTATGGATGGGTGCAACAATTGAATCCATAGCCAATGAATTAAATCCAGTAATCAGAGGTTGGATCCAATATTACAGCAAATTTAATCGAGACGAATTACGAAGAACAATGCTACAACTTGCCGACTACCTAATACGGTGGTGCCTGGGAAAATACCCTAGACTAAGATGTGGAAGAATTAGAGGGATCAATTGGCTTAGAGCTGTAAGACAATAATCTCCCAATTCGTTTGCTCATTGGACGCATGGGATGTTTGGACTTGAGTGATGGAAGCCGTATGAGCGGAGACGTTCATGAACGGTTTAAAGAGCGGTTTGGAGGGAGGTTCCCCAGGTCGACTCACCTGGGGAAGGGAACCTCGTTTTAGTAACTTCTTTACCCGACATATGTACCATCATTCTGAGAATTCATACCTGCATCTAAATCGTTTGTGATTAGTACTTTGATTATTGAATCAGAGGATGGCCGAAATCAAGAATTTTTCCCGCGAGCTTCTCATACATACCTAGCAAGAATCAAAATACTCATTCGACCTTTTTCCAAAGGATTAAGAGCGATTTTTCGAAGCTCATAAAATTAGCGCTAATTTTAGCAAATATATCAGCATTAAAAAAAATATACTAAATTTATCAATAGAAATACTCGATAAGATTCCTAGAGTTAACATGGTAAAAATTATGAATTCTATTGCAAAAATATTATATCTAGCAATTTTGTTGGGTTGTACAAAACCTAATAAATTATCTGATATAAAAAGAGTAGAGCGAGATGCTATTAAGCAGGAAAACGCTCAATCAGATAAAAGTAAGACCATTTCAAATGGAAATGTCGAGCAAAATCAAGCTAAATTTGAATTATTTTATGAGGTTATCAAGCAACACTGCGCAAGCTGCCATAGTGAAGGTGGTTTAGCTTCCAATTCAAATTTTGCCTCACTTACCGAATTTTCCCAGTGGTCACGCTCTAAATACATAATCCCAGGAAATCATTTGGAATCTTCCCTTTATTTTAGGCTAAAAGACTCAAATGCTGATGGGAGCCTAGGGGCAAAAGATATGCCTTATGATTATTCATTAAATGATGAAGAAATTGAAATTATTGCAAATTTTATAGATGGGCTTAATACTAGTTCTGAAGAATTAAATTTAAGCTTTGAGCCAGACCTGAGTCAAATCAATTTACTTTCATATGAAGCAAAAATCGACAAACTTAGGTATGTGCTTGATCCTACCCAAAGTATTAATATTCCAACAGATGTATTTACTGCTCTATCAACTGACCGATATCTATTGGGAGATTACAATTTTGCTCAAGGAGTTATTGAGCAAAAGGTGTGGGGTAATTTACAAATGGAAAGCTGGTTAGCTGGACTATCATCCTATTGTTCTAGTGAACTTTTTCAGGCTAAGTATTCGATGCCTGAAAAATTCTCTAATTTTATAGAGACTGCATTTGGTCGTAGCCCAACACCTTATGACCAAAGCATCCTGGATGCTATTTCAACAGGAGGTCTTTCTGGCGCTGAGCTTACTCAGGTTGTTTGCTTAAGTTTCCTTTCTTCCTTGGAGTTTCAGACCCAAACTCCCCCTTCAGAAAAACTAAGTTTACGTCAGTATTTATCAAGATTAAGCTCTACGATCGTTCATCGGCCTCTCAACAGCAGTGAAATTTCTTCCATCAGTGAAATTTCCTCGAATCCAGAAGCTAGGGATGAACTTATAAAATCCATACTTTCAGGGTGGGTGGCGTCTCCTCGATTTCCTCCTGCGTTAAGAAAATATGTTGAATCGTTGTTACGAACCAGTGGAGAAACAACTGAAATCGACTATGGTTTACCTGGTTATTTAGCAGAATATATAGCGAAAAATAATCTTCCCTTATCCACTATCATCACTTCTAAAAATTGTATCGATGAAAACGGAAATTCCATTGCCTGCGATTCAGGTGCTAGTTTTGGTGCTGGCGTCTTAACTACTAGAGCATTTCTTGCAGCAAATAAAGGCCCTTACAATTTAAGTCGAGCTGGAAGGTTATTACATTCTTTTGCATGTAAGTCTTATCCTCTCGACACAAAAAAGGAACCACCAATCCCTAAAAAAGATCTGATCCCAGTTTTTGCTGCTACCAATGGAGAAGGCTTCGGCAACGGGACCAACTGTTATTTATGCCATTCCCAATTTGGAAAGCATACTCAGTTATTTGTAAAGTTTGATGACAAGGGAATCTATCAGAGCACTGCTAGCGGCCAGCAAAATCCTGACCAAGAAGTGGCCGGGGGGCATTCTATAGAAGGGCTGTATACGTCGCACTTTCTCCCTGAAAGTTCAGCGCAAGAAGAAGAGAGTGAATTCTTTGGCACACCAGTAAAGAATCTTAGGGAAGCTGCAAACGTTTTGGCAAAAGACCCAGAGTTTGTGAATTGTGCAGCAAAAAACATTCTGGGATTTTACTTGCGTTTGAAAGATACGACAATTCTAAGTGTTGATGAGGCTCTATTTGAAGATATCACTAATAAAACCCTTGCTATTTCTACCGATCCTAGTTTTGGAGATTTAATTGTTTCGGTATTTACTCACCCAGAAATCATTCGATCGATGACAGGAAGAAATTAATGACTTGGAAACTCTTTCAAAAGCTAGATAAACAAGAAAGAAGGGTATTTTTGAAAAATCTCTCTCTTTATCTAGCCTCTCCATTGATTCCTCTACCTTTAAAATATGCCTGCAACGAATGGGTAGGAGGAGAAACATATGCGCAAGGGCAAGTAAATAATCAACCTACATTTTTTTTAGAAGTAAATTTTAGGGATCAGTGGGATTTTGGTACTTGTTTCGTTCCTCCCAGCATTGCAGCAAACTATGATAATTTGTCCCGGGACGGTAATAATGGTGTAGCACTTGAAGCTAGACCTGAATCGGGTGGTGTAGGAAACTTTTTTTTAACTCCAGAAGGACTACCCTTAAAGGAACACTTGTCAGATATTGCAGTAATGGAGTTGGGTGAACTAGTAATAGGTAACATTCATGGCCATGAAGCCAGCAATTGTTTAAGATCGCCCGGCAGAAGCCGCGAAACGGGAGCTGGAAGAAAAGATATGGCAAGCTTTGATGCTAGGCCTGGTGGACGAGTAGGTGGAAATGAAATTCATTATAGCTCAAGCCCTACCCCAGCAGTTCTTCATAACTATCAAATGAAGCTCATGGATGCAGCTGTGAATAACGGAGCTCTACTAAGGAGTTCGATACGAGCCGGGACTCACACGTTTTATCATTTTGAAGCTAATTTGGAAAATGCCCAGTTAGACAGATTTTATGATAAAGATTCCTTTTTAAGAAGGTTTAATCAAATTCAAACCAATGTTAATCCTACCTTGACCACCCACAAAGAATTAATTTTGGACATGATTTCTCGTATCGATAACAATTATCTAACAAATTTAGCATCAGATCACCCGACAAAAAGCGAGCATGTAAATAGTTTAACTGAACTAAAAAGCAAAGCGAACGAGAAGCCAACCATCGATTTAGCACTAACTCCTGAAGAAAGAGCTTTTTGGACCAATGGAATTCCAGGACAATTTACCTGTGCGGGTGATCAAGCAGCTAACTGTGTTCCACAGGAAGGCACTATGAACCTTGGTGAAATGTTTGCTTATGTAGCAAAGCTTTTTACGAATAATGTAGTTAAGACTGCGGCTATTGATTTCGATTTTCATGATATTCATACAGCTCGTACATCCCTCATATTGAATACACAAGGTATCCAAACTGCAAGCCCCCTTGCACGGTTAATCCAAACCTTGAAACAGGCAGGGATTTGGAATCAGACAGTGATTGCGATGTATACTACCGATGGTAGCCGCTCTCCTTTAAGAAACTCTACTGGCTATCAAACCAAGAATTCAGTGATCTTTGCTGGAGGAAAAGTGAAGGGTGGCTACTATGGAGACATTCAAGTGACGGGATCTAATGTTCAATATCATCGTCCTGATGACCTTGGGAATCCAGTTTCAAATGGAGCGAGTGGTGCTCAGAATAGAGTGCCGGCAAAGGATATTTACGCAACTTTAGCTAAACTGCTGAATATAAAAGAACTTCCTTACCCTGATGCTGTTGAAGCTACCATTCTAAATTATATGTTGAAATGAATAGATCCCTTTGGTTTATCTGTATATATTTTAATCAAAAAAGCGTTATTTCTTTTTCTTAGTTTCACTTCTTTTTGGCAATTGCCCTTTGGCAATGGGCTGTTTTTTAGGTTTGCAGGATCTGAATCTAAGAGATGGGGTCTTTAGCCCTTTTTGGGAGCTGAGTTAGATTGAGACTTAATGTTTAACCCTAGTTCTTTTTGTTTACTTTTTAATCAGATGAGTGATGCAAGTAGTTTTGAGTGGCTTTTGGCTGATTAAGGCGTTCAGAATCCCATTCTTACGTTCAAAATACACCCGAAAAACCTCGTAACATACTAATATTATAGCAATATTATGGATTCCCAAGAGCGTTCAAAATACACCTGTTTTTTGAACGATTGACAATGGTTTTGCCCAAAAAGCATGTTTTTTAACCCATTTTTAGTAAAAAAATATAAACAACAGCAGCAATATTGGTGGTGGTGTATAAATATATATACAACAACAATAAAAATATCGGTGTTGTCATAATATTTATCCAATATTGTTCATATATTAATCAGATAGACATAGGGGTGAGGGAAATCAGCGCAATAATATCATTTAGAACGAACTATAGGTCTAAAAAAGTGACTATTATTTAAACATTAAGACCAAGCAATCAGCCTTATTAGAATGTTCCAAGGTGCTGTTAATTAATTGTTATATTTAAATATTTGTATAACTTATAAATAGGTTTAGGTAGCACAGATTAATTTTTTAGGTAGATTAGCCGATTCCCTGAAATGATTGGACGAGAAAGAGTGAGGAGTGGCTGTGAATAAAACAGAGCAAATGTTCGCCGTAGAGACCGTCGATGATTTACAGCAATATCTTGACCTATGCCTTGAGTTACAGAAGAATCCTACAAAAGATACCGCTAAGGAAATATTAAGAATCGTGCATAGTATTAAGGGCAATGCTCAGATCGCAAATTTTCAAGAGGTGTCTCAACTCATGCATCATTGTGAGGAAGTCCTGGAACTCTCTGCTAGGAAGGACTTTGAAGGTTATGAACCGGCTTCAGAATTACTTTTGACTACACATGATAAATTGCTCGAATGGTGCAACAATCTGAACGCTAATAAAACCAATAATACCAATGCTTTTGCTGAGACAAACAGTCAGCTTGAGAAGCATTTGAAAACCTTCGATCCTGCTCAGGCAATTGAGCTAAACGCAGCAAAACCATCACAAAAGATAAACAACGTTAAAAAGGTCCTTGTTGTAGATGATGACATAGACTTTATTGCCGTTTTACAAGATGCCATCGAAAGCTTTTCTCATGCAGGTATCTCAACTGATGTGGAAGTTTGTTAGAATGGTTTTGAGGCGATCTCTCTTGCACTCAAAAATAAGTACGCCTTGTCGTCACTGATCTTAAGATGCCAATTCTAGATGGGCTTGAGTTTATTAAAGGCCTCAGAAAGATCGAGCCAAATAAGTCCACTCCAATTTTATTTTTATCAGGATATTTTTCAACCGTATCGGCTTCAGACCATAAAGAAATTATGGAAAATGTCGTTTTTATAGAAAAACCATTCAACTTGAGTAAGTTCAGAAACTATATGAATATGTTCTTTCTATCTCAAGAAATTCAGAGCAAAAAACAAGCCTGAAATTGGAAGCGCGATAAGTGCTTACTCGGAAACTGGCGTTTTAATGGGGACACCCATTTCCTCAAACCCATTCTTTGCTATTTTCCACATTATTTTAGACGCTTTACTTGGTGATTCTAGAACTTTATCCTCTTGAATACTCAGGTCAAATCCAGCATTTACACTAATTAGCTTATCAGGCTGCGTTTTTTTCCTCGCCTCCACGACCCCTTCACAAACACATAAGTAGGATTCTTTTTCCTCCTCTAGCACTAAAAACTTGGTACCCCGTACCCCCATTGCTGCCGTCCTAGTTCTAACCTTAAATTCTTTGCCTTTTTTGGGCACATTGCGTATGAACGCAAATAGCTTTCCCTTCAAGACCTCTACAAGAGATGGCCCCTCGTACTTGGCTATTCCTTCGCTGAATCTTAGTATTTTGCCATCGGAGGTTCTTAGGATTAAGCTAGCTTTTTCCGCAGTGGTATCGATTTCTGCACCTAGGGGAATAAGACCACTTTCGATTATTTTTTTATTTATTAGCACTTTGCCCTGATACTTGACCACTTTTGCTGGTTCGGCAAAAACTCTTTCAGAGAAATTAAAAATCAGCAGGGTTATAGTTAATAATAGGATTTTCAAGAATCGACTCCTAAACCTTACTAAGTATGTTTATAAAACTTCAACATAAGATAATTTTAACAGGATATTTTAACCTTAGGAAAGAGGCAAGCCACCAAGCTATAGATACTTTTTGCAAGCAACTTTCATAAAATTTAATATAGGCTAACGTTGAGATTCCAGTCGCCGATTGGAGGAAAGGCTAAATAATCACCGAGTACATCGCTTGGGAAGAAAGGATAATAGTAATGGATGAGAGACTGATAGATGATCAGATGAAGAAAAACCTAAAAGACAGGAATGTATGGTCAAGGGGTTTTTTTATGTTAATTTCCCTAGCGTGCCTTGAAATTTCAAAACTAATCTTCCTTATGATCGTGATTTTTCAATTTTGCAGCACGTTATTAACGAAAAAAACCAATGCCCAATTGGAAGAATTGAGCACTTCTTTGTGCAAGTATATCAAACAGAACCTCGAGTACCTTTCCTATTTAGAGGAAGAGCGTCCCTTTCCTTTTTCCCCGTGGCCATCCAAATCAAGTGTTAGCGACCCTTCAAAAACACCTTAACACGCCGTTAATCTTGACAATACGACTCCCACCAGTTTTGTAGCATCGCAAGAGCGCTTTCTTATACTCTCGTCCTTCAGCATTGTTAACTGGCTTTGAACTTTGATTGTTGCCACCGTTACTACCAGTGCTGGCACAGCTATTTAATGCCATGAATACCACAATGCTTGCTAAGAGTTTTTTATACCTTTTATCCACTTTTATTCCCTCTATATTAGGGTCCATGCCTTATTCTGACTGAACTAGTAAACAGTCTAAAGAGAAAATATTTCCTAGGATTAGAGGGGGTCTTAGCTGAGAAAAAAAGTTTAAAGAAAAATCCAAAGATACTGTCATATAGAGGATTCTAAACTCCCAAATTGGGAGTTTAATGATAGGAGGCCTAATGAAGGTGGGCTAGGCCTGGGGTAAGTTCTTACCCTCTTCTTAAAGCTTGGTGAATGTTGCGACCCCAAAAATGTGAATTACCAAAGATCAGAAAAGGCGGTACGAAGATATAATTTGGGCATGCGGTCCTTGTCGTAAATACCCCAATGTGCAGCCAAGGTACCTCCTTCATTATTTGCAGTTTTCCATGGCTCATCGAAAGCTTGGAAATACATAATTCGTGAACCTAGGGCTCTAATTTGGGGATCAGATGAAGTGTTTACAAGGTTGAATAAATCATTGATATAGATAGCTTGGAGCTCCTCGCTTGTTGCTGAAGTCAGATGAGTCGCTCCAGAAGTTGCCCAACCTGTTTCCCCAAGTACGATACCCTTTGTAGGGAATCTGTGGCTAATGTATTTATACCCCAAAGCAATAGTTTCTTTTGAATCAAAAGCAGAGCGTCTTTCCCAAAATGGATACTGATGGTAAAGAATGTAATCTAAATGTTCACCAAATCGGTCAGAGGGACCAAGTTGACCCGGAGTTCCTGGGCCCAAAAGCAGCCCTGTAGTTACAGGAAACTGGTGATTGACCTGCTTCTTAACATATTCAATATAATCAATCATCTGATCTTCATTTAAATAATTGTGCAATTTGATTTCATTGCCGATAATAAGGCTCTTAATCGTCTGCTTGAATCTAGGGTCATTGGCTAGTTCAATAAGATTAGCGATGACTTTTTGATTAACTTTTTTATTTTCCAAAATTAATTCGGGATCAAATGCATCTGGATTTTCCGCCACCAAATAGGCGCCTAGGTGTACACCGATGCCATAATTGTGTGCTGCTTGCAGCACGTTGGCATCCACTTCATAGGTCCGAATTTGACTTGTAAGTTTTTTCAACTCTCTCATATCAGATTCAATTTCCTTTAGGGTCGGTTGAATTGTGTTACCCTCTGCATCGGGCAATGGGGTTTGACCTTCCCTGTAAGGCGAGTAATTAAGAACTGCAAATTTGCTGGTTATCTTGCAATTCACACACTGTTTGAAGTTAATACTTAGAATACTGCTAATTTCTTGATCTTCAGTTTTTGCTGTAACTTTTAATTCACATGCCCCAAAAAATTCTGCCCCATAAGCACCGCGTTGAAACGAAAATGCCCTACCTGATATGATCCCTGTCTTTTCATCAATGCTTATATTTGGATACCAAAAAGGACAGTATTGATTATTATCACCTAATTCCATTGAGTACTTGATTGGATCTTGTTTATTTGGCGAGATAGCTTCGATCCTAAAACCAAGCATTCTTGTTCCAAAGTACCAGTGGATTGGTTTTAATGTTTCACTTTTCCAGTGTAAATGAGTTGGCTCTTCCCAAGGAAGGGATGGATTCTCATCTGTGCTTGAACCATAATCCGAAAAATTTAATCCAAATTGTTTCACATCTATTGCTGAAAGTTGTGGCAATCCAAGGCAATTGTCGGATATTTCCCGGCTTCCTACTGGGCAAACACCTGATTTTGGAATTTTCCCCAAGCACATGTCATTTTCTAGATGCATTCCTTCAGCACAGCTTGACCTACTAGAGTTGTCTAATTTTTTAACCGGCTAATATTATTATTTTATATGATTATTATGTAAATATTGATAAGCTGATCCCAAACGTAATTCTGGGAGGGCTTGATATGTTTATTTTCATGTTACCGGAAAGACAAGTGAAA
>JBGCDR010000026.1:0-3587 GCA_045105515.1 Oligoflexales bacterium
TTGCGCGCATGGGCACCCCCAAGATCTTTTGATTTTCCGACAATTATAGCCTTTTTAGAGAAACTGGGGAAATTCGCTAAAGATTATAGTGCTCTAAGCCTTACACACAAAAGCGGCGGTGTGTTTCCAATCAGGCACTATTTAGAAAGCTAAGCCAATCAATAATCCAACAGCACCATAGGTGAATGTATAATCTACCGGAGTAACCCATTCACCGGCTGCTCCTGGGCCAATTTGATTTGTTGCAATATTGGTGGTTTCTTTGGTGATAGGCAACATCCCTAGATCAAAAATTAGACCAACTTGCATATTCATAAATTTAAGGATCTGTTGATCATCGTTTTCCATGATCAAGCCAAATCTAGCCAAGCCTCCTAAAGGACTTGAATATTTTACAAGAGTGGAATGCCTGTATATTACTCCATTAACTTCTGTTTGTATCTCAGACTTGCTGCTTAAACTGGCATTCACGAGTGCGTCAGCACTAAATTGCAGAAGGATGCTTCCTAATGCAAATGTTACCCCAAAGTTTCCTCCATATGCGTTATATGCGCCCGTATACTCAATACCTGAATTTACGTAAGTTAATCTCCCATGGTGGAAACTACCTCCTAGGGAAACCTTCAAAAATTTTGTAATTCCGAGTGACAGGTAGCCTCTAATACCTAATGGAGCCATAGTGATAATAATAGATTCTTGAGCTGATAGCTGACCAGCACCAGCTGCGGAATATGCTGACGCTCCGAACCATGCAAGGCTTGAGCTTTCTCTAAATAAGACTATTAAGATGACAAGGGCCCTAAGCATATCTCTCCTAAAGGATTATTCATTCGCCAAAGGCATCGGAAAATTACAATTCTTGCTTAACAGTACGGGTGTACAGATCTCAAAAACAATGGAAATGTTCTGGTTATGGTATGCTAACTATTTAAGCCGATTTCTTAGAAAATTTTTGAATGTACCGATCAGATATGTCGCCAACATCCTTCATAAAAATTGCACCAACTTGAGTAATTTCGTTCATTCTTAGGAGGGTACCAACCTTCTCCTGAACATGCACCTCAGGAACTAAGCTTTTATAGACGGTTTTTCCCTCTGGATCTTTTAACTGTATTTCAAAAATCTTCACGAATTCTCCCCTTTTGAGGAAATAATTGTCCTTCTTGATTCGGGTCGCAACTCCAATACTTTACAGATTAATTTATAACTACCTGTTTTTAATTATTTTTTTAATTATTTTTACTATTTTTACTATTTTTATCTCAGTTTTTTTCTGTACTCTTGTCTTGAAGAAAATAAATATCATCACTTGGTATATGTGAATTTACCATTATATTTAAAGTCTTAGAGCCTACAATCTGGATTCGACTAAAACTCTATGAGATATCGCCGATCTTACTTTTAAGTATGGAAAGTTTAACTCATAACTGAGTTAGGGTGCTGAATGAAAACCGTATTAATTGTAGACGATGACCCTCTATTCCGGGTTTTTTTAAAATCAATGCTGAGTAATTGTAAGGTTATTGACGCCGAAAACGGTAAGATTGCCCTGGAAAAGCTCAAATCTATTGATTTGGTCATCACAGATATCTGCATGCCAATCATGGACGGAATAAAACTCATTCACAATATCAGGAATTCAAACCAAAAAATGATACCAATCGTTGCCGTTACCGGATTCATTAGCAATGTAGACCCCGCAAAAAAAGCAGGGGCTAATGAGTGCCTCACGAAACCTTTTGGTCAACTTGAAATCGACATTGTTCTAGAGCAATTTCTGCAACAACAAATTACGAATCCTACTTCATAGCCATAAAAGCAGCCCCAAGCACCCCGGAAGAGTCTCCCAACTTATGATGAACAATCCTTGGTGGATCTTTTTTCATAAACAAATAGGGCTCTATTAGTGTCTGAATACCTTGATACAATTCATCCTGCAAACTTACTCCACCTCCTAGAATGATGATGTCTGGATCATAAATTTGGCTTAAGGTTGCACAAAATTTTGCTAGGTATCTCTTATACCTCTTAACCACTGCAAGTGCGACTGGATCTTGAGCCTGTGCAAGCTCAAATATTTCTTCCGACTTTGGCCTGCTTGGGATCTGGGAATACATGCGCATGGCAAAAGAAGCCTCTAATGCAGGTCCAGACAGATACTGCTCAACACAGCCTAAATTTCCACAATAGCAAGGATGGCCCTCAGAAACAAAAGGCATATGCCCCCATTCACTTGCCCCGCCTCTACGTCCTTCAAACATATGGTCATTTATGAAAAATCCACCGCCCACGCCTGTGCCCAAAATGACTCCTAAAGCAATGAATTCCTCCGCTCCTTGCCGGTATTCATAACCTGCACCAGCTAAGGACTCCGCCAAGGTAAAGCAATTAGCATCATTACCACAAACAATAGGCCCTTCATATTTCAAAGCTCTTGCAAGATCCAATCGAATGTTATGCCCAACAAAAATACCACTATTACCTGTCACCATACATTGGTTTTTTGGGTCCACTGGACCCGGCAATCCAATACCAATCCCCGAGATTTTTTCAGGACCAAGATCTCGTTGTTTCAAAAGCTGTTGGCATAGACCTATCAATCTACTAAGTGCAGAGTCATACCCACCCCTTCTTTGAGTGTGCATCCGTTCACGAACTAAAAATTTTGCATAAAAGGGCTTTCCACCATACTCGAAGGCGTGCCCCCCCTCTTCATGCCCATTGCCAACCTCAATTATCGCAACTTCTGTTTTAGTTCCACCAACATCTATACCAATTAAGTATGACACAATCAGACTCTCCTAATTTTAGGGGATCTTCAGCCTCCCAAATTACAATTCAATTAAAGAAAATTACCACATAACAGGAGAAAAAATATTAGAATTTATTTTACCATTTCTTTTAAATGTGAAACTCTTAGAACAAGGTTTATTAATTTTCTCCCTTCGAGAAATTACTAAACCCTCCCTATGAAAGAGCTAGCCTTGTGAAGGTGGATGGAATTTTTCATCATCACTCCCATCATAAAAAGATACAGGAGCACTAAGGTTTTAGGCTGGTACAAGGCATGCTATAAAAGTTTTCCGATCCTCGCAATTCTCCCCAGGCAGATTCCCTTCCAACTTATTTTCTGATTCATTTTTATTCCAAGCAAACAAAGTACCCGAAGCACCAATCAAAACACCTAAAAGTACGAATTTAAATCTCACGAAGCCTCCAAATAGTAGAAAGAAAATAGAAAGATAATCTTATTATTAAAAGGATTAGAATTTAATAAAATCCATCAAAACACTCAAGAAGATCTTTCTTGCTAACTTTCTTTCGGGAAAATCCTAAGAAGGTTCACAAAGGTGGGAGAAAGATTATATCGAGGAAAAAGCCATCAATAAAAACAAAAGATCGTGATGACTATACTGGCGATAAGGAAAGGCTTAAACAAAACTAAGATAGTGCCTGATTGGAAACACACCGCCGCTTTTGTGTGTAAGGCTTAGAGCACTATAATCTTTAGCGAATTTCCCCAGTTTCTCTAAAAAGGATATAATTGTCGGAAAATCAAAAGATCTTGGGGGTGCCCATGCGCGCAA
>JBGCDR010000027.1:0-2724 GCA_045105515.1 Oligoflexales bacterium
AAGATATTTAATTGCCGAAAATATGGTATTTTTCACTTATCACTGGAAAATAAGAAGAGTTTTTAAAATTAATTTCAACCGCGATAAAAAAAACTGAGTTGCAAAGGCAAGAATTTAGTTTCCGACCAGACACTAGATAACACTGGAGCCCTCATCAAGAAGGTCGAAGAAGTAATTGAGAACAGGCAGCAAAACAAGTGCCACACCCCCGTTACTCAGCATATTGATCGCTGATTATCAGGTAATTCCTATCGAAAGATCTTTTTCTTGGATTTATCTTTAGCAAATTTGCTCTTTAATTCTGGAAAGATGCCGTCGTTACGAATAAGCTTAGCTACGAACTTGAGCTGCCTCGCTCTTGCTATTGGGGACTTGATGGCAAGAGCATTTTCTAGCTCGGTTATGACATCCTCGGGAAGGCCAAAGCTGTTATACTCTCCCTTAGGGAGTTTCGCCAATGCTTCAGCAAATTTATGAATTTCTTTGCTATCCCTCTTTCTTTGGGATTTGCTAATCCAAATATCATCGGCTTGTTCAGACTGCTGCTCATTCATTTTGCCACCTCTATATTGAAAGACAGCGACACAATACCCTAGAACATTCAAAATTTGAAGAATTAATCATAAGTAATTAAACTAATTAGAGAATCATTGCCTTTGAACACCTAACCAGAACAACTTTCGTGAATATTCATGTAGCTATTTAATTAACCGACTAGATTTAATAAGTTGATAGATTGGACGATATGTTAGGTGAGGATTTAATTAAAAGGTGTGGTATGTTAGCAAAAATAACCAAATTTCTTTTTCTTTCATTGGCACTTGGACTTTGCATCAAGCAAGTCCAAGCATCAAATATATTGACTCAAAATGCAAGTTACCGCGCTGACCTTGACCTTAGATTAGTTCAGATTGGATCTGAAGGGACCAGAGAGCTAGGGAGCGATAGTGTAAGTGGGGCTAGCACATCAGCTGCTGCAATTATGGGTGCTAAATGGATGCTTACTTACCCCTCCGGTTTTGGTCTTGGTATTGGCTACTATGGTATTTTCAATACAAGTGCTTCAGGATTCTATGATATGAACGTCCTAGAACAAAACCGAGAAGTCATAACTGAACAAACCGATCAAGGTAAGATTGATCATGCCTATGCGTTACTAGCATTCGAGTATAAAATTGGAGAAAACAATAGAGGAGGAATTGGTTTTCATCTAAATATTGGCTCGGGCAATGCTGGATTCAAGCAGAAAGTTTCATATAGTAATGAGACAGATAGGATTAATTACTATATTAAAGAGTCGGTAACTGTATTCGAGTTTGGCGGAACCTATGGACTTTATCTTGGTAGTAACACCTTAATGGAGGCTGGGGTTTATTATCGTTTAGTCCAAAGCAACTTATTCACACTTTCTAGCCCTGGAGTAGGCATTGCTATTTCTACCCTAGTAAGTGAATGATTAAAGTAATTAGTTTGGTCCAGGTTTAAACCACACAGAAGATTTTTGACTCCAGACAATATATGACTTTCCCGCTCTGTTAAAACCGATTGCATAGTCTAAAACAGGATCTGGAGAGCTAGCGTTTAACCTTATAGTACCATTCCATCTGCTAGATTCTAGAGAGTTCATCCACAAGCTGCCATCAGTCTGGCTCCAGATCAAGTGAGTCCCAGAAAAGGAATCGGTAGCAATTTTATATTCACTACCGTTCTCAAGATTTTGAGCAACTAAAAGAGGATCTTTTGACCAGGTGGTTCCATCGTAATTTTTTGAATAGATATAATCGTAATCACCTTCACTTTGAATCCATGTTAAAACTGCTTTTCCATTCTGATGAAAAATTATATTCTCGTGCTGTATAGGTATTGTTGAACTATGAATTACCATGGGTTCTTCCCAGCCATTATCAACAAACTGTGTAATGAATATATCCTGACTTTCGCCAGAATTTTCTTTCCACATCAAGATTAAATGGTTATTATAGTTAATAGCTGATTTAATCAGATCAATATTTTTCTCAGGCTGAGCTAACAATTTCAGTGAATCCCATTGTCCATCAAAATAGGCGCTAGTCCACAAATAGCGTTTACTGTCCTTAATTATGCTCCACATTAAAACAATTTTTTTATCACTTGTTACTTCGATATTAAGATGCTCATACCCAGCTAAAGTCAAATCTAAATCAACTGAACCTCCCCAGTTTTCCCCATCAAAAGTGTTCATCCATATCTGACCATTGTCGTTCCATACTGTCAAAAACTCACCTGATTGGGTTGTCACGAGCTCATACTCAATCAAGTTTCCTTTTTGAGATATCTGAGTAGCTTCGCTCCATGATATTCCATTAAAAGTACTTGCCCACAATGAATTTTCGGAATCATTGCCTTGAATCCAAGTTATTGCTACTTTGCCTGCAGGCCCTTTTCGACATTTAATCGATGTAATTGGTTCTTCCGAATTCAAAGCGTTATTCGCCTCTCCCCATCTAGCTCCTTGAAATTGATTCGACCAAAAGCTCATTCTATTTTCGCTATTTATCCAGAAACTGAGGATTTTATTTTCAGGTAAGTCGGCTAATATATTTAAATCTCTAGTTTGGACAAAAAAAACTCTCAAATCATGCAGCGCGATATCGCCGAATTAAAGCTACCTAATATTTTACTTTCCCGCGACAATCCATTGGAAATAGAATTGAGCAAAATAAAATCAACCGGTGAGAGATTTTT
>JBGCDR010000028.1:0-62140 GCA_045105515.1 Oligoflexales bacterium
TTTCAAAATGAGGTGCGTGCACCCCATGAAAATTATTTCAAAATGAGGTGCGTGCACCCCATGAAAATTATTTCAAAATGAGGTGCGTGCACCCCATGAAAATTATATCAAAATTAACTTACCCTAATTTATGTTCTCTTGCCCACAAATTTTCATGTATGTTTCTTTGGATAAAAATCCAATATTTTCACAAAAACTGAGAAACAAATCTGTATTACTACTATCCAAATTCAAGTCTTCGAATGCTAGATCTATCCTAGATTTCTTTCTAAGCTCAGACGGGCTAAACTCATTCTTTGCTTCTCCACCTAAAAGCGCTTCTAAAACTTCGTCTTCCGATAGAGATTTTCTTGCTAAAGCCTCAAGTTTACGATAACTCAAATTTTTTTGTTCAATCACTTTATGGATTTCTTTATTCCATTTTGCTATCTTTAACATTCTAGATACTGTAGTTCTGTCTTTTCCCACTCTTTTAGCGATTTCATTGATTCTTAGACCTCTTTTTTCCCATTTTAAATATTCTCCTGCTTTTTCAAGAACAGTCATTTCTTCAACTATTTCATTAGCTGCAAATGCCATGTTCCTTGTGTCAATCATATTGCCTTTTCTAAAAATGGCAGGAATAACCTTTCTTCCTAGGCTTTTAAAAGCAGCTATTCTCCTATGGCCTGAAATACAGACAATATTGCCCTTGTGTTCTTTTATTACAATTGGGGAAAGTAATCCCTCATTGTTAATTGAATCTACCAACGCAACGAATTTTTCTGATTCCTCATCAAATTTACGTATGTTTTTAGACGTATCAATACACTCTATAAGAATTTTTTCAAAATAATCTCCATCTTTTGATTGAGAAATTTGGTCTGCATGATAAATAAGACCCCTTTTTTCTTCTTCTTGCATTTCTTTCATCGAGTCAAAATTCTCAACCAAGGACTCCTGTGCTTTGAAAGAATTAACTCCTTCATTAACTGATTTACCTACTCCGCTTGTGTCTAAATTTGATGACATAGCAATCCCCTCCTAGCTCTGAATTGACGATTCAATTAGTTGTGGTTTAATAAAAGGTACGTTTTCAGATTGTGGGGTTGGCTGAGCCTTCCCTCTTCTAGGACCTCTCAAATTTGGAATAAGGTCACTTGCTACCTTTAAGTACTCTTCAGTTCCTTTAAAGCTCCTATTATGAACCCAAAGGAAAGGTTTGTTTTCTAGTGCAGAGCTAGACGCACCAGCAGTCCTTGGAATAATTCCAACAACTTTATGGTCAATTTTGGATGCGTACTTCTCTATTTCACCTTTCAATATTTGATGTGTTTTTACAGCCTTGCAGTAATCTGTAATTAAAAAACCTAAAAAATACAGTTGCTTGTTGTATTTTTTAATTCTTATCATTTCTTTGAAGAGGTTTTCGCATCCTTCAAGTGGATCAATTTCACTTTTGAGAGGGATCAAATAATAATGTGAAGCATTTAGTGCATTTTGAAACAAGAGATCTAGGGCTGGGGCACAATCTATTATTATAATTTCATGATCTAGTGTAGATCTGTCTAATAACTCTTCCAATAGCATCCCAGAATTTGGAATAGTAATTTGCTCCCTAGCAAAATCAGTCAAACTCATATCAGAAGCAAGAATATCAAGATTCTTTTGTTGAGTATGATAGATCAAATCCTCTACATTTAGGCTTTCATCAAGCAATCCTTTAGAAACAGATCTACCATCATCTTTAACCCTAGCTCTTAAACCAAACCATCTAGTTGTATTTGCTTGGCCATCAAAATCAATCAGTAAAGTCTTTTTTCCAAGGTCACAAAAACTGGCAGCCAAATTTACGGAGGATATAGTTTTACCCACTCCTCCTTTGTTGTTTGTTATTGCTATAATCGAGGGTTTGCTCATATTTTTTTTCCCTTTAAATTTTTTTTACAACTTTAATTTTGATCTAAATAACTATTTAGGTCCAGCGCATAAATTTTTTGACTCAAGAGATCAGGCGAGATATTTCTATTTTCCTTCGTATTTTAAAGCACTTGCAATCCTAGCGGCATTATTCTAAAATATAAAGGAGGCCCCGCCTCTTATCTAAATATCTATTTAGATTTTGATTTGCAAAGTAATTAGGTTTTAATAGAAGAATAAGACTTTCCATTTGTGAAAAAAATAGAGGGAGATCTTTTAATTTAAATCATATTAACGAAAGAAATAAGAAGGGAATCCTGAGGCTCTAGTTTGGCGACGAGATGCACCTCATGGACTTGGCTCACCGCTTTCAGAACGAAAGAGGAACAGTAAAATAATGTCAAATTTCAGCTTTGTAATCAAGTCTGAATCAGATAAACCTTACACCGGCGGCTACCACAGCTTTAAAAAGATTCTACGTTTAGAGGAAGACGGATCTAAGATTATAAGTTGCGAGCATACCGGCTGGCAGCATTTCAAGTCTGACTACATTTCTTCAGCTTGGCTCAACCCTGATGGGACTAGAGTTCCCTACTGCATTCCTTTAGACATCGATGTTAAAGATACTGACAAAAAGTGGCTTGATGATGAAGGGCGAATTAACTGGGAGAAGGCTGTAGCCTTCCTCCAAAAAAACTACCTTGAGATCTTTAGCTATCTTCTCTTTGTAGTTCGTAGCACGGCCGGCAAGGGAATTCACCTGGGAATTGCTATCAGTCCTATTGTTAAAGACGGTAGCGAAGGATCTATCAAAACGGCATTCCTAGCTCAGCAAGCCCAAGAAGCTTTAATCAGATTACTAAGGCATCACGGGCTAGGCGCGGATAACGCAGCTAGGGGCCTTGTCAGAGAGGTGCCTAATTTCAGACGGCATGAAGTCTCAAAATATAGTCAGGCGAAGCAGCTTAGTTACAACAAAGATATCCACGCACTCATAAAAAGAGAAGGCCGGAATGTTATCACAGAGATCCTGGCGATCACCAATAAGCTAAAAGAGTGCAGACCAAAAGCCAAAAAAGACCAAGAAGAGATCCTTCACCCACATAAGACCACAGAAGCTAGGTTGGCTCACTTGTATGTGGATCTTTTTGACAATCTTGGGCAATCCAAATGCTACACGATGGCTGAGCTAATTAAGCTGACTCAGATATCGAGGGCAACCCTTAGAAATATACTCGTAAGCCGCCCAAAGTCGCGGCCTAAATGGCTCAACGTGAACTATCTAAATAAGAGCGAAGGCTATGAGCTTTGGATTAACCCTGAGTTTGGCGATATCGAGCGAGCAGTCAAGCTCATAGAGAACCCTGAGTATGCATCAACTTTTCTTAAAGACTTAAAGCTGCCAGAAGAAGTGGAAGATGGCGAGCGCAATGCATGGTTATCTAGTGCAGCAATTTACTACAAATGGCATGGGTATTCCAAACACCAAACCCTAATAGCATTGAACCATCACACTAAACAGATACCTGGGTATGAAGATTCAAGGAACTGCAAGAGCCTGACACGGATTGTTGGTTCGGTGTACAGGAACCAGCCACAGATGCTTGGAATCAAGTCAGGAAAAGAATTACCGCTAGCTTTAAGAAAAAAAACGGAAGTAAAAAATAACATAGAAGGCCCGTATTCTACGGGTCCTTTTGCCGCTGGAAATACCCACTACTCCCTGGCCTTCACGCGCAGGGGTAATGAGAAACATTTAGTCAACTTGGGCGAGAATCAAGAACAATCAGATACTTCAATTGTAGAAGGTGTAGAAGTGAGAGGCACTGGATACAAATTACAGCTTCGAGCAATACAGGAGCTTTTGGGGAAACTTGATGAGAAACCAAGCAAGTTGATCGTCAAGGGTCAGTCGATGCTTCAGGCTAATCCTGTGGTGGACAAGTTTGCCAAGTACTATGGCTTTGAGTTTGAGTTTGCTGAGCGTGATGCTGATGATAAGCGGCTTTTGAAAGAATTCAGGGAGAGCAATTTGGAAGCTCTCCCATCAATGGATGGAGTTGAGGTCAGGACATCAATAGATATACCGGATTTATACGAGCGCAAGGTCAGATTGGATGGGTATCTTGAGCATCAAAGGTGTTTTTATTGGCTAGGTGATTCTTGGATCGGCCGCAAACTTCAGGTCGTGGACGATGGCACAAACATAGAATTTTTTGAAAAGGCGCAATTTATTAGAGGGTACAATCGCCTTTCTGGAAAAGGCGCAAAGACTGAAGGTGGCACAAACTCCCAGTGGCACAAAGCTAAATCTTTAGATTCCACCTACAGACGAAAGGCGCAAAAGGTTGGTCCTTCTTTTGACCAGTTAATCTTGGCACAAATTGAGAAGGGCCAAGGGATTATCAATACAAAATTTATATTTGGGTTCTTGAAGCTTATGGACTCATGGCCTTGGGAACAACTCGAAGCTGTCGCAAAGTATTGTGCTAGAAGGCGCAATTATTCATACAGATTTTTCAACTCATGTTTGGAGGCTGGAGTCGAATGACAATGGCAGAAGGAGGATTATTCAATGGGAATGAGGAAACCAGTGGAGTATTTACCTTTGCTTCAGATGGGCAAAGTCAGTCCAAAGAAGCAAAGTATCATCGAGCGTATCGTAGAGATCCTCAAAACAAGGATCGCATCAATATTCAAAAGAAGAGGAGGAGAGCGTTGAAAAAGGAAATGGAATTAGGAAGCGTTAGTTCTATGTTTGAATCTGTGGCCCGTCCCGCGAAGTCTGAGCCACAGACCGTCGAAAAAGTGCTGAACAAATCCGACAATGGAAGCTTATCAGAAAGTGAACCTGCAGAGAAAGGCCAGAATAGAGATTTTTTAAGTGAGGTTTTCGATAAGCTTAGCAAGCTAGACGGCGGTGCATTTATAACCAACTTTCCCGCAGCCGTTTTACTTGCATATTGCGCTTATGAGGCGTCCAAGTTCGTCGTTGCTCAAACTCTCCCTATGTATCAATCGCTAAAATTTCCAGATCCCGAACTAGCATGTTACGGCGCGATTTCACTTGCAATTGGATTTTCGGTTTTAAGTGTTATTTCAAGATCAAGTTTGGCCAAATTATTCACGGCGATAATCATAGCTTATGAAGTGATCCTCGTTTTTGCAGGCTCACAAGCAAATCAAAGCGATCTATCTTTAGAAGCCCTCAAAGCAAATCCTGAGCATTATGAGGCTTCGGAATACTATGCCATTACTAAGTCCGATTACGATCGCTACAAGGTGAATTTCGAGTCCAATAATTCTAAGATGTTCCATAATTCTTGGTACAAGAAAACTTATTTAGATCCAGCCCAAGAAAAGATGGCAGGAGCAGTTTCAAAATTAAAATCAATCGAGGAAAAACTAGAGAGCAAATATTCACCAAGCTATTGGGAGCTAGTTTTAAAAGTTCTTTATAGGTTAAGTGCAGTAGCATTTGTGATGCTTCTTGCAAAAGAGTCTATAAAAAGAGGGGTGGGGGCTTTGAATTATAAGAAAAGTATATATATGCATGAGTAGCTTTTCCGGTGTAATTTATATCATAATTTGATTGATCAATAGGGAGATTTTTTATGTTTAGAGTGTTAATAGTTCCTTTTATTATCATAAGTACAACTGTATTTGGATTAGGAAATCAAACTAACTATAGCTTCAATAAATCTAAAAAAATATTGCGAGAGATTTATAAGGACCATCAGCAAACATTTTACTGTGGTTGTGACTACAATGAAAAGCTAGTTAATTATAAGAGTTGTTCATACTCTCCCAAGAATCCTAATAGCAATAGATCTAAGAGAATTGAATGGGAGCACATAGTTCCTGCTTATGATTTCGGTCGATCGTTTGTGGAATGGCGTGAGGGACACAAAGACTGCGTGAACAATAAGGGAAAGAAATTCAAAGGGCGCAACTGTGCTCGTAAAATCAGTAAGAAGTTCAGATTAATGGAGTCTGACATGTATAATCTTGTGCCTGCGATTGGTGAAATTAATGCATTTAGAAGTAATCACCCAATAACAGAAGTGCCAGATACAAAACAGAGGTTAAAGGGAAACTGTAAGACCGTATTCTCAGGAAATGCTTTGAAACCCAGGGATGAAATCAAAGGATTTGTTGCAAGAGTTTACAAATATATGAATGATGCTTATCCCGGACATGGCATTATATCTAAAAAAAATCTTAAACTTTTTGATGCGTGGGATAAGCAATTTTCTCCTACAGCTTGGGAAATAGAGCGAGCTAAAAGGATTGAAAAAATTCAAAAGAATGGCAATAAATTTATCACGGCTAAAAATAGTTGATATAGAAAAAGAGGGTATCTACTCATAAACTTCCTCTTAGGTGCCTTATTAGGATTTTGTGGTCGAAGAATGATAGGGAGAATTTAATGCAAAGTCAGGTTATTTGCAGAGAAATCGTGAGGTATAAAAAAGAAGAACTTGTACCTAAGTATCCAAATTTTTCCTTTATAGACTAATATATAAGGGCATTTTTAGTATATTCCAGCTACCAAATGTTTTACATAATTTCTGATTATCAACGAATATTCCTATATTTACTAGAAGTGTTGCAGACAAGAAAAAAGAAATATATGAAAAGACTGTATAAAAAATAAGCTAAGTATTTGGCATAACTTCTTTGCCAAAGTACTATTGGAATAGTCTGTTGCTGGAGAAGGACCGACGATGAGAAATTTAGCCTTATTAATGTTTATATTTGCGAATACGGCGTTTTCAATCGATCAACGAATTATCTCTCACCTTGAGAAGAACACACCAACACTTATTATAGAGTCTTTCGATGGATTTGATCTTGACCCACTTTATTCAGAATATGGAAAAAATGTATATATTAGCGGTTTGGTGTCTGAGCCTCCTCTTAGGCTGGAGCTTAATGGAGATCTTAGCTCTAGGATTTTGAACTATTTTCACAAATTTAAAAATAAGGTTGTTTTTACTGTTTCTAAAGACGCTAAGTTCAATGACGGATCAATTATTACTGCTGCAGATGTGGCTATGACCATTAAGAGGTACGCACGTACTGTACCAACTCATGCAACTCTATCTGCCTTGGAAGGATTTGATAAATGGTTAGAAAACGAGCATCCCTTACTACATGAATTCCAGGGAATAAAAATTGAAAGTGATAATTTAATTCTAACATTTGTGCATGAAAATGTTTCTCCGTTTATGTGGGCAGCAGACCACCCAGTTGGAGTAGTTCCTGAGAAACAAATAGATAAACTAACAGGAGAAATTATAGGAGGCACACCTCTTTCTTCTGGAGGATTTTGGATTAAAGATGCCTCTTACCCAATTGTTCAGTTAACTGGAAAGTCAGATATATCTATTGTGGGTATCAATCCAAATGAGTGGCATCAATACGCAAAGTATTTCTCTAGTAATCATGTTGCAACTACTGATTCAGGGTATTTTACTCATGATAATTATAAAAAACTGGTTGATTACAGCAACATCGTTGAAGAGTTTACCCACCCTAATAATCGATTCCAATTTATCTATCTAGTAGATTCAAAGCCTCCATTTGATAACCAAAGAGTTCGGCAGTTTTTTGCATCTGAAATTCGCAGAACAATTGAACTTGAGGGAGATATGCCTCAAGGGTCAATCATTACGAAAATTACTGCTGGATATGAGCCTCTGAGTGAATTGAATCGAAGTTTTCCCCCCTTCTCAGAGAGTGAGAAAAAAGAGATCTTAGCCTACTTAAAGCAACATGAAATAACACCGACTTTTAAGGCAAAGGATAATTTTATTGCGATATTGAATAAAACCGCTGAAAGGCTCGATTTGAAGATAGGAAACAAAAATAATGAAACTTTCAATGTATCTTGTTTTTATTCAGGTGTTGATGCGGCTGTTCCTGTAAAAAATTACGTGGATCTTTTGACCCCAATGCTCAAACCTATTGGATTCAAGGTTGCTTTGAATGACCCTAGGTTGCAAGAACTTGTTTCAAAAATATCTGTTCATAACCCTTCAGCAAGGTCTATAAGAGATATGAATCGGTATTTGTTCGAAAAATCTGTGATTACGGGTATTAAACATAATCATATAGTTCATTATGTCTCAAAAGATACTAATATTATAAAGCGAAAGCATTGGATATTCAGCGCGGAAGACTACTTTTTCTAGCCGTTCCCACCCCCACATCCGTGATCTTCAGAACACTTAGCGGTGCGTTGGATTTCAACCTCACTAGGGTGATACCCTCCATCAGTTCCAGACAATGCTGATACTGACCATCCTGCTAATAACAGTATTGCCAATAGTTTGGTTTTCAATTCTCTAAACATGACTACCCCTTCGATAATTTGTCGAACCAGCAATTTAAAAATACTGGTATATTGCCTTCTTCTTCTTCCTCTTCAAGTATTTCTGTCGCTTTTGCTAAGAAGTCATTTAAGAGGTTGTTCAACCTTTTCATTCCCTTTGCAGTTGTTACATAGGAAAGGTAGTGAAGGATTGAATCGTCTCCGTTGCTAAAGAATCTTTTTTCTAACTCTGGCAGGTGGAGGTTTATGACAGACAGCGGAAATTTTGCATATCCTCCTCCTGAGATCACTAGCTTATCGTTTACTACTCCAACATACCCCTGGTTTTCCAATTCTGTTACTTTTTCTATGGCATTTTTTCCAATAATATCGAAGATATCATCAACATCTGTTTTGCCATTAGACGCTAAAAATAGTATTAAGAAGTTTTCAAAATCAAATAGAAGGCTAGTGGGCACAGTTACCATACGCTGTTTGCCATATGGAGCCTTGTAGCTTCTTGGTTTATTTATTTCTAGGTAACTTTTAATTTCCGCACTGGAGTTATCAATAATATCGTTCATCGATGCAAATCCGCCAAAAAAACTTTGCAATGCTAGAACATCATCCGTGTTAATAAAATCTACCTGATCTTTTTCGTTCCAATTTGCAAGTTGAGAAATCCTTGTTCGACTAACTTGCAGCTTATCTGAAAGCCTTCTCCAACTTCTCTCCGATTTACCTCTGCTAATCTCAGTCTGCCCACGATATTCGACAAGCTTATATTTCAACTCTTTTGCAACATCGTGTGGGATCTGGGGTTTTTTTCTAGGCATAAACTTATTCTCAAAAAATCAATAAAACCAAATTTTGGTCTTATTAAGGAACCAAAATACAAAAAAAAATTAGGTTTGCAACTTATCTTTTGTTGATTAAAATTTCATCAATTATATTCCGCCAATCGTTATCATCCTGTTTTAAAAGGAATAATTTGAAACCTTTTCTCTTTTGGGGAGCAAAACTAGATTGGCTTATTAGGATGCACGGACCAAAAAATCCATATGATTTTGCGCTTTCTACGAAATTACTCTCAACAGCATCCCAGTTTTCGGCTTCCGGATCTTCGTGTTCTTCTCCATATCGGTCTACAATGACGCAATCAAACCAATCTCCTTTTTCAACTGCATCAAAAAAATCGTCGATATGAGAGAAGGTTATAGTCTTAAAACCATGGGATTTAACGCTTCTGTCAATACTTTCTCTAATCGACTTAATATCATCAATAATTGCAATGATTGGTGTTTTTAGATATTCAGAAGTAATATTGTTGTAAATTCTCTCAATACTTTTTCTTGGGATCTTGATTTCAACAATAGTTTCTTTTTCGCTAAAAGTATTTTTAATACTGCCATTTATCAGATCTAGCGCTGCATAAGTAATCTTCAAACCTCTGCGAGCATTTGAGTTAGGATTATTCATTTTTTTCTGATCAATAAGAGCTAGTTTTTTTCTGACTCTGTTTTTTGTGGTAATTATAATAAATTTATCATTGCTACGAGTCGCTATTTCAACTCTTCCATTAATGGTAAACCTCTTTGCATTCCTTAAAACATTGCAGAGCGCTAAGGATAGCGGTTGGTCATTTACACATATGTTTGCATCGTGAAATTTGTAATCAACAATTCGATTTGAGCAGTAAGATTTGGCAAGCATTTCAATAAGCACAGATAATTTTGGCGTATATTCATTCTTGTCTCCACATTTAAGCAGTAGCGCTACAGATTCGGCTGTACGCTTTTTAAAAGCTTTAATTTTGTCGTTTACAGATAGAAGGTACCCAGTTTCATGTGAGCTCCAATCTAAGTAAAATGCTGCTTCTTTTTTCGAAAAAAATGCAATAATTCTCGCTATAGCAGCTATTATCCCGGTAAACGCCAATAAGTTGCGGATGAAATAGAGCCAAAAAAACTCATTAAAAAATTTAAGAATAATGACAATTCCATGCTCTTTATAGTTAAGAACAAGATATTTTGTAAATATAAAATGTTGTTCAGTCCACTCAGTACTAGGTCTGATAGTTACCTGTTTTTTTAGGCCATTATCGCCAGATATGTTGTAATATTTACTATCAAATTTCCCTATAATTTCAAATTCAGTAAGCTGGCTAAAGGACCGCTGTAGAGATTCAAGGTCTAGTCCAATCTGATTGTATTTTCCTTCTTTTAAAGACGTCATTGCCATTGGGATAAACGCGCTCTTAAAAACTCCGACATAATTTCCCAATTCCCATGTCACGAGCCATCCTGATAAAAAGAAGAATATGAAGAACAAGGATATAATTATATGTTTTTTGCTGTTTTTATTGCAGAGAGAACGAATTTTGACTGCTCCTCATTGAGACTGGCGAGCTCAGGTAAAAGGTTGATCCACTTTTTATTTTGCTCAATTCTATCAACATCTTCATAAATAACTTGTCGCAGTTTACGGCGGTCGGAATGATTTAATTCAGCATGAAAATTAAGAATATTCAGGTCGGATCTACTTATGCGGTTTTGATATCCTTTTTCATCAAAAATCCTTGCAACCACATCAGATGGCTGCATACGCCTGATATCCGCAGTTAATAGGATGTCTTCCAAGGTGAAATTAGTCCTATTAAATATGCGCTTAAAATTGCTTTCGAACCGTTTCCCGTATTTGCGGACAAAATTAATAATAACAGCGTGGGTAGTGGGGCACTTAGTATTTGTTTTTAATGCTAGAGCGGTTTCTTCATCATCTTGTATCAACAGGTGCTCAAGTCGGTTTCGAGGACTTTCATCCTTTTCTGATATATCTGATTTTAAAGTGTTTTCATTTGGTTGCGATTGGATAAATTTTGCTAGATTCATCATTGCTTTGCGTGTCAATCTTTATCTCCTCGTAATTTTTCAAAAATAGAACAAATTTAGTTGATAAAAATAAAAAAACACTTTTAAATATATTATTAATGACAATTTTTACCATAAACCACACCTTTTAATAAAAATAAGCTCTACAATCGTATACCCAATTAAATGGTAGTGAAACTACAAATATACTCCCTTTTGGTAAATGACTTCGGTAAAATGGTCGTCTAATAAATAAAGTAACCAAAAAAAATATTTTTTGTGTCTATTGGTTTCATGGGATCACCATAAATCGTTACATCCCTAATAATTAAAGATAAATCTCGTCAAATCTGGAAAACTTTGCTTTGAGTTTCCCAAACTAGGAAACATTTTTCAATTTTTATGTGTTTCAATGGTTGAGTAGACACGGTTGGCTGGCGTTGTGCCTAAACTAAGGAGATTTAAAAATGGAAGCTCTCAATATACTAAATGTAAACACACCCTTCTTACTAGCGCATGTTCAAAAAGATCTGAATATACCTGAACAGCCCAATCAAGAATCAAATGATGAAGAGAAAAAGGAGCAGCTAGAACTTAAGGAAGCACAAGAAGCCGATAAAAAGAAGGCTAAAAAATCCTCTTATTGCCCTTTAAAAGAAGCTAAACGCCGGGAGCAGGAAGAAAGACGTAAAGCAAAATTGCACCAAGCATTTTTGGAAGCTCCAGAGAGAGAACGGCTTACTATCGAAATCATTCATCATAAACGCCGACTAAGCTCAAAGATTTTTTCTGGTTTGGAAAGGGCAAAAGAGAAGATTTTAGCAAGAGAGATAAATGTTTTTACTTCGCCTTTATCAGAGCTTCAAAGCTTCTGCCAAGCACTAACTAGTTTTGGAGCATAAGATGCTGCACTATGAATCGAGAAGCTTTTCTAACGATGAGGAAATGATTGAATATTGCAGAAAAATGAAAATGCAAAGTTATCAAGATGCCTCAAAAATCGTTGTAGAGCTTAAAAATTTGAAGCAGCACCGGATGCTGAAACTACGAAAAGAGCTGATTAGGCTAGATCGTATTCTCTCAAAGCAAAAAAAAGCGGAAGACTGTCGGCCTTTCATGGATGAGATGAAGTCTATTGGAGTTGAGATTCATGATAAGGGTGGCATGTCTTTACTACGAACGATTTGGCACTCCATTCCTGGGTTTAACTCAGTGGTGGAGTGCGCTTGGCACGGGGTAGGTTCTTGGGTTTATTAAAACTAACGACCTATTGGGGTCTGAATTTTTGATAAAAAAGCGTCTAAAACCTAAAACATATCCATAATTATTAGAGGAATACGGAGTTTAGGCTGGATGCGCGAATTTAGAGTGAAATGTTTCGACTAACATGTTGTTTGATGCGGATTTTTGTCGAGTGAAAGCTATGAATGTAGAGCAGACTATAAGAGAAAATTTTAGCGAAATTGAAGCGGTAGCCTCCGAGGTTGGGATTGATTTCTCCAAGGCCCAATACTTAGTGGATGGAAGGGATAAGTGGAAAAATAAGAATATACCCTTTCTAGATAAAAAAGATAAAGGTCGACTCTCACTTAATAGTAATATTCTAGGTAATAGCCTCATAATCACCTTTTGCAACAAGCGTGGTCATATGTCTGCGAGTTGGAGCTCAGGCAAAGATCAGGTCATTAGACTGATGCCTAAGCGTCGAATCAGAACCGCAAGTCCCAAAAAAAAATGGTACAAAAAAGAGACTTTTGAGGTCTTCAATAAAAAGTACGATGAATGTGATGAGTGGACCGACTCAAGTCATTATATGGTCAAAAAAGGCTTAGTGGGTCGAGTTAAATTCAAACGTATGAAAGACTGGGCTGGCGAATTTATCGCTGTGCCTATGTACAACGTATACGGTGAAATAAAGTCCTTTCAAAAAATATATGACAATGGTCGCAAGCGCTTTATATCGGCTCCTAAGACCGGATTATTCTATCCTACAAGTGAACTGTCACAAGAAACCGAGGTAATTGTCGTTGGGGAGGGCGTTGCTACCGTATTCGATGCTGCTGAAGCTTGGGATAAAAAAGCTGTAGGTGTTGCTGCCTTTGACTGCCAGAGTATCCATTCGGTTGTAAAGAGACTTCGTGGGGCGTACCCAGATGCCAGGATCGTAATCGCTGCTGATAATGATATCGGCAAAAAAAGTGGTAATGCTGGGATGCTTGCAGCGCTTGAAGCCTCTTATCTTCTCAAAGTAAGTGTCAGATACCCCATAGCACTAAACGAAGGTGATCCAGTCACCGACTTTAATGACGTTAAATCTACCTATGGCAAGGAAGAGCTTGAGAGGCAAATGAAAAAGAACGTGCTTAGGATCTCAAGAAGCGCTTTTGATTTTAATTTGCGAGCTCTTGCCTTCTCTGGTGAAGAAAAGTCCCCTAACTTCAAAAAACGCATGAGAAAAATCGTCGGGATCGCTATCCGTAATGGAATGGGAATCGATGAGATGATCGAAGCTATTGGAGTTGAAGACCCTGATGTTATAGACACCTACTATTCAATCATGAAAGGCCATGAAAAAAGAGTCGGGCGCTTCCATCAGGTCACTAAGGGCAAGTATGAGTATGCAAACTATGAGTCAATTGACCTAAAAAGAGAGGACCACGGCGGCTATACAATTACAGATGAAGCTGCTGAGCAGATAGCCCGAACTAAGGGAATCGTGATCCTCGGAACCCCAATGGGTTCAAGCAAAACAGAAAAAGTAATCAAAAGGATATTTAACCTTTTCACCTTCGCTGCTTATTTATGCCACAGAGTAGGTTTAGCTGAGGAAGCTTCACATCGGCTTGAGATTAATTGCTACCGGAAGTTAGATGAAATGCAAATGGTGCTTGTGAAAAAAGTTGCCAGTTGTGTTAACTCAATCAATAATGTCCTTTTTGGAGAAGGCAGTTACTTTCAAGGCTTAGAGTGTGTTGCAATTGATGAGATATCTAAGGTTCTTGACCATATTTGCGGTAAGACGGTCGAGGACCAAGAAGGTATTCTAGCTACTGTTAAGAAGATGCTAGCATCAACACCTCAAATACTTCTAGCTGATGCTGATGCGAGTGACCATCTAATTGAGCAGATTCACGAGCTTGCTCCAGATCGTAAGATAACGGTTTTCAACCCTACTGAAGCACCTATGGACCATGTGCAAGTTAAACTTTGCTCTAACAAAGATGCAGGCATGGAATATGTTGAGCGATTGGCACTTGAAAAAAAGAAAGTGCTAGTTGCTATGGACAGTAAGATTCAGTCTGAGAACCTTGCTAGAATATGCAAGAAAAAAGGACTTAAGGTTCTTTGCGTCACATCTGAAACCAAATCTTTCTGTAGCAAGGTTGGTTCATGGGTGATTAATCCAAGTCAAGAAAGCAAAAAATACGACGTAGTAATCTATACATCCGCTGTAGATTCAGGGGTTTCCGTTGTCTCAGATCATTTTGATGAAACAGTTGGAATCTTTAGAGGGGTTATCACCCCTGATTCCATAATTCAAATGATGGGCCGCAACAGAAAGGCTAAGCAGTGGTTTCTTGTTTGTGAGCCTTTTCGTCACACCGTTTTTGGAAACAGTAGGACTGAGAAAGCAGATGCAGCAAAGCTTTCGTCTATAAAAACCTCTCTTGAAGCGGGAAATAAACCCGTTTCAGTGCCTAGCCTTACCGATTTAGATAAACTAATGATCTCAAGTGAGCATAGAAATCAAAAGCTAAAGCAAGATTATTTTGTGTCGCTCCAGGTTATGCTTGAGCAAAAAGGCTACAACGTCAATCGAGTTGAACGACCCAAAGACATGCTTAAAAAAATAAAAGAGTCCCTAAAAGATGCCAACAGCGATAGGGTGCAGGAAAGCGTTGAGACTATCCTTGCTACAGAGGCTCCAGAGGAATCCGATTATATAAGGCTAAAGTCTCAATATACCATCACTGAAGAACAAGCCTGGAAAATCAAACGGTTCGAGGTCGAAAATAGCCTTGGTAAAACAGATCTTTCCTCGGATGATGTTCTTTTCTCACTAGACAACGGTGGAAGAAGGGAGCTCATATTTGAGCTGCTTCATACTGACCAAAAAGATCTACTTGAGTACGATAAGTATGAACAGAAAAAGTTTGTCAGTGCAAAAAAGAGAAGGCACCTTTTTATAAAGGGAGAAATCCTTAAGAATCTATTTGAGGCACTTGACCTCGATATGGAAACGGGCGAAGGGACTTTTACCCATCATAAAGCACGCAAATTTATTGAGTACATCCAGTCTAATGACAAGCGGCGTGTCGTATGGAATGAACTAAACCTTGGACCTTACCTTGGAAAAAATTCAGAGCCATACTGTGCAACAACCTTTGTTAAGGCTATCTTCAAAAAGATGGGGCTCAAAACTGAATCACAAAAACGAACCAGAAAGAAACATTCATATCAGTCTATAATTCCCGAGTCATGGGAAACTATGATGGATTATAAAGCTTCACGATCCTTATCAGGAAAAAACGTAGCTAAGATTCCTAAGTCTGAGCTTGATAAATTAGACAGGGAACCCAAAGCGTCTGCAACACCTGAAAATGAGGAGAATTCACTCATAAAAAATGGTGGAAATTATGGCGTTGATATTTGTATTTTGTGCAATGCCCATGTGGGCAATAAGGCTCAAATCTTAACTAATGGTAAATGTTCGGAATGCGTTAAGATGTTTAAACGACTTGGCCATAAACGCTCAGGTTGACAGACAAAACCAGCAATTCCTCTTTCTTAAAACTAAATAAAAACTTCAGAAGGCATGGCAGCGCTGTGCCTTTTTTTTGTATTCTGTCGATTGGGCGACATAAAATATATGGCGAATGTTTCATTTATATATGGTGCTTATGATCGAATCGTTTTTTGCTCTTAAAAAAAGTTCTAAGGGTTAATAAAGTGGAGAGTGTTATTTCGTAGATATAAAAACTTTATATATCATCGTTGTTAGCCTCTCCATAGATTTGGGAAATGATATACACAAAATTACATTTCATTTTTCTTCACTGATATTTTTCTTTCAGTTGACATTTTCTTTTCTGATAAGTTCGAAATTACGTTTCACGTTCTAGAAACTTAACGACCGGCGATATTCAATTTCTACAAATTTCGACAAAAAAAAATTGCAAGTTGCAGCATATTTGAGATTTGTTAAATACAGAATTACTCAGTGATTGGCTCTACATGAACCTTCATTAGTACTACTGTTCTTCGATTTTTGGTGAAGGGTGTTAACCCTCACCTTTTTAAACTCAAATTTTTAAAGGATCTATTTATGAAAATTTTATTCGCTATTCTTATGTCAATATTTGCTTTTAATGCATCACGTCTACAGGCTCAGGAATGTGAAAGTAACGCTATCAATTTTAGACTAGATCCTTTTTCTCTAGTAGCTGATTCAGTTTCAGCAGGTATTGACCTTGAATTAACAAAACAAATTTCGCTAGGTATCGACGCTGGATATACCCACAACACCGAGCTCACTACAGGTACAAAAGGCAAAGCTTACAATGGTGGATTGAGACTTACTTATTATGCAGACTCGATGCGAGATGACAGCTTTATTACTTCAGTAGGCATTAACAAATCCCAAGTTAGCTTGAAGGATGGAGATATTAAAGAACAGACTCAAGCTATCACTGGAGATATAAAGGCTGGTTATCGTTGGATTTGGGACAGAGGCTTCAATGTCCAAATGGCTGGTGGCTTTGGTCAAACTAGGTTCACAGACTCCGAGCATATTAAATCCAGACATTTAGTACCTGTAGCTGAGTTTAGTTTCGGGTATCAAATCTAAACTTCATCAAATAATTGTAGCAAGACTAAGGAATAACAATGGAAGAACTAACAGCAATGCTCACCACCTTTTTAATAAAAGCAATTGAGAATCATCCAACGGTAAGCTCATTAGCAGCAATCCTCATCGCTTTTGAAGGAGTAGCTCCCATGGTCGAGGCTTTGGCACGAAAGATTGTGAGTTTCACGAAAACCAAGAAAGATGACGAGCTGGTTGAACGCCTCTTCAGCTCAAATCTCTGGGCTGCTGCAAAATCCTTTGCAGGCTGGGTTCACAGAGTAAAACGCTAATCCAGGAGAGCTTTTGTTCTCCCCCTTTCTTAGAGGAATGATATGAAAGAAGTTGATATTTCAATGCAAGACTACCATGCAGATACAGCAAGGCCTTCTAAGTCAATGCTTTCTGATCTGCTTGATAGGCCCTCGACCTATTACAAAAAGTATGTAGCTCCACTCGAAGAGAGGGAACAAAAGAAAAGTGCTAAACACTTTAGAGATGGTGATCTAGTCCACTGCAAAGTCCATGAGCCTAAGGAGTTTAGCAGTAGATATCATGTAGTTGATGTTTCATCGAGGGCGACCAAAACCTTCAAACAGACAGTCCTTGGTACAGATAAGATTTGCATCACAAGCTCTGAATATAACAATGCTTCTTACATGGCTGATGCTTTGTGGAACAATAAACAAGCTAGGGCATATCTGGAGCTAGCTGGTAAAGCTGAGAGGACTTTTTATTACACCGATCCAGAAACAGGCATCGAGCTTAAGGCAAGACCTGATTTCATAACTGATGATAGTGTCTTCGTGCTGGACACAAAAACAGCTAGATCCATAGATCCTTTTGACTTTATTCGTGATGCGGACAGTTTCAAGTATTGGCTTTCGCCTGAAATTATTAACAACGCCGTTGAGTCAGTAAGAGGAATTAAACCACAAGCATATGTTTTCCTTTGCGTAGAAAATAAGGGAGAGAAAAAACCCGACACAGCTATCTACTACGCAGATTTTGACTTCCTAGAGCTGGGTGAGATCAAGCTAAAGCAAGCCTTACAAACCCTAAAGCAATGCCGTGAAAGTGGCCACTGGCCTGCATTTGATCAACCAATACCACTAGGCTTACCTGGGTATCGCCAACGTGAACTAGAGCGATTACGAGAACAACAAGCAAGCACTTATTTGGAGGAAATACAGCATGTCAGCTAACTTAGTCGTGCATAATCAGGAAGAGAATTTGGTCCTAGCAGATAAATACGCCCAGTCTGATTTCACACCGGAGGGCTTCAAAGGCAAGCCTGCAAATGCTTTGATCGCGATTGATATCGCTAATCGCTCAGGCTCTCCAGTCCTAGAGGTGATGAATAATATTTTCATCGATCGCTCAGGGCGCATCGGTTTCCAAGCTCCCTATGTCATTTCGATGGCTAATCGTCTTGGCCCATTCTCGAGCCTAATTGATTGGGAAACCGAAAAGCTTGACAACGATATTGCAGTATCAGCCTTTGCGACTCTCAATGACAAAATTGTTAGCTCACCAAAAATCACAATAAAAATGGCAAATGATGCTGGTTGGATGAATAATTCCAAAGGAAAAAAACCCGTCTGGGTGGCTCAACCGATTCAAATGCTCAAGTATAAAGCCGCGTTAATGTTAATTAAAGCCTATTGTGCTGAGGTCATGTTCGGCCTTCAAACTGACATCGATTTACAGATTATGGAAAACGAGCAAGCACCAAAATCTAACGCGGCAGTTGAAGCAATGACAGTTAAGGTAGAGTCAGAATGATCCCAGATGAAATCAAGACGGTGATTTTTTCAATCGTAATCATAGCATTTGTTATAGGCATAATCTGGCTTCACTTGAAAATTCCATATAGCTGTGCTGATAGCCCTTGGTTTATAGATCATTTTGATATGAAGAGGGAGATTGAGCGTGGAAAGACTAACTCCAACACAGTTTTGGGAAGCCGTTCATGTGCTAGCGAATCTGCAGACGCAGGGAAAAAAGAAGAAATTAAAACCCAAGACCAGGTTTCCACAGGTGCATAACTAAACGAAAGGAAGACTGCCTAGGAGCAACTATGAAGATATCTTCAGCAAAACAGAAAGGCAGACGAGCATCGGCAGAGGTTCAGCAAGCTTTACTTGATGCTTATCCAGTATTAAAGCCTGATGACGTTAGAATTACCCCGTCCTCGGTCAATGGCCCTGATTTAATGCTATCCACTTATGCTCAATTTATTTTGCCATTTGAATTTGAAGTCAAGAACCAGGAGCGCCTGAATATATTCACCAGTTTGGAGCAGGCCAAAGGGCATGGTGATGGAATACCCCTAGTAGTCTTTAAAAAGAATCGCTCAAAGTTACATGTGGCTCTTGAGTTTGATGAGTTCTTAAAGCTGATATCGGGGTAGTATCTTGGTCGAATAAATCTCACTGCTATCTTACTTATAAAAGTTGATCGTCAAAAAAGGCCTTATTTTCTCCATTATAATTGGCAATTAGATAATTATTTAAATATATGTATAAGAAATGTCGATAATGTTTGCAGGTACAATCAAAGGTCTATTTTCAGGAAATATTTCTATGCACAGGTATTTACTTATTATTATTGCATTGGCGTTGAGCTGTTCAAAGAGCGGTAATAAAAATACAGTTAATAAGATAAATGGTACTAAAAAAGCAAATGCTGCAGCTGGAAATTCAACCATTAAACAAGGCAACTCTGATGCCCCTGAAATTGATAAAGGATCTGAAAAAGACACTCTGAAAGGAAAAGAAGCTTCCAAAGAAAATCCTGATCCAGGAAAAAATGATAATGGTGGATCAGAGCAAGAACTAAGTATAACAAACGGCATTAAACTATATGCTCAGTTTTGTGAATCTTGCCACAATAAGATTGATAAGTCAGCAAAAAAAGGTGCAACCCCAGATCGAATCCGTACAGGTTTAAAAACTCCACAAATGAGTAACATAAATATAAGCGAATCTCAGATAAGTGATATTTCTAATGCTTTGACAAATATCGAAGATGATAATGCTGATATGAGCGTTACTGCTAGATCGAATTATACTGAATGGTCTACATATAACAAAAATCAAATAGACTCATGGATAAATGCTGATAAGCAAAATGCGAATCCGACAACTCGCTATATTTATCTAGATGAAGATATATTCCTGCATCCAACAAATAGAAATATGGCAAGAGTTTGCTTATCAAAAGCGATAAACTCTGTCTCGCTGTCAAATCCAGGATTAATTCATCCTCGTGATGTAAGTGATAATCATGGTGTAGTGTTTGCAATTGATCTCATGGATCATTTCTCAGAATTGGCTGATTTAAGACCTGATCGAGCTAACGATCAGGATAATGAAAACTTTAGAAAGCCCCATCGACCTGAAAATTATATTTCTGAAACTCTATGGACAAACTTAATTTCACAATCCGATTCAAATAGTCTTAAAGCATCTTTGTTTGTCAAAAATATGTTCAGCCCGGATTCATACAAGTACCTCATAGATCATCCCCTTTCAGACAAAAGTGATAAGAGTAATAATTTTATATTTTTGGGTATCAATGATAAAAATCCTGATATAAGAATGGCTGTTGAAGATGCTATAATTTTTGGTATTCGATATATTGAAACATATGATTATCAAGTTCAAGCAAATGATGGAAATACCTATACACGACAGTATTGGCGTTCAGGAGATCCTGTTTATGGAGTGGATGCATCAACCCAAGAAGGCTTAGAGAGATTTAATAATCAATGTGGAGCAAGAGATGTTCCTTCGGTTGATAACTCAATAGTGCGTACTCTCACATGGGATGAAAACGGTGGAGAAGTGGCAAAATTAAATGGGGCGGGTTTACCTCTATTCCTTGATAACTGTGGTAACGGTAAAGGATTTACGACTGGTTCGGAGTCATGGAGAAATTTACCAAATGGGTTAATTGCTTATTATCTTTGGGGAGCTGCAAATACGATCGAGACAAAAGGTGCTACAAGTTTAATTTACAACCCTATAAACCGTGAAACTGCCAATATGAATCTACCTTTAGGCGATTGCTTTTACTGTCATAACTCAGGAACCATGTATAGAACTTCAGATATGGCAACAGCAAAATCTAAGGGATTATTGACTAATCAAGATGCTTTTAATTTTTGGAGCAGTCAAGAAGAAGTTGATGCTATGTACAAGAAATCATCCGACCTTTACGATAGTGCTATATCTGAAATTGTTTCAAATATGTCAGATGATCTCGAATTGAATAAGCAATTAATCGACTATCAGACACAAGAGCCTTGTTTTATTACTTCTGGGTATTCATATGGTACGTTACCTAATGGCGAACCTGACAATTCTCCAGCGGACCAAAAATAATTTTTACTCAAGAACAATGAGATTTAATTAATACCAATTTCTTAAGAGTCCGTAATTATCTCTTTAAAATAAGATTCAATTTCCTCTAATGATGAAGTTAATTTCATTACTTCTTGTGTCTCAGCATCTGTTACAACGATTTCGGTTTTGATGACCCACGGGTCAGCTGAAAGATCGGATTGGTCTATCCATTTAATCTGTATTAATCTTTCACCCACTAGCAAAGGTTTATAGAAATCCTCGTCTAAAAGTAACTGAGTGTGTAGAGGTCTTTTTGGGTCATAAACAGTCTTTTCTGCGGCTTTTAGAATAATTGCAGCGAAAAAAATATATATAATCAGTACTTTATTCATTATGCCAAGCCTAGAATTTAGCTATGTTAGCTACGATAAAGGGTTATTCTTAGCATATATGAATACAATAAGGAACAGCAATCTGAAGTTTAAGAAATAGGCAATTCTTGTTAGTCGAAATATGTTGACAATTCCAATGTTAACACTAGAATAATTTTGAATAAAAAGTGTTATCTGCTACGCCAGCCTTTAACATCTTTTCGCAGTTTCTTCAGAATATTTACAGCGCTTACAATTAAATTATTAAGCTGTAGGTTTTCAAGATCCCTCTCTCCATTAAGCTCCTCTATCCATTCATTTATTGACCCAATAGCATTATCATATGATTGTTCCCCAATTTCGTTAAATAAACTTATCATTGTCATTTCAGATTCATAGCCCACCTCTTGCTCAAGGTTATTGACTATTGTTCTTAGTTCTGACTTGTGTACCTCAATTTTTTCATCAAGGATCTCTTGAGGAGTTTGCATAATAAACCCAGCTAAAGAACTACTACTAGGCATACGTCTTCGACCAGAACCTGAACACAAAGAAACTTCGGATAGGGATAATAGAAAAATAGGAATCATAACTCGAGTAATCTTCATTTCTTGTTCTCCTGAAAAATACAGACATAGGTTTCAACAAACAATTTTGCTTAAATTCTATATCGCTCTTACGATTTCGTGATTCTTAACATGAGGGAGTTTTTAAATGTGAAAATTTACCAATATCCACAAAAGCATTGGGTCCTACTGATTTGTCTAGGAAAATGCATTCATTTATCTCCAAGACACTTATATCAAACAATCGAATACATCTAAAACCTATATAGACGCACAAACTTACGTACTTAGTACTTATTTGGAATGATAGAGTATGGGAGGAAGCCAGGACTTAAAGAAAAATTATAGTCTAAGTTTGTAGATTTAGTTGGTGGATAAATTATCTTCAAAAAAAGAGAATAATGACATCGTATCAAGCTATAATAATTGATATTATTTATAACGGTTCTCTTTCTAATTGAAAATAGATGAAGATAACTATAGTTTATGGCCCATCGATAAACAAAATATTAAAGGTAACTTAGCATGAAGTTCACATATTTATTCTCAATTTTTTTATTAGCATCATTCGCAACTAGGTCATCTTTTGCCTCAGATACCGCATATATTTCAGACGACGATGATGAGATATATTCATTTGTAGAGGAGGATGTTGAATCCTACAAGAACCTCTCACTGTCTGTATTGGGCAGTATTCGATTTAACGGTACAATAAGCGAGTCCGCTTACGAAGCAATTAAGGCAGATCTATTATTATTTTACTCTAAGGCACTCAAACTTGAAGCAATGCTAAGCCTTTCCCCAAGCGCTGAATTATCAGGGTTGGCACAAGAATTTTTTCAATCACTTAACTCGTATCAGATTAAAATACATAATCTTTTCAACTCAGAAACTTTGAATATTAATAAACCTGGATTGACTGATTTTAGAGTAAATATTTCGAATAATTTAAAATTTACAGTCGATATCCTAACGGATATGTTACGGAATTGGGACCAATCTGAGATTTGATATTGCGAATCCCATCTCTGATGTAAAAGATAAGACTGAAAACAATCCTCACCATAACCAAAATCATGTATCTCGTTGGCACATTTGGCACACACCCTCTTTCGCGACTATTCCCAATCATGTAAACTCTCTCCCGCAGCAGTGAGATAGGAGTTGCATCATGACAGAAGGTCTTGAAAAAAATCTATTTGGAGGCGCTTTCACACTATTGCTAGCCATTATGTATATGGAGTTACGTGGAATGAAAGATAAAATTGACCTCCTCGAATTCAAGTTAGAACAGCATATCGAGTTCCAGAAAGATGTGAGTGACTACTGTAATGAACTGAAAATTAGGTTTGGCAATGATAAGTAAATGAACTTTGGCTAGCAAAATAGAATTGCTTTCGTTAGAGACATCATCACTCATAGCAGTCCAGGCACTTTCAGTTACATCTGCAGATGTTTCCTAGCCACCTTTACCAGCTCATCTATTCCAAAAGGTTTTAGTAGTACATCGGAAAATAGCTCTGTATCAACTTTGTCTGCAAACCCAGTTATCAAGATCACCGGAAGCATCTCATCTTTTTCATGGATGGCCTTTGAAAGTTCTGCGCCATTCCATTTTGGCATAACGTAATCAGTGATGACAAGGTCTGGCTTGAATTTTTTATACATATTCCATGCAGACTTACCATCGGATGCTTCTAAAACCTCTACATCAGAAAATTCGCTCTTTAAAGTTGAACCAATTGCATCTAAGAAGAAACATTCATCATCAACTAAAAGGACTTTCGACATATTTTTATCCTTATAAGATATTTATACGATTAATCTATATATTTTATCATTATATCAAAATTACCTAAGACGATATATTGCCCTATATAATCCTTACTAGATTGACACATCTATTGAGTCTCGTACAAAATTCGAAAAAATATTATTTCCACTTGCAGAGATACTCAAATTTTCATACTAACAAAATGAAACTGAATTGGTTTGGATCATGTCATTTTCCTTTCGTTTTAGGGACTAGGGTTATCACATCCTCAAGTGTATCCATACCTAGTCCCTCCTTTAAATAGGTGTTTTATGTTAGATATAGAAGTAACAATCGACATTAACGAAATAAAGGATATGGTCGAAAAGCGGCAAGTTCCTTACGCATTGTCACGAACATTAACCGACCTTGGAAAAGAAGCAACGAAAGCAAACATTCGTCATGCGAAAGATGAGTATACGATCAGAAGACCATGGGTACTAAAAGGCTTTCAATATACTATTGCTAGAAAAAACCTGCTTAAAACTATCGTTAAGCATAGAGATACCTACATGAGCAAGCATGAGCGTGGGGATAAAGTCAGATCTCAGAGAAGTAAGTTCATTGCAGTTCCTCAAGAAAATAGAGGCAGAAGTGTGAGAGCCTCTGTAGCCCTTAGAGATCCAAGAACTTTCTTCCAAGGTAAATCCATAATTAAGAGAAAGCCAAGGTCAAGGCAGTATCTATTGCTGTTCAAGCTGTCTGATGATGCGCAGTATGCTCCCACATTAATGATGGAAAAAATAGTTCAGGCAGTTATTGATGAAAAAGCGGATAGTTTATTCAATAAGCATTGGTTAGCAGCAATAGACAATGTTTACTAAAAATAGTAAAAGCGGGTCCTTCTATAGAAAAACAAAAGGGGTGGGCGATGAGGTCAGTCAGGTCGCTCGCTCTTTTAAAAAAAAATTTTTTGCTACAACCCGCAAACCACTGCAGGCTGAAATATTGAATAATAACAATATGATAAAAGGATTTAGCAAGTGCAAAATACAGATTCAACCTCACAACTACGCAACGGTAAAGCAGTCTCCAGTATGGAATTCGCAGAAATCCTTGGAGTCAACAAATCAACCGTAAGCAGGGCAATCAAGTCCAAGAGGCTCGAGCATTCTCTTGTCAAAGCTGACGGACAGATTAAGATCCTTGTTTACGAAGCCTGTGTAGAATGGCACCTTCGCAAGAATTTTGAAAAAGACCGCTATGCCGAGGACAGTAAAGACGTAGCTGAAAGCAAGGCGCGTCATGAATACTACAGATCCCTTTTAACTAAGCTTGAATACGATTTAAAGAGTGGTCATGTGGTGCCAGTTGAAGAGGTTCGTCAAAAGGGCATGGAAATATGCCTGAACGCACGCAGATACCTCGACGATCGAAGAGATAGTGATGCTCTGGTCTTACCTACCTTTAAAGATGCTTTCGAAAGCCGCAAAATTCTAAGAGGTCGAGATGATGGCTTTATGGAAAGGCTGGTCAAGTTGGAAACTGTGGGTGATGAGGTAGCTCAGGAGACAGCAGAAAAAATCGCCGCTGAGGTTGAGCAGCAGGGCATCGGAGACATTGAAAATGCAGACTAACTGCTACTGTGTTGACTGGGTGTTGAGGCTCTTGGCTCCAGAGAATATCACCGTATGGCAACATGCAGCAAAGTACATAAACCTCGATAAGAAGGTAAGTTCTTTCCCTGGTTATTACAATCCTGAGCTTAATCCCATGCTCAACGTCATTATGCACCTTCTGGGGCAAAATTCTAGGGTAGAGAAAGTCATTTTATCAAAAGGCACCCAGTGCGGCGGTACCCTCGTTGTTATGCTTTATGTCAGCTATATCGCTAACAATAGCCCAGACCCGACCATGATTGTCGTCAGTGATGAAGATGAACGTGACGAATATTCCAAGAAACTTAGAGATGTCATGGAATGTTGTGATGGCCTCGCTAATAAGCTAGATGCTTGTAAAAACAAAAGTAAGCTGGAGCTAATCCAAATCCCTGGTTCTCAGATTCACTTCTCAACAGCTACTGTGGCACGAAGTTTGAGAGGGAAGCATGTTCGCAATTTAATTCTTTCAGAAACTTCAAATTTTGTGCGTAACTGCCAAGGCCAGGGCGACCCGTTCGCTATTGCTCTTAAAAGGCTTGATACTTACCACGGACGCAAAAAAATTTACGCAGAGAGTACTCCTACCGATGTCGAATGCAATATTGATCGGGAGTTAAAGAGGGCTGAACACAAGTTAACCATGTACTGGGCCTGTCCTCATTGCGGGCTTTACCAGTCACCTGACTTCTTCCGTGACATGAGATGGGAAGAGCTTGAAAAAGAAGACGGACAAAAGGTTCCCGTGAAAGGCTCAATCCATTTAGCTTGTCAAAATCCTACATGCGAAGTTAAGAGGATTGATGAAGAGTCAAAAATTCAGATGCTTAAGAATTTCAAGCTAGGACCAATACCATGGTTGATCGAGGAAATAGAGAGTTCGAAACTATCGGTAAATTTGGAGGAAGCTAGAGCCCATAGAAGTGATTCTAAAAGCAAAACTAGGGTTCATCGTACCAGCTTGGATGAAGAAGACTTGATGTCTTTCGAGGACCTTGCTCACCTAAGCGAATCGGTTGGAATTTGGTACAATCCTTTGCAAACTCCTTATGGCTTCAAAGCTTGGACAGATATAGTCAAAAACTTTCTGCTTTGTCAAAATTCACCTGAGGAGGAACAGCCTTTTTGGAATAATGATCTAGGAAGGTCTTATGATGGGACGGTTTCTCAAACTAAAGTTAGCGATTTAGCTGCTCATATCGAAGACTATTCCATCAAACCTTTGCCCAAAGGAGTGCATCTCATAACTGCCGGAGTGGATGTAAACGGCTCTTGGCTTTCAGTTGAGATAACAGGATGGGGCCGTAGCAAAGAAAGCTGGACTATCCAGTTTATCGAGCTTGAGTACGACCCTTCAGGACCTCTTGCTTGGCAAAAGCTAGATGAGGTTTTAAAGCAGCAATTTACACACTCATCTGGTGAAAAGATGAGGATAGCAGCTGTATCAATTGATTCGGGCTATCTAACTCAGCAGGTTGCAGGCTACGTTCGCAAACATATGGGTACAGGCCGTAATATTATAGCTATTAAAGGTTCTGCTACTATAGGTAGGCCCATCATTGATAAGAATCCCAAAGAATACAAAAAAAATATCAACCTCACTTATTACACAGTTGGCGCAAATACAGCTAAAGACACCCTAGCGAAATGGTTTCAAGTTCAAAGCCCTGGTCCATGTTACTGCCACTTCGGGGCCTTCCTTCCAAGTTCTTACTTCGAGGGTTTGGCATCTGAAAAGCTTCAAGTAATCAGAAAAACCACAGGTATTAAGAGGGTTTGGGTTAAAGTACCTGGGGTTCGCAATGAACCATTAGATGTTAGGGTCTACTCACTGGCAGCCCTTGAATTCCTTCTGCAAGTTAAAAACCTAGACGATATTTGCGCACTTGGAGAGAAAAAGTATGAAGAATCTCAAAGAAAAAACAGAAAAACAGCTCGAAAGGGTTGAGGATGCAATAGCAGCAATTGAATCGGGGGCTCAAAGCTACTTTATTGAGGAAAACGGTATGAGAAGAGAGCTTAGGAGGGGTGATTTAGAAACTCTCTATAAGCGAGAAAAAACATTGATTCTTAGGCTTAAAAGACTATCAGGCCGTTCAAGTTCTCGAATGATCCCGTCAATGCAGTGAGATTACCATGACTTATGTACCTGTTGGAAAATCAAATATCTTGGTGCCGCAGAGCAGTTCATACTGGTCAACTTCACCTGAAAACCCTGTTTATCAAGGTCGAAGGATTGCATACCTTCAGAGTCCCGACGCTACTTATTTGCCGGAGTTAGGACAGCAACAAGCATCTAGCTCGGACCTTGTGCGCAATGAACCTATCAGCTCAGCAGCTATCCAGACAATGGTTCATGGAACTGTAGGCTCAGGTATGCGCCCCGAGAGTCAGATTGACCACGAGACAGCAAAAATCTCAGAGTCAGAAGCTAGCGAAACTCAAAAAAAAGCAGAATTTCTTTTTCAATACTGGTCTACTAATGAAACCTGCGACCTTGCCCGCACTCACACCTTTTGGGAACTGGAGAACCTTGCTTTTAATAGCTCTTTAGAGTTCGGAGACTGCTTTCCTATAAGGAGGTTTCAAAGAGATCGAAAACCATATGGCTTGTGTCTACAATTAGTTGAGGCTATGCGAGTTGATACTCCTCCTGAGCAGTTTAGAAATGAAAATGTAAGAGCAGGAATCAAGTTTGATAGGCTTACTGGAGAGAGAAAGTCTATTTTTGTGCGTGAGCATGATGACTATGGACTCGACTTTAGCTCTGTGAAGTACAAAGAGATAAAAGTTAAAGACAGACAAGGCAACCCTCAAGTCTTATTTATTCATGAGCCAAAAAGAGTTGGAGAAACAAGGGGTATTCCTTACCTTTCTGTCATAACAAATATTATTAAATCTCTTGGGAAATATTCAGAGGCAGAGGTCACTGCTGCACTTTTCCAGGCTTTTATTGCTTTTGTCACCAAGACAAAAGAGGGGGATGATGTTTTAGTTGATGATGGATTCGTAAGTAGTAGCGATCCAGAAAAAACTATGATACCAAGAGAACTGAAGCCGTTTACGAATATTCATATTGGCACGGATGAAGATGTAAAAACCTTAGAAATGAATCGACCTAATAAGAATTTTGAAGCTTTTTTTGCGCCCATGATGAAGATAGTAGGGGCACAGTTACAGATTCCAGCTCAAGTCATTCTAATGGCATTTGACGCTAGTTATACAGCTTCAATGGCAGCTCTTGAACGTGCTTTTGAGGTTTTTAAAATAAAAAGGAAGAGGTTAGTTTCCCAATTTCACAGGCATGTATGGAGTTGGTTTTGGGATGAGTCGGTAGCACGAGGTTATCTCCATGCTCCAGGATACTGGTCAGACCCTTTAATAAGAGCTGCATTTCAAGGAGCGATGTGGGTTGGAGATCCGTGCATTCAGCTTGATCGCTGGAAAGCTGCAAAAGCAGCACGGGAGTTACATGACCTCGGCATAGTCTCGAAAAAGACTCTGACCCAAATGCTTACGGGCAACAACTACGAGAGAGTGGTTGCTCAAAGAGCAAAAGAACGCGAACTTGAGCCGAAAACCCTAGCAGGACAAGAGCTTAGTGCAAAGGAGCAGGAAGATTTTGAAAAAGAATAGACTGATTGCTGCGGTACTAAATGAGCCATGGGCAGCAACTTCTGAGGAAGTTCAAAAAGTTTGGACTGTAGTTAATGGTTTAGGCGATCCTCAGTCGTTGAGAGCTAAGTTAGATAAGCCTTTAGAGCAAACTAAGTATACGAAGGTGAGAGAAGGAGTTGCCATTGTTTCTATCAATGGGCCTCTTGTACGCTACGCCGGGGTTATGAGCGATATCTCTGGAGCAACTTCATATGATGCTATTGCAAGGGATCTCAATAAAGCTTCTGAAGATCCAAGCATACGAACAATTGTACTTGAGATTAACTCGGGAGGCGGGACGGTAACAAGCTGCAGTGAGCTTGCGTCCCACATCCAAAATGTTTCGAAAACAAATCAAGATGGTACTTCGATTGTAGCATATGTAGATGGTCAGTGCTGTTCTGCTGCATACTGGCTTGCCTCAGCATGTTCAAGAATTTATGCCTCTGACACAGCCATCATCGGTTCTATAGGGGTGCAGATGATAGCTAATGCTGATGATAAAGTTGATGGAGAAATAACATTCCTCTCCTCGCAATCACCTAATAAAAATGCTCCAGTTTCTAGTAAAGAAGGGAAAGCAGAACGCCAACGGATCGTTGATGATTTGGCAGAAGTCTTTGTAGGTGCAGTTGCTCAATACAGAGGTCTAAGCAAAGAAGAAGTTCTTAAAAACTACGGTCAAGGTTCCGTTTTTGTTAGCTCAGAAGCCTTAGAGCGAGGCTTAATCGATGAAATTTCTACGATGGAAAATCTATTAGGAGAGATTATGGAATTAAATGCTGGGGTAGTGAGGGAGAAACACCCTGAAGCTTATCAAGAGATCTTCGAGGAAGGCGCAGCAAGCGTCAATTTTAAGAGTATCGAGGCGGAAGCAGCACACTTGGAGAAGGAAAGGATCTTAGGGATTCTAGGTCTTAAAGGAAGCGAAAAACTCACCCTAGAGCTTATAAAAAATGCTTCCTCTGTCGGTGATGCCGCAATTGCATTTCGAAAAGATGAAATTGTTAATGGTAGGGATGCGCTAAGCTTGATGCAAGAAGCAGATGACGAGCTGAACGCACCTAGCAACAATCCCCAAGCAACAAGCATTTCCGATGTGGATCAAGCTGCTAAGGATATCGCTGAAATGAAAAGAATAGGAGTATTTTAATTATGCATTATAGATTCGAACCAGGAATGGGCGATTTAGGAGAAACTAGTCCCAAGTTTCTACATGCAGGGGACTTCCCAATAGTCACGCGAAGCATAGTTGTAAAACAAGGACAAAAGCTAGCGTATGGGTCAGTAGTCGGTCGCATTGATGGTGACGATGCACAGCATGTCTTGTGCTGCAAAATAAGTACTCCTGCTGCTACTGCGGAACAACCAAACCCACAGGCTGTCGCAGTTGCAGATGGCTCCGAGAAGCCTCAGGGGATTCTTAGCGAAGATGTTGATGCATCCGAAGGCGATAAAGAAGCTGTCATCTATCTAACAGGACAGTTTAATTACAACGCAATGAATTTTGGTGAAGGCTATGCAGATGAAAATGGAGTTCCTAGCCAAGATATTACAGACAGGCTAAGAATCTTAAATATTTACATGGAAAAAGGTGTAAAAGCTCACCCTAGAACATAGCTAACTGATATATCAAATAGCTACAAACGATAAAGAAGGAAATCTTATGGATATTTACTCTACAAGCTATATGATGGGGGTGGTCCGAGCTTTCGAGCTTGATATGGACAACTACTTTCTCAAGACTTTCTTTCCATCTCAAGTTAGTCATACAACTGAGCAGATCGTATTTGACACGATCGAAAACAGCCATAGAATTGCTAATTTTGTCCATCCGGACGCCAAAGCACCAGTGACTGAAGACCTTGGTTATTCCACTAAGTTTGTCAAACCTGCGTATATCAAGGAACTTAGGGTTCATACACCTGACAGAAATATTAAAAGGTCAGTAGGCGAGCCTATTACAGGGACTATGAGTCCTGAGCAGCGCAGTAAAATCAATATGAATCTTGCGATCAAGGACGCGATGGAAATGGTGGAGCGTCGCAAGGAAAAAATGGCTTTTGATGCTTGCCTAGATGCAAAGGTCGAGATTAAAGGCAAAGGATTAGATACTGAAGTAGACTTTGGAAGATCGGATAAGCTTGAAATTACTCTTGGTGAGTCGGAAGGCTTTACAGATGAATTTTGGCAAAAATGGGATCATAAAGATAATGACAACGGGTCACTCGATGCTGACCTTCATACGCAATTCTCAATATTGGCAGAGCATTTCTTTGACATAGCAAAAGTCTCGCCCACTCATACTATCATGACAAGCGCGACCTTCAGACAAATTGTCTTAAACCCTAGAGTTAGAGAGCTTTTGGACTTTAGAAGAGGTGATGATTCAGACATTTATCTAGGGGCGCGAAAAGCTCATTATGGCATTAGGTATGCAGGGCGATTGGGAGAGTTTCCAATTTTTACCTACCGAAACGAGTACCAAGACGAAACTGGTAAAACAGTTCAGTTTTTGAAAGACGGTTATGTCATGTTCCTCAGCACACAGCTTGAAGGGGTTAGGCATTACGGAATGATCCATGATTTTGGGGCTAAATTACAGGCTCTTCCTTACTATGCAGACTCTTGGACAGAGAAAAACCCAAGCAAACGCTTATTCCAAATCCAATGCTCACCGCTTATGGTTCCTTATCGTCCAAATTGTAGCATGAAGGTAAAAGTATTGTGATTCAGACGGAAGAGGATCTTAAAGCGTTTACAAAGGGATTTGGCGAGACTGTCATGGTCGATGGTCGCCCGGTCTCTGTGGTTTTCTCCAAGGGGTCTACTAAGGAAAGGACTATAAGAGGCACTGTGATTAGTGATTCCCGATCTTTTCTTGTCGGTATTATCTCTTGGGCAGAAGAAAATTCTAAGGTTGAGGTGGATGGGCAGCATTTTGAGATCGATGAGATTCAGGAAAAAGCAGGAATATACAGCTACTACCTAAGGAGGGTTTGGGATGAGCAGGATAGCTAGACTTAAGTTTTTAGCAGAATCAGCCTTAAAAGAAGTTCTTCCTGGTTTTCGCTTTGCAGATTCTGAAGAGAGCGTGGGAGCTAGCAAGACCCCGTTAGTTGCTCTCTCATCTGACGCTGGCACTGATTTCGAGACTACTGATTATGGGACGATAAGAGGGAGGACTAGTCTAAAGGTAGATGTTTACCTCTGTCTAGGTCGAGACTTAGGTATAAAGACAAAAGAGGATACTGATACCCTACAGAATAAGGTTAGGAAATCAATTGTAAATGATAAGGATATTTGTAGGGAATATTTAAAGGCTTGGTGCAGCAAAATAATGGCTATGGATATCCCTGGAGAAAATAATCTAAGGGTTTTATGCCATGACTTTGAAGTGAGTTGGCTCGATGTATGAGGAAATTGATCAAGAATTCTTACTTGAAGAGATTATTGATAGGCTTAATAATCTGATTCGCATTGGTCAGGTTTGCGAAGTTGGATTAGATGGAAAAGTTAAAGTTAAGATTGGTGAAATCACTACAGACTGGCTAGATGTTTTGCAGAATAGAGCGGGAAAGAGTATTAAAATATACTCCCCGCCTGAACCTGGTGAGTCAGTTCTTATTATCTCACCGATGGGTGACTTAGAGCAAGGTTACGTGCTACCTGGTCTTTTTACTGACGCAATTCCAGTACCTAAGAGTACTAGCGAGGCCCAGAAATATGTTTCAAATGGTAGCCAGCTTACCCTTACATTAAGCCCTGGTAAGTTTGGTGTGCTCAATGAAAAAGGCTCATTAATTGCATCAATTGCAGATGCTTTTGATTCTTTGAAAACTGCGACTGCAGGGGGGAATGCCATTACTCTCCAAGAGCCATTTCAAACTGCCTTAGAAAAAATTAAGTCTTTCGACAGCAAATAAACAAATATACCTTCAAAAACGAAAAATAGTTTTGCGAATATAGGAGATCTGATAATGGTAAGTGGTATGTGTGAGCGTACTGGGAAACTCATTAAAGGCAGAGAATTCCTGAGTCAATCCATTAGAAGGGTTCTTCTAACTCCTAAACGCTCCATGCTTGGAATGAGAGACTTTGGTAGCGATTTTTTGGTCTACTTAGATCAACCACAGAACGCTGAGACACTCTTAGATATTTCTTCTGAAGTTTCTATAGCATTAGAAAGTCAGATCAAAGGATTGAAGCTTATAAATGTAAGTCTTAAATCATTGGAAAAAAATGGGGAAATGAATCTTATTGCCAAGGTTTCAGATGGATTAGAAGAGTGGACAGAAAGGATTTGACATTGAAAGTTAAGAATGCACCCGAAGTATTTGACTATGAGGATAAAGGCGTTATAGAGAAAAGGCTGCTAGAGCGTAGTGGCCTGGATAGCGAGTTATCAGAAGCAGATCCGGCAAAGGCTATTGTATCTGCAATAGCAATGGAGTTATGTGATTTTAAATCATACGCAAACAATATTGCGCTCACCCAGTTTCGAAAATGGCACGAAGAAAGGGCTCCGAAGAGATTTGGCTATGGCGAAGACTACGAAAGCAGGATCAAAAATGACTTTAAGAATAAGTATCCTGTTGATGGAAGCAATAAAAAAGAAGTGATTGTAGATGCTAAAGTGGTCCGGGCTATTGATATTGTAAGCGAGGATGAGCAAGAAGAATCATACGGGAAGCTAATTATCTATGTCAGGTCTGCCTATCCTACGGGAGAATGTTCCTTTGCAATCATTCAGGAAATGCAGGATTTTATCAATAAGGATGACAATAAGATAAAAACCGACACTATAATCGTGCGATCAATCAAGCCAGTTCCATTTGACTTAAACGCAACCCTAGACCTTTACCCTACTTCGCCTCCCAGTGATGTGGAGAAGATTGCTCATGCTTTTCTCAATGAGATTGAGTCAATTAGAAATATTGGCGCTCCTATAGAAATTAGCTGGCTTTACTCGATCCTGCATGGACATAAGCTGAAAATTACCGGTGTTAAGAGTGTTGACTTGTCCAAAACCAAGATTCCAAAGATAGGTCCAGGCGAATGCTTCTACCTGTCTGAGTGTTCCATTAAGCCAGGGAGTTATAGGTTTGACTGAAAAGATTGAAGAAAAGATCATAGCTGCCTTCCAAGATGAACTAGGAAGCCTAGTACTCACTAAGCTTAAGGCGGAAGATGATGAAACCAGAAAAAAGTTTTTCGAATGGTTCATGTATGAATTTGGCTTAGATATTCTATTTCCCTTTATTGGAGTTAAAGCTCTTTCAGATGACGCCAAAGAGTGGGACCGGATTAGAGGCTCAAAGAAAGCTCTTAAGATGGCCCTTGAATGGATCGGTCATAAAGACTCGGAAGTGGAGACATTTGGACCTACAGCGAATTTCTATCGCTACCAGGTAGAGCTGAAAGGAGAGGAGGTTCCAGATGCCGAAGAGATTCAGAAAATCAGAGATATAGCTGGGATTTCCTCTGCTCATAGGGATGAACTTTTTAGGATTTACAAAAAAGAATTTAACATTAAAAACCTGAAATTAGGTGAAAGAAAGCTAGGTAGTTCAATGCTATCTGATTACTCGGGAATAAAAGTAGACGGTATAAAGCTAGCACTCAAGAAGGAGCAGATATGCAGGTAGCAAATAGATTTGATGCGACTAAAAACTACGTTGGAATGGGTTTCCATCCCAGAGTACTACAGGATTCTGAGATGAATGAGCTTGTTAGTATCATTCAACATCAGCAAAAAATGATAAATTTACTCCTTTACCCTGAAGGTACTTTGATAAAAGGTGGGGTCGTAGCAACTGAAGATGGTTTTAGGGGGAGTCAGGCTACTATTCTCGTTGATGGCTACTATCTCCATGTGCCTGAAAAATCTGTTCCTACAGAAAAAAGCGCTCTTATTGGTATTAAGTACCGAGCTAAAACATTAACTGCAAAGATGGATGAAAGCCTCCGAGATGCGAACAAGGAAAGTATCAACTATGGTATGCCTGGAGCGGATAGGCTTGCATATGACGTGGAATGGTCCCATGAAGGAGATGTGCTAGGCCCTGAATGGAAGTTTACTGCTACCCATGAACTGGTAGAGGGTGTGCTCAAGGCGTCGAAACCAGTTCATAATTTGCGGTTTTTATCCAATCTTTCATATGATGCAATCGTTGGCCCGGGCGGATATACAAGTATTCCCGAAGCGCTTAATTCATTGGGAGAGAATTCAAAAGTTCTTGTGACTGGAGATGGTTCATATAGTAAGCCCATTCTGATTAAGAAAAACTACACGGAAATTCACTTTGCCAGTGGTGTTCACTGTAGGTTCAACGACGACTTCAATGGTGATGCGCTATTTAATGTTGCTGAAAACATCCACGCAAACATCAAAGGTGGAATATTCCCCTCTATAGGCAAAAATAAAAAGCTCTGTATCGCTAAAACTAAAACAGTCTTTGTCTCTGAAGTGTACTTAAGCGAAAGCGAAATCAACCTACCAGACGCAGTAGAAAACTGTGAAATATTTGGAATAAGAGGCTAATGATGGAAGAGATCCACGGAATAAAAATACATGAGGATACATCCGGCCCTCGCCCCATTAGAGTCAGGGGGACTTCTATTATCGGCTTAATCGGTGAAGCTAGTGGAGCTGATGCTAAGTATTGGCCAGTCAATACACCAGTACTGGTAAGCCAGCACCCAGATTCTTTTAGTGAAGAGAGGAAGCTTGATCCTGCTACGAATCTGTATAAGGCTCTCAAAACTATTTTTGATGAACAGCCAACTTATGTGGTGCTCATTAGAATGGAAGGTGAGATCGATGCCGCAAAGACCGTTAAGCTGTTTGAAAGGTCTGAGTCAATTACTGGTAAGACCCCGAAGATCTTATGTACAAACGGCTACACAGCCACGCTTGTTTCTGATGCGGTAGATCCTGTGCTTCAAGCATTTACGGCTACTGCTAAAAAGATAAGAGCAATCGTAGTCACTGATGTCGCAGTATCTAGCGAAAGCTTTGACTATACAGACTTTGATCAGTATGAATCTGAGCTGGAAAAGTACCTGAAGGCAAATAAGCATCATAGAATTTACCCTGCCTTTGGTAAGGTCAGGATACAAGTAGGTAAAACTGATGTGCCAGTTCCTGCAAGTTTACTTACGTCTGCACTAATTGTCAAAAACGACAATGAACGTAGGTGGTCACAAAGTCCATCCAATATCAGAGCTGAGTCAATACAAGCGATTGAACACCCTGTAAGCTTCTCACTAACTGACCCTAAATGCGAAGCTAATCGCTTAAATAAGCTAGGGGTAGCCTGCATTATCAAATACGAGGGAGCTTTTAAACTATGGGGCAATAAAGGTCTAGGCTGCCTTGAAGAAGATACTCGGTATCAGTTCATTAATATCATCCGTACCTACGATATTATGATTGATTCGCTGCTAAGCTCCCATATGTGGGCTATGGATCTTGGGATATCACCAACCTATATGGAAGATGTCGCAACCTCACAAAACATTTTTTATTCTAGGCTTAAACGTGACGGTCACATTGTAAAAGCAGAATGTATACCAAGCACAGAACGCACCAGCGAAGATGAAATACTATCAGGAAATGTTTACTGGACCATTAAATGGTGCGGCATTTACCCAGCAAATACCCTTAATTTTGGTGTGATTATGGAAACAGCATACCTCAAAGATTTTATGGTAGGAGGTGATGAATGATACCTGGAAATGTACCAAGTACTTTTACTGATTTTAATATTAGCCTAAACGGACAGGGGTTTTTGGGGCGCTGCAATTTTATTGAGCTGCCGAAGCTTAAGAAGAAGACTGAGGAAAAAAGATATGCTGGTAGCCAAACTCCTGTGAAACAGTTCATGGGCTTTGAAGCTATGGAAACAAAGATAAGTTTTCCCTGCTTTGTCAAAGAAGTTTACCAGATGTTTGCCATTGATGGTCGAATAGCAGTCATTACTGCAAGGGGGGCTTACAAAGCAGAAGGGGGAGTAGCTCAGCCTTGCGTGGTTGTTATTGGTGGAAAGTTCGAAGAAATTGATCCTGGTAAGTGGCAATCAGGGGAAGTCAACGAGTTCACAGTTACTGTAGACACCAGGCTTCTATCGATTACCTATGCAGGTCAGCAAGTGGTCAATATTGATGCTGATAATTCAATCTACACCATAGGTGGGGTTGTGGACTCTAACTTGGATGTTAAGCAATCTATAGGAATGATTTAGTTATGATTAAAAAGACTATTAAATTTTCAAATGAGTATGAATTCGAAGGTAAAAAAATCACTAACTGTGAGCTTAGAAAACCTAAACTCAAGGACCGAAATCAAGCTCTAAAGGTAGCTAGAGCTAATGGGTTCGACGAGGAAGAAACGGAAGCACTCATCTATGCAAACCTTACGGATCTACCACTTGAGTTTGTAAACGAATGCATCTACCAGGATGATTACAACAAAATCACCGGAGCCTACCTCGATTTTTTAGGTTTAGACCCGAGCAAATTAATTATGTCGCGGCTTACCTCGTAAAACTTGGTCTTACTTACTCAGAAGCTTGGGAAATGGAAGAGGACGAAGCAAAAGAGTTTATCGAGAATATGCATAAGATCAACAAGCAGATTTACGGTTAAAGCATGAATAATCTTGTACAAGTCACCATAGGAGGCTCGGTAGCCTCTACCTTAAAGTCCTCCTTATCGAGCACAGAAAGTGCTGTCAAAGCTTTTGGTAGTCAAGTTCGAGCTGCTAATCGCACGATAGGTGATATTGGTACTTATAAGAATCTTAGAACCCAGATTTTGGGAACAGTGACTGACTTACGAAGTGCCAAGACTACTATGGCTTCTTTGTCTGGGGTTACAGGTGAACAGCAAACAAGGCTTGCTGAGCTTGAAGCGAGAATTAAACAGGAGAGAAAATCTTTAGCAGCTTCTACTGCTATCCATAGAGATCGAAAGTCATCTCTAAAGTTTCTCGGTGATGAGATTAAATCGCTAGAAGCTAAGTACAAGGCTACAAGTGCTCAGCTTGATAATAGTACTGATAAGTCCACCCAGATGCTAAGGCAATTAGAGGATGAGGCTAAGGCACTTGGTGAGCTAAGGCAAAGATACAAGGATCGCTTTCTAAGATTAAAAGAAAACAAACAGCAGCTCGATGAGCAAAAATCCAAGGTCAAGCAAAGTAACGATCAGCTTAAGGAACACAAGACACAACTAGCTCTGCTGCAGCGGGATCAGCAAAAGGCTAGCCGCTCTGTTCATACTCTTAATAGAACCTATCTACAGCAGAAGGAAACCCTTGGTGGAGTCAAGACCAGTCTTAATAGAGCTGGTATAGCTGTAAGGTCTTTAGCATCAGAGGAGCTTAGGCTTGCAAGAGCGGCACAGCAGGCCAATGACAGACTCAAGGTCGCTCAAAAATGGGACTCGATTAGGGCTAGAAACCGGAGGACATTTGATTCCGCTCCTGGCCAGATTATGTCAACGGCCTATGCTGCCATGCAGGTCGGAGCTCCTATCATTGCAGCAAGCTCTTTTGAGTCATCCCAGAGCGGCTTAAGAGCCCTTACAGATCCAGGTAAGGAATCTGAGGTAGCAATGCTATCTCAAAGAGCGATGGCTCTTGGTAGGGATTCTAGTCTCAAATACTCGGCTACCAAGATTATGGACTCCATGAAGTACATGAAGATGGCTGGGACTAGCACTGGCGATATCAATAAATCAATCAGTGATGTGCTTAAGATGGCCATGGCTGGAGAGGTAGAAGCTAGCTACGCCGCTGATATCGGTACTAACATCATGTCTGCCTTCGGTCTTGAGGGTGGTCAAAGCATGAAAGCGGTTGGTAATATCCTAACCAAAGCCTTTACCAGTCATAACCTAACCTTGCCTAAAATAGCTGAGACCATGAAGTATGTGGGTCCCTTAGCTGGGATGCTTAAGGTCAAAGAAGGTGACGAGCTTGGGATTCTTAGCAAGATGTCAGCAATGGCTGGAATCCTTGGTAACAAGGGGATTGACTCAAGCACTGCTGGTACTGGTTTACGTAAAATTATCACTTCAATGGCAGCGCCGACCGGAGCCGCAAGAGACTATCTTTCTCGTACTGGAATCGAAACAGTCGATGAGTCAGGAAACCTAAAGTCCCTCGATGAGCTTTTTGTACAATTGTCCACAGCAATGGAAAACGATGGGACTGCCGAAAAAGCAGATATCCTAAAGACTCTTTTTGGTGAGGAAGCCTTATCCTCTGCTTCAGCTCTTACTGAAGCTGCAAAATCTGGAAAGCTAAAAGAATCCATTGATCTTATCAACAATTACTCTGGTGCAATGGACCGGATTGCTCAGATCAAAATGGACAATGTGATCGGAGCTTTTGAAAACTTAAAAGCTTCTGCAGTAGGGGCATCCATTGAGATTGGGAAAACATTTCTCCCAGTAATCAGGTTTACACTAGATACCCTCAGAGTAGGTGCTAACACTATAGCTACCTTAGCAAAAACCTTCCCAACCCTAACCTTTGTGGTTGCAGCTACTGGAACTGCAATTACCGGCTTAAAGGTAGCTACCCTAAGCTACAACATAGTGAGAGCAGTATTTAGCGGGGGATTGATGTCTGCAAGCAGAGCACTTTACTTTATGACAGGCATCCAGCTGGGAGCATCTAAGGTAACAAAAGCTCACACACTTACCACGGTGGTTCATAGTGCAGTGGTCAGAAGCCTTACCTTCACATATGGACTTTTTTGGAAGGCTGTTGCTCTTTACTCAGCAGTAACCAGTGGGTCGATTACAGTAACTGGACTCTTTTCCAAAGCACTTATGCTCTTACGTGGTGCTTTCATGACAAATCCATTAGGTCTAATTGTCGTTGGTATTGGTGCTGCAGTGACTTACGCTTACAACAAAAGTGAGTGGTTTAGAGAAAAAATTAAAGGTCTTTGGGAGTGGTTTAAAGGCATAGGTGGCTCCATTATGGAGTTCTTTGGTCTTATTGATTCCAAAGTTGCAGGAACTATGAGCGCAGCGGCCGCAAAAGCACCCGAGCTAGTCATGAGCACAGCCTTAGCTGCAAGCTCTGTAGCTGCTGCCCCGCAAGAAGTCTACGAGCTACCAAAGCCCCAGCCTATGGAGCAACGAATAAGTCAAAAGAGTGAATACGCTATCACAATTAATATAAGTGGAGCTGATAGTAAGAAAGCTACAGAAATCAAGGATGAGGTAGAAGATCTTATCACTAAAAAGTTTGCTGAAATTGAGCGTAAACGCCGGATAGATGATCGTAGAAAGCTGATGGATCGCAGTAAGGGAGGGATGTTTTGATAGGCTACCTCGCGAAATTAGGTCCTATATCCTTTACGTTCAGATCCTTTGAATTCGATGATTATGAGCGTTCTACATCTTGGGATTGGCAAAGTGTTGCATTGATTAACGAGCCCCCTCGGCTTCACTTTGGGGGCAGAAATCAAGATAGCGTATCACTTCAAGGAGTTCTCTATTTCAATGAATCTAATAGCAAAGATTTTATCAAGCTGGAAGAACTTAGAAAGCTTGGTGAAAAAGGCGAGCCTGTACCCTTTGTTTATTCCAGTGAGAGGGTTGGTCAATACCTTGGCAAATGGCTTATTAAGTCAGTCAAAGATAAAAGATCTGCTTTTAATATGGATGGCAGCCCGGCAAAGCTTGAGTTCTCCATAGAGATTGAAAAGTACCCGGAGGATTAAATGGACTACATATGCAGTGAGGGAGACCGCATAGATTTGATTTGCTTTAAGGTCTACGGGAATCACGATAATGGGATCATTGCTAGGGTACTGACGTTAAATACAAAGGTTTTGACCGAGCTTTATATCAAATTCACTGAGCATAATCAGGGCTTCTATGATGGTGTCCTTCCTGAAGGGCTTAAGTTAATTCTTCCTGAATTGAGTGAGATTAGCCCCAAGAAACCAGTAAGGAGGCTCTTTTGAAGATAGATTATAAGATCATGGTTAATGGCATTGATAAGACGAAAAACTTCAAACTAGTCTCAATGATTATCAAAGATGAGATGGGAGAAAAGTCTGATAGCCTTGAAATTACCGTGGATGATGAAGAATATGTAACTGAGATACCTGCGAGTAAAGTTTCAATAGTTCCCTATATTGGTCTTGAAAATGGTCTTATTAGCTGCGGAGAGTATACCTTAGATCATGTAGAAACGACTGGCTTTCCTGCAATGATGACGCTCTTCGCTACTGCAGTGCCTCTTAATACTACTATGAACACTAGGAAGGAAAAGACTTGGATCAATTTTACCATAGCTGAAATTGTCACTGAAATTGCGCAGCAATATGATTTCCCTGCTGCCTTAGATGCTGAGATTGGTGCGATCAAGATACCTCATATCAATCAAACAAGCTCAGATATTCATTTTTTAAGAAGATTAGCAAGTGAGTATGGAGCAATTTTTAAGTTTCATACCAAGCACCTGATCTTTGTGAAAAAAGGAAATTCAGCTTTAGGTTTGCTAAAAGAAGTCAAAATACATGGTGGAATAAAAAGGGATTGGAGGCATGTTGCAGCTCCTTTGTCTAAATATTCGGGTGTTGCTGCTAGCTATCACGATGGTAACAAAGAATTACAGACTATCCTGGTAGGGGATGAAGGTAAGGTCTACAAGCTAAAGACTATCAAAAAAGATAAGGGTGAGGCTGAACGGCTTGCGAAAGCTAGGTTTGAAGCATTTAGAAGTGGCAATGAAACCCTTAGTATTAGTCTAGATATTGGTAAGAAATTTAGCCCCTTAGAACTGACTGCAGGTCAGAGCATTGAGCTAACAAACTTAAGAAAGGGTGTTAACGGCAAATGGTTAGTGAAAAATATAGAACATACCCTTTCAAGGGGAAGACTAGAATCAAAGATAGAATGTGAAAGGGGATTTAAAAGGTGAAAAAGGTAGAAGAAATACCATTTAATGAGCGAGGTGTTGAGCACCAAAAAGCAGATATCATCTTCTCAGAAAGGAACCAGTCTTTTTATAGGAAGGACAACAGGGGTAATAAATATTGCTGGATGGCAGTTGATGCAAACACTGGAAACGTAGAATTTAAAGACCTTAATGGTAAGTCTCTTCTGTTTATAAACGCTGAGAAGGGTAAATTAATTGTCCCAGGAAATCCTAGTGTTGATTTGCAAAAAGAAGCTCCTGATGACCTTATTGGCAAGATTGCCTATGAAGCAAAGAGGCTCGAAATTGCGCCACAAAAAACACTGGATCAAATTAGTAAAGATGGCCTGATGTTGCAAGCAAATCAAAAGCTTACCACTAGACAAGATGGACAGCTTCTTATCAATGGGAAGGTCTTCAAAGGCGAGAAGGGAGACAAGCCTTATGTTGAGAGGATTTATGACGGGGTGAGAATAACGGGATCTAATGGAACTGCTACGGTAAAGGATGGTCCCAAGGGTGAGAATGCTCCTGATGTAAAGCCTAGGATAGAAGCGCTGGAGCATAAACTAAATGCATTCGTGCATACTCCAGTTAAAGACTTCGATTTTAATATCCCCATCTGGGATACCAGGGATGAATGGCTTGAAGCTTATAGAATGAACGGTAATGACAGAGTTACTGCTTATGCTTACTTATCTGAAAAGAATCAAAATGGCAGAGCAGCGATGCTTTGTCTGGAGCTTCAGCAATGTAAGTCTTTTCAGAAAAATCCTACCTACCCTATAGGAAATGAAAGGCGCTATGGAGCTTATCTTGATTACCTAATAACAGGTCAATTTGATGATGGGCAGGAGTTTAATTTTAGGCAAGGAAGTATATTTTGTCCTGAAATGGGCTCAATAACTCAGACTCTTAATTTTATAGATTGGGCTCCATATGCTAAGTACAGGACTTATAGAATTAAGTTTAAAAGAGGCTTAAATAGCAAATCTTCAGTATTCAAAGGCAAATTCTCAGCAGTGGAGTTTTGATGAATGGAATCGTGTCGCAGGCCCTGTCTGTTTATGACTCCAGCTATAAGCCTGCTTATGCAAAGCAATGTGATGTGAACATACCACCAAAAGCTAATTGGTGCGGGGTTTTTGCCGGATGGTTACTGACTAAGAATGGTTTTGAACTACCTCCAAGGCCGCAGGTTGCCAGGTCTTATCTGAAGGTAGGTAAGCCTGTAGAAGAACCGCAAATAGGCGATCTTGTGGTGTTCTGGAGGGTGGATCCAAAGGACTGGCGTGGGCACGTGAGCATATTTATTCGTGAAGATGAGTCAGGCATCTATTGTTTAGGTGGAAACCAACAAGGGAAAGTACAGATTGTTAAGTACAACAAGTTTAAACTATTAGGTTATAGGAGAATTCAAGATGAGTATTGAAAACATGACTAAGCTAGAAGTCAATGAAGACGGCACCTACACAGTAAGCTGCAATAACAAATGTCAGACTGAAGTTGTTACTAAAAACGATGTTGTTCTGGGAGATATATGTCAACCAGAGTACCATGATGAAGGTGGAAGTTTTATACCTGTAGGGGGAGAATTTAAATTTACTTCGTACCAAGACACGGAAGAAAATAATTATGGCGAGCGAATACAATGTGAAATCGGCAGAATGAGAATTGATAGGCTTTATACTTTGAATCGTCGTAGCAACCATCATCTTCTGCTAGTAAATGGCTGGCAATATCAGTGTTTGAGTAACTATAAAGATAGGTCATATGTATTTATTACACAGTACCCTAGGACCATTGTAAGTATCGACATCGATGATAATAACAAGCTCAAATTAATACAGATACAGGAAGAAAATAAACATTGGCAAAATGGAATTGAAGGTCATTATAAAGACAATGATATTCTGAGGCTTGAATTGGAAAGGCGAGAGCTAAGAAAGAAGTCAGGTTGATAGAGGCTTTGAAAAACTTATAAAACTGGATGTTTCTGGATGCACTATAGTACCTCAAACCTTCGGCGATGTGGGTTAAATCGAACCTCAGAGCTTTTGCCATCCGGCGACACAGGGGTAATTCTCCACCCTACCCCGAGGGTTTTTACCCATGTTTTTTTGCCTGAAAAAATAATGCTTGACATAGTAAAAGGGCTCTCATGAGCTGATAGAGCTATGTGAGTTGTCAAGAGAAAAAATGGTAACTAAATTTAGTTAACTAAAAAAATACTAATATACTAAAAATCGTTAATAAAATCGGCGTCATTCTTCTATTATTCAATTATAACTCAAAAATATGGATCGTGAAAGGCGGGATGTATTTAATTGGTTACTATATAAAATCATAAAAAAGTGAAAAAAAATATTGAATGACCGGCGAATAAAAAAGCCCCGCAACATAGGCGAGGCTGGAAAATAAAAAACCCGCTCAAAGCGGGCTGGACAAATTATCAAGCTATTGCTATGGTTTTAGGTGTTCAGAGGGAGCAAGGGCGGCAATCCTAAATCCTCTGAACATCAACCCCATGTTCCGGCATTTTCCCATTCATAAGTACTCATAATATAGTTGTTTGACATGTTATAGCGAACCTCTTTCAATAGTTTGTAAATAGGGTGATTATCTTCCTGCTCATGATCCACTACTTGATACATGTAGCATGCTATAGCCTTAATCATCTCAATATCGCTATATTTGCGCCCCTTAGTTAGATTGCAGTTGTAACTGGGGTAATCCTCTGAACTGTCTTTATAACGGTGGTCAAACGACTCTACATTGTGTAGCAATAGCCTTTCGCCTAGCTCTTGCATAGAACCTATTTCCAGGAGTTCAGGCCAAATGCTTACATAATACTCATGCTCAAGCCCTTTTCTAACTGGCCTGTTATCGCCAAGGTTCATAATTGATAGTAAGCTAGAACTGTTACCCCCAATAATAGCCATAACTACCGCGTCAATAGTTTCATTCCTTACTACAAAACAAGACATATTAAGCCCCTTTCTTCATTTCAAGTTCATATTCCAGGCCCTCTACAAAATCCCTTATTTCCGCTTCCCAGTAATACCTGCCGCTGACCTCGATGATTTGTTCACTTTCAATCAGATAGTCTAGGTGTTCACCTTTGCCATACTCATAATCACCGGGAGACATATTTTTTTGTAGGTCTGATGGACTCCAAGTGTTGTAGCCCATTTTTACCTCTGGGTAACACTCATCTAGCATTAGATCATAGCTATCAGTTATACATGCAGGTTCTAAAGGCTCCTCATCTAATAGAGTTTCAACAATATGATTAGTTCCCCACTCCACCCCATTATGGTCTTCTCTCATGAGATCGTCAGAACCACAGCGTTTACAGTGCGAACCTCTAACCCTGACATAGCAGGAATAACAAAATGGTTTAGATTTTTTGTAAGCAATCTTGTCTAAGCGTTCTAATAGTTCCATTTTAAGCTCCGATATGTTGAATATGATTTGATTTAAAACCTTTAGACCCATATTTGGTTCTGATATCTTCCATATCTAACTGCTTTCCATACCTCCTTTTTTGCGGCGCTGCTGTCCAATACCAAGCTATTTTCTTAGAGTGAAAACGAAAGCCAGCTTGCTTTAATGCTTCCTTGTGTTGCTTAGTGTCTCCTCTTACCCATAGCCAAGTTCCACAAAGCTCTATTTCAACACCTACAAGCCTACAAGCTAGCTCTATTGCCTCCGATAATTCCTCCGATAGATCGAGGTTAGTAAAACTGCTTCCTTCTCTTTCTATTGATTCTAGCGCTTTTAGAACGTCGTAAGCTTCGTTAATCAATTGCGTCATATGAAGGCCCGACGTGTTAACGTCTGGATGATAGCGTTTGATAAGCTGAAGATAGAGCCCTTTTAGACTTGTTTTATTTATGCTTTCCTCGATTCCGAAAACGTCCATGGCTTGATATTTGTTCATGATTGATCCTCCCTAGCAATTGCTTGAACAAATTAAATTAGCAGCATCAAAATTTAGTAAGCTTTGACACATGGGACATTTTGTTGGCAATTTGGTTGGTTTGTATGTTGATTCAGTAATGCTTTTGAAATCCTCCTTTTCAAGCTCTAGATTATCTCCAGGGCTTAAATTAACAGCTTTAAGCATAAAAACTGGCATTTCAAAAATTTTTGTCAAACCGTCCTTTTTAGCTGCTACAACTCCTAATACTACCCTTGAGCCCTCCACTTTTTTAGCTCGCCATTTGATAGTTGAAACAATCATTTGTTACTCCTATTTATTGAAATGTTTAACTTATATTCAGAATAAAAAAGTAATATAACACTGTCAATACAGTGATAATTAGGCAATAACGAAATATCGTATCTAAATTAAAATCGGAATATGAGGTGTCGTTTCAAAATAAACACTTGACAAAATCCATGCCCCTACGAGGCCCTTGTGAACAAATTGGAGTGTCAAGTACTTTTATTTCGTAAGAAAAAACATGGGTAAAAACCCTCGGGGTAAATTTAAACGCCAAAAACGGGTTTTTATTATAGTGGTTTTAAAGGTGTATTCTGTACGATTGCCGAGAAAAGCAGTACTGTAGTACCTAAAAAAACATCGATATTTATAGGCTTCCAAGAGTCTCGGATAATAGACCAGCAAGGTAAGTGCTGGGGGTAATCTTGCCACCAAAACTCAGGAAGGTTAGGTATGATTCTGGTGACACCTGGGATTTAGCGTGTGGGAGTTAATGGTTGATCCTTTGGTTTAGGTCAAGCCCAGTCCTCCAATTAGGAAGCCTCTTTGCAGGAACAACTACAGGCTCTCCTGTGGATGGATTTCTACCACTGTAGGATTTGTATTCTTTGATAGAAAATGCTCCAAATCCCCTTATTTCCACTCGGCATCCACTGTTGAGCGTTGTTTTGATTGAATCAAATACCGCATTGACTACTTGTTCTGACTTTTCTATCGTTAGACCTGATTTTGCATGAATATTTTCGACAAGTTGTGACTTATTCATCATTCTTCCACATAATAATATGTTTTCGTTAAATTTTGAACTTCAGTTTCTTTAACCCTTTTTTTACATGAATTTCTAGAACCTCTTTCCGGCTTCCGAGGGTTGTCACAGGTACTTGCAAGCTTCTCGCTGCCTCTGAGCTATTTCCTTCGCTTTCTTTGATGGCATGTGCTATTAATGAAGCTTCAAACATGTGAACTATTTCTTTCATACCATGACTCTTAGCAATGGCTAACGCTTCTTCATCTACGAAATTAAGAATCTTTTCAAATGATTTGTTTTTACTAATTTTCATTGACTGACTCTTTTTAGTGATTGATTTACATAAAACTAAAAATCGCATAGTACCCAAAATATTCATGATTGCAATACGATACTCATTGAAAAATAACCTATACAATGCAAAAATATGGTTGTTAAGACAATTTACAGGGGATCACTATGATAAAATTAACTTTTCTTGGCGGTGCAGGGGCAATCGGGGCGTCTTCTACTCTTTTACAAGTGGATGACACGTCGATTGTCGTGGACTGTGGAGTTAGGTTTACGAAACTAAACCCACTTCCAGATTTAGACTCACTCTCAAATTGTAACCTTGATGCAATTCTAGTAACTCATGCTCACTCGGATCATACAGGTGGCCTACCTGTCTTGAGTGAAGCATACCCTCAAGCACCTGTTTATATGACTCCTCCAACCATGGATTTAGTTAGAGTACTGCAAAAAGACGCTCTAAAAATCATGAACTTGGAGGAACGAGAGCAGGATGTACCTCTATATAGTGAGAAGCAGGTAACCAAGTTACTTGAGAATATTAGACCAACACACATGTATGACAAGGTTGAGATAGGCCCAGTTACAGCAACCTTCTACCCAGCTTCGCATATCATTGGTGCATCTATGATCCACATAGATACTCCCTATGGTCACTTATTGTTTTCCGGTGATTACTCAGTGACCGCTCAAAAAACTGTTCCTGGTCTGGATATTCCAAAGATTCCAGTGGACCTGTTCATAACCGAATCGACCTATGGCGACAGACTACACTCAGACAGAAAGACAGCAGAAGCTAAATTGGTCTCTACGGTGCAGTCCACCATAGAAGAAGGTGGAAAGATTCTGATTCCAGCTTTTGCGATTGGAAGGGCTCAGGAGGTTATCACTATCTTAAAGCAAGCTATTGCTAATAAGAAGTTGCAAGCTGTGAATATTTACGTTGATGGAATGGTACGCCCTGTTTGCAATATCTATGGAGATCATCCAAGGTATGTAACCTCCTATATTGAAAGACAATCCCGTAAAGGGCACGCTTTCTATAGCAAGCATATCAAGCCAGTTTTTCCAAAAGACAGAAAGCTAATCTGTGGGGGTGATCCATGTGTTATCATCTCTTCTTCTGGCATGTTGTCCGGTGGCCCTTCTGCTTTCTATGCTGAAAAGCTAGCAGATGATGAAAGAAATAATATCGTTATCACAGGCTACCAAGATGAAGAGTCACCAGGACGAGCTTTGCTTAATTTACTTAGTGATAAAAGTGCAGATCGAACTATTAAGGTAAACGGAAAGCTCCTACCTATCAAATGTAAGGTAAGTTCCTATAGTCTCTCAGCTCATGCAGATAGAATGCAAATGGTCGGGCTTATAGACAAACTCTCACCTAAAACAGTAGTACTTGTTCACGGGGATGAGAAAGCAAAACAAACCTTTGCAGATAGCCTACAAGGACTGGATATAGTCAGTGCTACTGAGGGTATGACTATCGAGAGGAAATACCCACGACGAAAGATTGCATTAAAGCCTAAGTTAAATAGGACAGTCTTGATAAATCTTTCTGAGTCTGGAAAGGGCTCTTATAGCCTAGATCAGCTAATAGATTTAGCGGTTAGTGGGGATGTTGACCCTAGTCATCGAGATGGTTTGAAAAAAGAGATTATTGCTACAAGTCTGTTTTACTTTGGTGAATCTAGCGATATCTTGCACTCTGCAGCTAAACTTAAGGAAGACAGTCCAGAAGTCACGGAAGTAGATCAAGAAATACTCAAAGAGAACCCCAAGGGTAGACTGCTTGAATTATGCATGAAAGCAAAGGTTCCAGCTCCCCAATGCAACCGGATTGACAAGGGAAGAGATCATCACGTTACAGTCACCTTAACAATTGATGATAAGCAAGAGACTTCCGAAACCTTCGTATCAACTAAGCTCATGCTTGCGACACAAAGAGCTTACAAAGATATTCTTGAGAAGTTTAAAGACGAGCTTATGAAAAAGATAGAGGGTCTAAAGGTCGCTCCAGCGGGTTCTTTTCAGTCTCCATTGGCCGAATTGCATGAGCTATGCCAACGTAGCAATATTAAAATGCCAGTCGTGAAAGTGCTTCCCTCTACTCCAGATAGATTTTCTCTTGAGGTCTCCCTTTTTATTGGTTCTCACAAGATTGGGTCACATATTGCTCATGGATCATCTAAGAAAGAGGCTAAATTAGAAGCCTACAAGCATTTGTTAGCCGAGTACGGCGACACACTAAGAAAGAAAATCGTGTCTGGCAATGCCAATCTGTTCAAGGATTACAAAAGCGAGCTTTTCATGCTATGCAGTCAGAGGAGGGTTTCGCCGCCGCAGTTCTTTGTCAAAACTGCTGAGAATGGATTTGAGGTATCAGGCCAGCTTAATCTTGGAGGTGAGCAAATCACTACCGAAGGCTTCCCTTGCTCCACACATAAGCAGGGCCAACAGCTCGTTTCTGAGGATATACTATCGCAAATCCATACATGAACTGGCGTACTAAAATAGAAAGGAATTATTATGCAGATTCATACCAATGATGGGCCAATCGAAATACTAGGGTTCAAAAGAAATGAAAAAATCAGGGCTGAAGTTTCAAAAAGCTATCAAGCTGATGATGAAATGGATCAGTTAAAAATGGATGCTATCATGTCTATTGCAAAACTTATGGATGATGCGTTTCAGTATGATAGCGCTGAAGATTGGCAAGCCTTCTCAGACCAGGATGGTGAAAAGCTCAAGGAAATTGGACAAAACCTCTACTCTAAAGGCGGTATGCCGTTAATGCTCAGGACTGTTGACGAATTATGGACCTGTATAAATCTTGGGATTGAGAAGAAAGTTCCAGGCATAAAACCACTAGAACACTATGAAATGTGCGTAAAAGAGCTTGATTGGATTTGGAATAGGATAGGCAACCTCGAAGGTGAGCCGATCAAAGATTACTGGATTTGCTAAGGAGGTTTGCAATGGGAGAAGAACCTACTTACGAAACGGGCCAGGAAAGGACTGAGAGGCTTAAGCGTGAGCAGAAGGAGCGAAAGAAAGAATCTACACTCCAAGCCAAAGCCATGAAGAAAATGCGCGAGCAGAAGGCTTATGAGGACGAAATGCAAGCGAAGTTTGCTAAACTGAATGGCATGATTAAGAAAGGGTCTGATCTAGCCTAACAGGAATAAAAGGCCAAGCGGTGGGACCAAGTATAAATATCAGTTATTCTCTAAATCAAGGTGACTTTCGATGATCTCAAGCATAATATCTAAGTCATCTACGATAGCATCCCGGTAGATTTTCAAATCAATTCTATTGCAGAAAAAACCTCTTCGAAATGAGAACAGTTTATTATTAATTGACTCTTGTAAGTTTGAAATATTATTGAATTGGTCGCGTGATAGTTCCTGCAACAATAAATATCCTGCTGTAGAGTAGAAATTTTCTAGCTGTTCCTTGATCACGGATTGTTGTGAAACTTCAATCCCATCATTTTGAATAATATGATCTAGGGTTTTAAATGAACTTACTCGATAAGCTAGAATATCATTTTCACTCATTACTGAGCATTCAGAAAGGAAGCTACTATCTGATATAGAGACTTCATCGTCACTAATTAAGGCACTTGAGTAACCGGTAGAGTTTAATATTATCCATGTAAATAATAAGCCTATAAATCTATTCATTTGATTTGAACCTCTTGTAAAGAGATTATAATATTAAATATCGACAGCTACCCGAATATCATTTTCGATTTGTGTTAACAGGTCAACTAAAATATTTTCACCTTTAATGTAATCAAAGTGATTTTTGCCATCGTTATAAAATGATATGCATTTTTTAGCGAGATCAATTTGTTTTTGATTACCAAGACATGATAACTTTCTCAGTGATTTATACATGCTTATCGTTTCGAATCTGTTCTTAGAAATAAGAGCTTTTAATAATGAGCTGTGTATTTCGTTGAGGAGTTTAAACTTCATAATGTTTTGTTCAAATTGTTTTTGTTTATAGCTGGTTCGTAAAAACAAGCATAGATTTATTGCTGTTCCTAATGCAATAATATTGATGGTATTGACTGAAATAACAGGCTGTTTGATTCCATTCTTAAATCCTATTTTAGTTTTATAAATTTTTCCATTTTTTCAACTAGAACCTTGAGGGTAAGTTTTCTGCTCCCAAGTGTTGTAACTGGTGTTTTTAAACTTCTAGAAGCTGATGAGTTGTTTCCGTCTTGTTCATGGATTGCAAGGGCAATAAGAGCTGATTCAAATAATTGGACAGTTTCTTTCATTCCGTATTGCTTAGCAATAGCAAGCGCTTCCTCATTGACGAAATTAAAGATTTTGTTAGCAGATTTTTTTTTCGTAATTTTCATAAAAATCCTCTTAATGTTTGAGCATGGCAAAATATTAAATGTGCGAAAAATAGTCAATATGAAATGAGGTGTGTTCTCGAAGCTAGTGATGAAACAAATATTACCAAAACATTTTGGATGGGAATTATTTTAATTGGAACATATTAATAATGCGTTCACTTGTTCGAGGTTTTTTGAACACTAAGCAGTATGGTGAGCCAAATGTTAGACAAAATACTTCCAATGAATATTTTCAACTCTATTCATAGCTGAAAAACATGGTCAAATAAAGTGCAAACTGATATTCGTAATGGCGATTATGGTTTTTTGAACACTTTGAAGCTAAACAATAATTAATTATTTGTTGTGTCTTAGAACAAAAATAGAATGTTTAAGATCGTTGCAGGTCTCTCAAATCTGCAATGCTCGGAACCCATGTTTGGCCCTTTTTTGCTGAAGAATCAATTTTGGGATGTTCTTCCTCAACTTTTCCTGCACCTTGAAATAGTCGGGAAAATGATCCTTCAGCTTCACCAAACGACAGAGCTTTTATCTGAGTTAAATGAGAGATATCTTTCAATGACGACTCTAGAATCTCGATTGTTGTAAATAAAAGGTCACTGTTAAGGTTCTCCAAGAACCATCCATACATTGACTCATTTTCCGGAATTTCCAGATTATCACTCAAGTTTCTTTGAATTCCTGTCGACAACTCAATCGCCACAACGTTTCCTTTATGCTTTTCTCTATTCTTAGGTGGTAACGAAGCATCTATTTTTCCACGTAATTGATGCATATTCGCATGAATTAAAGCACTACGAAGTTCAGATATCGCCTTAAAACGCTGTTCAATGCGAGGAAATTTTTTCTTAATATCCTCAATCACAACCGAAAGATCTCTTTGCTCAGTAAATTTCCCCCTTTTATTTTTAGAATTTTTTTCGGAATTAGGTTTGAATGGATTAACGCCAACCCGGTCTGCAAAAAAACGAAGATGAGTTTCCCATAAGCAAGCGATGGCACAAGCTTGAGTATACACATACATTTTCCCTTTAAGAATCGAATCAATGTTTAAGTCAATCCTTTCTTTTAGACCTTTTCCCCCACGAATCTTGAAAATCTCTGTAACTAAACGATCTGCAGCAGCACTTATTTGGAGGTCATTATGAACCCCTGAGAACTGGAACTCTTTTTCAAATATTTCAAGTATTAAGCCTCGAACAGCATCTTCTTCTAGAATGTACTCAACATTATTGGAGGGTGGAGACATAAGTGTTTTCCAGGAGTATTTCTGTGTTTTTAGAAAATTTTTTAACCGTTTTAAAATAGTCATTTTGGAGCAGCTCACCGAATTATTTTTTGTTCTTAAGTACTCATATTAAGCATCATAACTTTTGGTAAAACCACCAAATTGAAATTCTCAACTTGCCTCCCTCAAAAAAAATAGAAAATAATGTCAAACTCTTCGTGTGAGGAGAATTGATCTGTTAGATTTTAAAATACAGATCTAACTTAAATCGTTAATACATTCACTTATTTTATTAAATCCATTAGAGTATTCTCGTGTAGGTTCACCAAGAATTGGGATAAGATTGGATTTAGCAGCACCAACACCATCTATTTTTTTTCCATCTGAAAAGTCAACCAAGTACCATTCCTTGATTCGTGATTTTATTTCCTGTAACAAGTCATTTGCATCTTTATCTTTCCCACCGTATCCACATACAATCAGTTTAATCTTTTCTGAATCTTTACTAAGACAGCTGAGTCTATCTTTATGAATTTTTGGCATTAAGAATTCATATTTAGATGGTAGAGGCAACACCATAGCAGGTATTAACAATTCGGAAACCTTGTTATGACTTTTTATTTCCCCTCCAAAATTTCCTTCTATCACCCTGATATAATCATCAAGATTACTGTCCCAATCTGTATGAGAGATTAGTTGAATCACTTTTGAAAAAGGCAAATTAGGACTTGGGCCATTCAAATATTTACGCCCCCAATTTACGCAACCATGAAGCTTGAAATAGTTAATTTTATTATTGATATTCAGGTAATTATCAACATTATCTAGCTGCTGGCTGGTGATATTTTCAATCGCTTTATCAAGAAAGGTATCATAGTTTAGGTTTAATAGGACAATTGAATCAGTATTAGGCTTCTGAATTAGCTTTTGGAGGAAAAATGTATATGCAGAGACTGGATTTGAATCCTTCTGAAAATAAAGTTTACCTATACGACGGAAAAGTCCATGAAGATACAATAATAGAGACAGCCTTTGAACTCTGATTTCGTGAATTTTGCTCGACCATTTCTCTTCCATGAAACTCTCTAGGTTAAAGCCAGGTTCTTTTGAATCAAACCTAGCTTCTGATACCAAACCAGAGCACATAGGAAAATTGTTTTGCACCTGAGAGAATCGAGTATCAAATATTTCATGGACCAAGGGAGGCTTCCATATTTTATGATTCCCATTGAGAGTAGACACACCTGGTATGTAGCAATCCATTGATGCCCCCGCTCCAAACAAAATCCAATACATCCCTAAACCTCAATTAACTGTTGATAATCTGTAGCCTGAAATTGCGATAATTTTGAGCTTTTAACTTTATACAGAATCTAAATTTGCTATGCAGCCGATTTATCTCTATTTGATAGCCAAACAGGATTAGTCACCTCACCTTCATTTTGGAAGAGTTCCAAGAAAAAGTTCCTGAAACAGGACCAACCTAGGCTGCTAAGCTTCTTAGTTCCTTTTTTGTAATCTGAGAGTTGGCCTTGCCTTAAACCAAGGTAAGCAGCTATTTCTTTACCCTTGAGTCCGCTAATGTTGCAGAAAAAAGTTAAGTATTCAGGTGTTAGTTCATTGATAACTGCTTCATTACTAGCAATATCAATCCCAATCTTTCTCTGCTGTTTAATTATACTAGAAACATCATACCCTTTAGAAGTCTGACAGCCTTCAATATCTACTCGATAGTTGGCCCAGATTGAGCATCGAGCCTCTGAGCTGCCAAATTTAATCTAACCCATCAATATTATGACTGTATTAAGCCAAAACAGGTTGCTTTTTCCCCATGTAATCTTCTGTAATTATGAGAAAAAATATTTCATGAAGATTGCTCGATTTGAGAAGTGGCAGAAAAATCAATTCTGACCGTTTAGCTTGTATAGTTTTTCGGAACGACTTTTCTGGTGATTTTTAACTTAATTGATAGTGTCGGCAGTCAGTATTTTTGAGAACCAGGAAAACGATCGTTATTCTTGCAGTCCAGAGAGGCATGCTTCGAGCAATAATATACGAATATTCGTTAATAAGATTGAAATCTAACTCTTGAAGCGGGTGAAAATTGTTTCATATTCACAGTAGGTTACGCACGTTAATTCAAAGCTTTTTACGTTGAATATTTCATATATTACAGCATCTTATCTAAATTTTGGCAGCTCAGAGGCTCTATGCTCATTTTACCCCATTAAGCAGCACAATTTTTGGTAAAACTCCCAAACACTAAAATCCAATTTTCCTCCCTTGAGAAAATGTTGAAAATAATATCAAACCCCATGCCCATATTTCAATACCCATTATCAAAAAAACTCTTCATAATTTGGTTGGCCCATGATTAGAGTCGAATCATTCAATACGGGGTATTTTGAGCGAAGCTGCTCTCAGACGCAGGATAAGCCATAAGTATCAAAGATAACGAATGTTCTAGGTTAAAATCCACTTTGTGTTGCAATAATTGGATTCTCAATAACGAAGGTTAATAAGAAAATTTTTTCACTGCATTTTAGCTACGAAAAGTTCCCCTTTCCCTTTCTCATAAACCATTCTCAAAACATTTTTCTCAGTCGATGCAAAATAGTTGAGTTTTGAGAAAATAATTTGCCCCTATTGCGAACATTTTCGAGCGATGCTTTGTTATCACATTGATTACAACTTGTTACGCCCTATCCTGCGTCTGAGAGCAGCTTCGCTCAAAATACCCCGAGTAAGCAAACAATAATTATATCCTGGCCCAGCCGCCTTCACCATTGCTTTCATTTTGTGATGTGACTGATCTTATTTCATTTTTGATTTCTTGGTTCAATTTACGCTGAATTGAGTGAACATTATCATTATCATTATCATTATCATTACTGATAACTTGATCTTTGTTTTTCGATCCGTAGAGAATGAGAGAAAGTCTTGAAACTATTTCCGTCAAACTGATTGCAATAAGATCTAATCGTTCAGCTTCGGATGAGTTATTTTTAGCAGCACTTTCGTTTCTTTGTGTGCCTTCATCAAGCCTACTCATTGAATCAGCGATCTGAGAAACACCTAAAGATTGCTCTTTTGATGCTGCAAGAATTTGTTCTCCATTAGACTTTAATAGGTCTGATGATTCTGATATTTTTTCAAAAAGTGCACTTGTTTTGTTGACTATATCAAGACATAAAGAAACTTTTTTATCATTATTGTTTGTGAGCACTTGAGCTTCTTTTATTGAGTTTTTTACAATTGATCCTATTTCAGAGGAAGCTTTTCCGCTTGACTTTGCTAAAGAGCTAACTTCTTGAGCAACTACTGAAAAACCTCTACCGTGCTCTCCTGCTCTTTCGGCTTCGACTGAAGCGTTAAATGACAAGAGTCTTGTTTGGAATACGATTTCGTCAATTATTTGGGTTTTTTCGCCTATTTTCCCAATAATATCAACTAGTTTTTTTATCTCTTGATTACTTTTTGAGAGTTGATCAACTGAATCGAGTAATTCACTATTAAGTTGACAACCTCCTTGAGTTGTTTCATATATTAGGTTAGATACCTCTTGTGATTTTTCTGATGTATTCAGATTGTTTTTGACCATTGCAGCGACTTGTTCTACTGAAGAAGCAACCAACGTTATGGAGTCAGACTGCTCGGAATTTAGATCTGCCAATGACTTGCTTGATTTAGAGAGTTCACGTGAAGATTTTCTGATACTTTCAGATGATTCTACTAGTTTTAGAGCTTCAATTTCAATAGATCTTGATATCTTCTTAACCATAAATACTACAACTAGTATCATTAATAACGCTAGCATTAAAAAAGTCAGACTTGAAACCAGAAGACCGTAGTTTACTTCCGCTATTAAAGCGGTTTCATCGGAAAAATAGATAAACTTGTAGTCTTTTAGAAAAATATCATTTGTATCCAAATCAATTATTTTTTTTACCCAATCTTTTGTCAATATTGATTCACTATTGCTAGAATCTTCTTGACCACTAATATTACTATTTTTAATAAACTTTTCGATTGCTCTTGAATCGTCCTCTGAAGTAAAAGTATTATCATCATTGGAGAAATATGAAGGGTTTCCTATCTTTTTATAAAATAAATTTGTAACAGTTTCTATTGGAAAAATTAATATGTATACATATGAGATTTCTTCGTCTTCATTTTCACCAGGTAGGAGGGATGCAAAATACGATCCCTCATTTGTGCTCACTTGAATAACTGATTTCTGTTCGTTTTCTAGAGATTTTCTTAGTTGTTTCTTTATAGAATTAACGTCAACTATTGCTTCCTCTTTTTTTAAACTGTAACTTGTTATTATCGAATTGGTTTGACCAGAAAAGACACTGATTTGCCTTAATCCGTATGAACTATTCAATAAATTTGCTACTCCAAAAACACCCATTCCAAATTCATTACTTCTTTCTTCTCTGTTATCATTTTCTAACGATAAAATGATTTTTTCTGACACAGCGTTGCTAAAGCTAATAGATATTTCGTTCGAAATAGAATCAATGACTTGACCAAGAGAAACTAGTTTCTCGTTTTTCAATTTTTCCTCAAAAATAACTTTAATTTTGTTATTTAAGGTATAAATCGTTGTCATCGACACTAAAATTAATGCCAATGCAGTTGCTACTATTAGGAACACTAATTTTTTACTCAACGACATAATTTTATTCTTTATGTTAAACTATTTGATACAGTTATTTTTGATTCCAGTGTAACCGTCTAAAACTACGAATATATTGTCTTTTTTAAAGCCAAGTTCCTTTAGCGAACATGCGGCCCAGGAGCTTCGAAAGCATTTGAGGCCGTTACAAAATAATATTAAATTTTTTCCTTTTATTTCATCTAAAGACATACTTGTATTGCCAAAATATTTTCCTAGCTTTTTCTTCAAATTTGCCTCATCAAATTTGTGATTGCTTGCATCATGGTGATCAGAGAGGATTTTAACGGTACCTTTGAAACTCCCTGTTGATTTACGTGAAGCTTTGTCTCTGGAGTCAATTAAAGCCCAGTTAGTTTCTTCATATTTTTTTATAGTCGAACAATCTTTATCTGATAAAATAGGTTGTGCAAACTTCTTTATATCATCTATATATTTTGTTGTTTCATCTTTATTTTTTGCGTACTTATTTATATTGCTGCAAAAATCCATGGCGCCTGAAATTGTACTATTGAGAAAGATTAAAAAAAACAATGTTGAATAAAAAATATTGGTTATCATCGTTATACCTTTACTTCCGGGATTAATGATTTGATATAGTGATTATAACATTAAAGAATAAATTTTGGCTTGGCATTAGCCATCATCTTCGTTTGGAATCAATGACTGCCATCCATTCAGAATACATAACTACTTTTATTGGGAAATGTATCCTATATAGAATTTAAGATAAATTCGAGATAGTTTTGTAAATACTGATCTTAAGCACCACAATTTTTGGTGAAAGTACCAAATAGAAATTCTCAACTTGCTTCCCGACCTAGCTAGCACCAAATTTAGCGAGAATGCCTTTACCAAATCCCAACTTCTTAACAATAGTTGAGATTTAAACGTAAGTGTCTAATATCACTAATTTCACAATTTGCTGCTCGGCGTGCTTTAAAAAATAATCCCAACTAACTATAATAAAATGAATAAAAGATAGGATTAAGCTAAAACTTGTCAAAGACCAAAGTGAGCATTGATGAAAAACCAAAACCACCCCCCGCCAGGTTCCAAGATCGCAGTCAGCCCCATTCGCTTCAAAAAAGACATCAAAGCAATCAAAAAAATTCTCAAAGACGAACCACGCAATCTTGCAATGTTCACGCTGGGTATCAACACAGCTCTGAGAGCATCGGATTTACTTAAGCTCACCTATGGGCAACTTGCCTCTGTAAAGGAAGGGGAATTCTTCAACATCAATGAAAAGAAAACTGCGAAGAAAAGGTTTGTTACGATCAACCAAAGTTCCTGTGAAGTGATTAAAAAGTATTTAAAATACAGGCCCAAGACATCTTTAGATTCCCCATTTTTTCTCTCGCAAAAGTGGGTTCATGGAAGGCAGATAACAACCTCAAGTCTGAATCAGCTTGTAAAGAAGTGGTGTCATGAGATCAATCTCGATGGGAACTATGGTTCGCATACGCTTAGGAAAACTTTCGGTTACCATCAGAGGGTTAATTTTAAGGTGGATATTCCTACTCTAATGGTGGCTTTTAACCACTCTACCCAGGCTCAGACCCTTGCTTATCTAGGGATTCAGGATGAGGATGTGTATAATGTTTTTATGAATAATTTATAGTATTTTAGACAAAAATATTCAACTAAAAGTCATTTGGAGAGCCATTTTTTGTCAAAACATGAGACCCCTCTTACCAGGAGATACTGGCGAGAAGTTAAGGGCACATTAATAGAAGAATTTATAGCCGTAAAATCAAAGAAGCTCCATGGTAAGAGAATACATGGTAAGAGGTTAATTGATGGAATCATAATTTGTGGCGGAAAACATAAAATTGCAACCAAAAGTGACGTTGAGCTTGAGAAAAATGACATAATTGTTGTCCAAACTAAAGCGAAGCCTCTTGGTATGAACTTACTCGGTCAAGCCCTATTTTCAAAGCATCTTATGGAACGTTTTAAACCAAAATCAATACATTGCGTAGCTATATGCACTAAGGGTGACATTATATTGGAAGAACTAGCGAGTAGGTACGATATAGAAGTTGTTGTCTATGAGAATTAGAATTAGACCATTAACTGCGATTCAAAGACCAAATCTATATATCAAAGAAAGAAGCGATGGAATCACTTAAGAACCTATGTGTTAATTAAAATCTCAACTTTCTTGCTAAAGATAGGATTCTCATCTGAATCTATCAATCTATATCTGGCTGGCTTAGTGAACTTAAAACTTTGTACAAAAAACACTTGTTTTATGAACACAAGACAATGAAATAACTAATTAATTTTGATTGAATGAAATGACTACATTAACATTGCACTCAGTCCGAATGCCCTAGCCATTACAGTACTTTAACACCACCCCGCGGTCACATTTGGCAATTCACTGCTGTCACAGGATTTTTTACTTTCACTTGCCTATTATCATTGATTTTTTAAGGTTTTTATAGCCGGCCATACATTTACTGTTTTCTATTTTTTTATCGCCGGAAGGGGTGAGAAAGAATCCCAGCCAAAACTCAAAATCAAGCAAAAATCCTTAGCTCTTCACGTTTTGGAACGAATCTTTGCCATATACCACTGTGATAAAATTTATCAACTACTTAGTTTAAAGGGATCTAATATGTTTAATTTTTTCATTGTTACTAGTGCTTTTATTTTAACGTCATGCTCTACCATGTTTAATAGTGGAACCCAGTCAATGCAAATTGTTACATCCGATGGAGAAAAACATAAAGCAGATATTCGGACTCCTAGCGGATCTTATTCAACCGAAGTACCGACAACTGTGACAGCTTCCCCTTCCAGTTTTAATGATGTTGAAATCTCGATACAGTCATCAGATTGTTATAATCCTACAAGCATAAAAGTAGGTAAAACTATAGCAGCATCTTATTGGGCAAATATATTCAATGGATATGGCTTTTTAATAGATCCGCTAACCGGTGCAATGTGGAATTACGATAATATTTCAACTTTGACAGTTTCTAAAAAAGATGGGTGTAAAGAAAAAGATAAGAAGAAAAAAGAGTAAGTGAATATAGAAATTATTATTCTTTCAAAAAATAATAGTCAGTTTTTGTTTACTAATATGCAAATTATACGTTCAAATAACATCTCTATTTTGAACTTAGTCTTGAACACCTTTTTTCAAAAAATGCCAAAATTAGGAATTCAGTCTATAGCAGTCTTAGTCCTGATTTCGTGTTCACTAAATATCGTTAGTTGGTTTTAGGTATTTTGAACGTCATAGCAAGCCAAGAATGTATAGCAGCCAATTGAATATTTTTTGCTGAGTCGGAGACGATTTTGTAGGCCCTAGGGTTATGGACATTACCTGACTGAAAATACTCTTAACTGGTTTTAAGAAAAAAATTTAGGTCTCCATAAACCAAGATCAAAATGCATGTCATCAAATTCAAACATAACCTTGCCAATACTTTAATATAATTGACAAATAAATATCATGCTAAGAATTATATACGCAATATATAAGTGTTTACAATTTGGTCTGCCCACTACTAGAACAGTGCGTAATTTGGTTTCCGAGAATTTGAATTATTTTAAAGGCATTAGTATGTTATTTCTACGATCCGTAAGCATTTTTTTGATGATTTTCTTCATAAACAGCTGTTTGATTGCGGCTGCAACGACTCAAAATACAACAGCTTTGTTAAGGGGTATAAGTAATGAAAATAAAAGAATCGTGGAGACTTATGAGACCAATCAAGTCCCAATAAACTCGACTCATTTTTCTATCTTGCTTCGGAGTCTCCAAGGTTGTTTGGTAAATCAAAATAGACACCAAAATCACGAAATTCATATTAATTCAGAGAATATTCTTATTCATCAACTAACAGAGACTGATGAAGTTGGAACACCATTTGTTTTAAACCACCTATTAACAATAGGAATCAGCGAAAATAATGATGGAAATGCTTATATAGGGGACTCTTCGTTGATGGCATCAATATTAATGTTCAATATAGCCACAATAGAGCATAGATCTAACCCATATGATAGAGCGAAGTTGGAAAAGGTGCTGAGAATAAACCGTTTGAACAAGAATTTATTAGAACAACTGGCTTCTGAGACAGTAACAGATATAGACTTAGTAAACTTGTTAATACAACTTGTTAATAATAATATAGCTCTTTTAGAGCTTAGTAGGGAGGGAAATGCTCCGCAAGCTTGACCTATTTGCTGATCAGAGGATGCCAAATTTTTTCTTTATAAGGTCTTGGACGAGGGCGCAAGTCCAGCAAGCGGTGAGGTAACCTTGCTCTTCAGGAGAGTTTTCGAGGATATCGGCGAGCTGTCGCCGCATTGAATGGCTTAGCTTTCTAGGTC